>NZ_AP028867.1:637540-956310 GCF_036511535.1 Indolivaga capnocytophagoides | reverse complement strand
AATTGAAAAACATAGTTTATACATTTTTTATGTATAAATTTGCATCAATATTGTATAATTATTCAGGACATGAGTAAAAAAAACAGACACAAGGCAATTAAAGACGCAATTCTTTCTACCGATGTAACCAGTCAGGATATACTCCTTAATATATTGATAAGCAAGGGATATGATGTGACTCAGGCGACACTATCCAGAGATATTAAGGAGATGAAGATCGTCAAAGCACCTACTACATCTGGAGGATATGCTTATCAATTGACGGAAAATTCGATTGATAGTCATATATTGGGAGAAAGAGGTGGTCTGTCTGCTTATGGATTTATCAGTATAGAATTTTCAGGTCACTTAGCTGTTATCAAAACTCGGCCGGGATATGCAATGGCTATTGCCGGAGAAATAGATCACAAAGCAACCCGTACTATACTCGGTACTGTAGCCGGAGATGATACAATATTATTAATACCCAAAGAAAATGTAAGTAGAGAAGATGTAATTACATCTCTATCTATGTTTATACCAAATATTCAATGATCAACAATATTTTATCGATCGATAAAAAGATGGAAACAGAACAAAAAATAGGGGTTGATGTAGATATTACTATCAACATTGCCACTGAAGAACATATCAGATATGTTCAGACGATATTGGATACAATAGAAGCTGCGGCCAAAGTCCGCGGAACTGGTATTGCTAAAAGATCGCCGGAATATGTGGAATTAAAAATGAAAGAAGGCAAAGCCATAATTGCATTGGCAGGAGATGAATTTGCCGGATTTTGTTATATAGAAACTTGGGGTAACAAACAGTTTGTTGCAAACTCGGGGTTAATTGTAGTTGACAAATTCAGAGGACATGGTTTAGCTAAAAAAATTAAGCAAATGGCTTTTGCTCTATGTAGAGCTCGCTATCCTGAGGCAAAAGTTTTTGGTCTTACATCAGGGGCTGCTGTCATGAAAATAAATACCGAATTGGGATATGTTCCCGTCACATTTGCCCAGTTAACTGATGATGAAGCATTCTGGCGTGGATGTCAAGGCTGTAAAAATCATGATGTCCTGGAACGTACTGATCGCAAATACTGCATATGCACAGCGATGCTTTACGATCCGGAGACGCACAAAGACAAGCCCATAATAAAAGAACTTGTCAAAAAAATACGAAAAGAAGAAAAGGGTCTGAGACCCTCTAAATAAACGAACAAAAGTTTAGAATATGAATCACCTTTTGTATTTTAAGCTCTTGCTCTTACAAAAAATAAACAAAGATGAAAAAGAAAGTTGTTTTAGCATTTAGCGGAGGTTTGGACACATCGTTCTGCGCCAAATACTTATCAGAAGAAAAAGGATATGATGTATATACAGCCATTGCTAATACAGGCGGTTTTTCGGAGGCCGAACTGAAAATAATAGAAGAAAAAGCTTATAAGCTGGGGGCTGTAAAGCATGTAGCTCTTGATGTAACTCAGGAGTATTACGAGAAAAGTATCAAATACATGATCTTCGGAAATGTATTACGAAATGGTACATATCCTATCTCCGTTAGTTCGGAGCGTATTTTTCAAGCTATAGCTATTATCAATTATGCAAAAGCAATAGAAGCAGATGCTGTTGCTCACGGAAGTACGGGTGCTGGAAACGATCAGGTGCGTTTTGATCTGACATTCGATGTATTAGCTCCCGGAATCGAAATTATTACTCCAACCCGAGATATGATTCTTACCCGTGAATATGAAATAGATTATCTGAAAAAGCACGGATATGAAGCAGACTTCACCAAGATGGAATATTCTATCAATAAGGGTCTCTGGGGTACAAGTATTGGTGGCAAGGAAACTCTCAAATCCAACCAGACTTTACCCGAAAGTGCGTATCCTTCTCAATTACAAAAAAATGGTTCCGAAACTTTAACTCTAGATTTTATAAACGGAGAGATAAGTGGAATAAATGGAGTAAAATATAATAATAAGATAGAAGCCATCAACAAGGTTGAAGAACTGGCATCAGCTTATGCTATAGGACGAGATATGCATATCGGTGACACTATCATTGGTATCAAAGGTCGTGTAGGTTTTGAAGCTGCTGCTCCGTTTGTTATCATTAATGCACATAAGATGTTGGAAAAGCATACTTTATCTAAATGGCAGCAATATTGGAAGGATCAGGTTGGTAACTGGTATGGAATGTTTCTTCACGAGGCTCAATATCTTGAACCTGTTATGCGTGACATTGAAGCTATGCTAGAAAGCTCTCAACGGAATGTAACGGGTAAAGTAATTGTGGAACTGAAACCGTATCATTATACCCTTGTCGGTGTAGAAAGTGATTATGACTTGATGAAAGCTGACTTTGGAGAATATGGAGAGGTTAATAAAGCATGGACATCGGATGATGCAAAAGGCTTTACGAAGATTTATTCTATTCCGAACAAAATATATCATGCGGTTCAGAAGAAAAATGGAGAATAAGGTATCAAACCTATTTGTTTATATGATAAATATCATAACATGAGTTTATTATAACTTGAAAATACAATAATGATGATAAAAGCAGGAATTATAGGTGGGGCAGGATATACTGCAGGAGAACTGATCAGACTATTGATCAATCATCCGCAAGTAGAACTTGTCTTTGTTAACAGTACCAGTAATGCCGGAAATAAGCTGACTGATGTTCATGGAGGTTTACTCGGTGAAACCGATATGCTTTTTACAGATCAACTCCCATACAATAAAATAGATGTATTGTTTTTCTGTACCGCACATGGAGATACAAAGAAGTTTCTGGAAGCAAATGAAATCCCATCAAATCTCAGATTAATAGACTTATCCACTGATTACAGAAAAGAGTCTTCGGAGCACAGTTTTGTATACGGGCTGCCGGAACTAAATAAAAACGAAATAAAGAAAGCTTCTCGAATAGCCAATCCGGGATGCTTTGCAACAGCTATTCAATTAGCTTTGCTACCATTGGCAAAAGCACAGCTTCTGAACTCGGAAGTACATGTAAATGCAATAACGGGATCAACGGGAGCAGGAGTAAAACCGGGTGCAACATCGCATTTCAGCTGGAGAGAGAACAATATATCGGTATACAAGGCATTCGAACATCAACATCTGACAGAAATAAAGCAATCGTTGCTCCATTTGCAGCATAATTTCTCGGAAGATATTAACTTTATACCCGTTAGGGGAAACTTTACAAGAGGTATTTTTGCATCTGTGTATTTAAATTTTGAAGAAAGTGTGGAATATGCCGAAAAATTGTATCTAGATTATTACAAAGAAAGTCCGTTTGTAATCGTCTCAGATAAAAATCCGGATCTCAAACAAGTAGTTAATACTAATAAATGTGTATTATATCTTGAAAAGCACGGAAATAAGCTTCTGATACTCTCTTGTATTGACAATCTCGTAAAAGGAGCATCGGGACAGGCTGTTCACAATATGAATCTGATGTTTGGTCTGAGTGAAAAAGAAGGATTAGCATTAAAAGCATCTGCTTTTTAAGGTATCAGACCAGCTTTGGTCTAAGATAAATATTATTTTAGTTTATAACAGACTTTGGCAGCTTTACTTACAGGTCTGAATCCTTAGTTCGTTTTATTTACTTAAACTATACAATATGGCATTCGAGGTTGATATACAGACAAAGAAAGATTTGGATATTTTTGCAGCAAGTCAAGATTCTAAATCTATTTTCGGGTTGTTTGACTTTACTACATGTAAGGGAGGACAGAGTAAACTTCATCAGTTTTTATCTGTTCCGCTGACAGATCTCGATGCTATAAACGATAGAAAAGATGCTATTTCTTTTTTCCAAGATCATCTGCCGATAGATCTTGATATAGATAAGGATACTCTCAGTTTTGCCGAATATTATCAGAAGCATAGAGAATATTCTTTGAGACGTCCGACTAAAATATGGCGTCCGATAAATAATCAGTTATTGAACAAGTTAAGATCAAGCGAAAATTATTTTGTCGTTGAAAAAGGTGTAAAATCTATCATTTCCATATTGCAGAAACTATACAAATTTTGCAAAGAATTAGAAGTGAAATCAGAGGGAGCATGTCCTAATCTTTTTCTGAAAAACAATGAAAAAGTATTCAGTATATTGAGTATTCCTGAAATGAAAGTCTTACTTGATATAAAAGATATAAAAGCTTATGATATAGCAGAGTATAATTACATATTCAGGTATTCGCAACAAAGAAACCTTCAATTTATTTTCGAATTAATTTATGAATATGATGCTTATCTGGCTATAGCAAAGGCTGCTCAGGAATACAAATTCTGTTATCCTGAGGTTCTTCCGCAATCAGAGAATTGTCTAAAAGCAGAAAAACTATTTCATCCTTTTGTGACTAATGCTGTATCTAATGATATTGAATTTGGAAAGGACTCGAATCTATTATTTGTAACAGGCCCGAATATGGCAGGAAAATCAACATTTCTGAAATCATTGGGTGTTGCTGTGTATTTGGCACATGCAGGCTTTCCTGTTCCCGCAAATAGTTTCAGAATGAGTCTGATATCGGGATTATGCACAACAATTAATATCTCGGATAATCTAGAATCGGGATACAGCCATTTCTATGCAGAAGTATTAAGGGTTAAGCATGTTGCTAAACGGTTGAAAACAAATAGTAATATGTTAGTGATTTTCGATGAATTATTCAGAGGCACCAATGTAAAAGATGCCTATGATGGTACTTTAGCCATTGTCTCGGCATTTGCTCAGATCAAGAGCTCATTTTTTGTAATTTCCACGCATATCGTAGAAGCTGCCGAAGAACTGAAAGTAAATGAAAATATAAGTTTCAGATGTTTTGAGATAAAAGAAGAAAATGGGCATCCTGTGTATACTTATAAACTAAAAGATGGAGTCTCGGCGGATCGCTTGGGTATGTACATCATCCGACGGGAGCGAGTTGTAGAAATGATTAATGAGGTTTTGACGAATAATAGCATGAACTAGGTTGGTTCGTCAAACAGAATAAGTATCAATTTTTTATCTATACAAAAAAGCGGTAGAGATAGTAGGATGCTCTCTATAAATTAAAAAGGATACAACAGAAGAAATGCAATTTATCTGCAACTTTTGTTACCTTTTTTAAAAATAAACAGAAAGAGGTCTAAGACCTAAATTATAAAAGCAAGATATGAAACTATTCGATGTATTTCCATTATTCGATTTAAATATCGTAAAAGGAGAAGGTTGCTATGTATATGATGATAAAGGCAACAAGTATTTGGATCTATATGGAGGTCATGCCGTTATTTCGGTTGGTCATACTCATCCTTATTATGTGGAAAAGATAACTGATCAATTAAATAAACTCGGATTTTATTCCAATTCAGTAATAAATAAATTACAACAAGAATTGGCACAGAAACTAGGAGAGCAATGCGGTTACCCCGATTACGAACTATTTTTGATCAACTCGGGAGCCGAAGCCAATGAAAATGCTATAAAGCTGGCATCTTTTCATAATGGACGAAAAAAAGTGCTTGCTTTCCGTAAAGCATTTCACGGACGTACATCTGTTACTGTAGCTGTTACCGATATACCGGCTTATAGTGCTCCGGTAAATCAATCAGGTAATACAACTTTTGCTCCGTTCAATGATATTGAGTTTGTAAAAAAAGAACTCGAAACAAAAGAATACTCATCTGTAATCATAGAAGGAATTCAAGGTGTTGCAGGCATACATATACCCCATGATGAATTTCTAAAACAACTCAGAGATATTTGTACTGAAACAGGTACAATATTGATTCTGGATGAGATACAATCAGGATACGGACGCAGCGGAAAATTCTTCGCCCATCAATATACAGGAATCGAGGCTGATCTAATAACGGTAGCAAAAGGTATAGGAAACGGTTTTCCGATGGCTGCCGTCTTAATCAATCCTATGTTTAAAGCAGTTTATGGGCAGCTAGGTACAACGTTCGGAGGAAATCATCTGGCTTGTGCGGCAGCAATAGCGGTTCTTGACATATTCAAGAAAGAGAATCTAATAGAGAACGCCAAAACGATAGGAGATTATCTGATCTCAGAATTGAAGAAATTACCTAAAGTAAAAGAAGTAAGAGGAAGAGGTCTCATTATAGGTATAGAATTAGATGAACCCATCAAAGAAAAGCGAACCAAACTTCTTTTTGAAGAAAAAATATTCACGGGTGCAACCGGTACCAATGTTTTCAGGTTATTGCCGCCGTTGTGCTTAACAAAAGATCAGGCTGACTTATTTTTGAATAAGTTTAAGCAGATATTATAGTTTATTATTCTAGAGGAAGTGCCTGTTATTGGTGCTTCCTTTTTTATGAAGACCTAAAAAAGCCTAAATTTTTACCATAAAAATAGTAATTGAGAGTAGAGTATGAGTTCATCTGACAAAATTGTTCTGGGCATTAAAGATAAGCCCAAGTTAACTCAGTGGTTTTTACTGAGTATTCAACATTTATTTGCGATGTTTGGAGCCACAGTACTGGTTCCTGCACTAACGGGTATGAGTCCGGCTGTTGCGCTTGTTTCGAGCGGATTGGGAACTCTGGCCTTTATTGTAGTAACAAGAGGGAAGGTTCCTTCTTACTTAGGATCTTCTTTTGCCTTTATCAACCCCATTATTGCGACTAAAGCCTTTGATGGGTTTGCCGGTATAATGATGGGGAGTTTTATGGTTGGTCTGGTTTATGCTATAATGGCTCTTGTTATTGCCAAAACGGGTACTAAATGGCTAATGAAATTATTGCCTCCTATTGTTGTAGGCCCAGTAATTATGGTTATCGGACTCGGACTTTCATCAGTTGCGGTAAGTATGGTTACCAACCATGATGGAGGATACGACATTAACTATGTACTGGTCGGGCTCGTAACTTTACTTATTACTATAATATTTGCGATATTCACACGAGGCTTTCTCAGTGTAGTACCTGTTTTAATGGGGATTATAGGAGGATATATTTTTGCCGTGATAATGAATATTGTCGATTTTCAGCAGGTGATAGATGCTCCTTGGTTTCAGGTTCCTCCTTTCGAAGTGCCATTCATCCATTTTACACCTCATTTTACGTGGAAAGTATTTCTATTGATGGTTCCGGTTGCCATTGTTCCTATTGCTGAACATATCGGACATCAATTGGTATTAAGTAAGGTTGTTGAAAAAGACCTGCTTGCTGATCCGGGATTAGACAGTTCGATGCTGGGAGATGGTGTCGCATCAGTTATAGCTTCTTTTATAGGAGGACCTCCAGTGACAACTTACGGCGAAAATATCGGTGTACTGGCTATAACGAAAGCTTTCAGCATTTATTTGTTTATCGGTGCAGCTATATTTGCCATTCTTTTCGGTTTTTGCGGAAAGGTTGCAGCTCTTTTATCATCCATCCCTACTCCTGTAATGGGCGGGGTATCAATTCTGCTATTCGGTATTATCGCATCAAGCGGATTACGTATGCTTGTCGAAAATAAAATAGATTTTTCCCAGAAACGTAATCTTATCATAGCGTCAGTAATACTAGTGATCGGCATCGGAGGAGCAGCAATACATGTAGGCAGCCATTTTTCACTCGAAGGTATGGCTTTAGCTTCCATTATAGGTATAGTCCTAAATCAAATTCTACCAGGAAAGGAAGTGGTTGATTTTAAAGATATGTTTGGAGAATGAAGAATAAAAAGAATAAGCTGCTCTATGCAGCTTATTCTTTTATGGTCTCATAAAAATCTTCACGGATAGGAGTAAATGTATCAATGATAATCCCACTCTCAAGACACACAACGCCATGCTCTATATTAGATTCGGCAAGAAAACCATCTCCGGCTATCAGTACTTTTGTTTCGCCATTGATCATTACTTCAAATTTTCCAGCAGCAATATAAGCCGATTGTGTATGTACATGTTTGTGTACGTATCCTATAGCTCCTTTTTCAAACATTACTTTCACGGTCATCAAATCATTAGTGTATCCTATAAACTGACGGGTCACACCTTTATCTATAGTATAAACAGGTTCTTGATTACTGATGAAAAAAGGCTTACTTGAAATCTTATCCATTGTATATTTTAGTTTTAGGTTTTAACAAAGATCGCTTTTTTCAGAATCATTCCAATAAATATTGAACACTTATATAAACTATATTACCATATTTTACGTTATTTATCATAGAACTAAAAAGCAGATAACATTATGGAAAACCTACTCAAACGATTACAGGAAGAAGCCGGATTAAGCGAAGAACAGTCTATTAAAGCGATGAAAGTAGTCAAAGACTTTATGGATAAAGAAGGAATCGAAATAGATTGGGAAAAATTCTTTAAAGAAAAGTATTCGGATCTGAAAGGGCAAGCTAAATCTCTGTTTGATACATTTTCAAAGAAGGCTCGCGAATATTCAGACAAAATAGAAGACAAAGTTGAAGATATAACTATACAAGCAAAACGCACAGCCAGAGATGTTGCTCAAAAAGCAAGCGATATTCTCGATGATGATAAAAAGAAATAAGATAGGACATCTTTCGACAGGCAAAAGAGGTTGGTAATAATTTATTATCAACCTTTTAAGTAAGAGAAAGTATTTATTGACACATTTAAAAATGATAACTGTCTGTTGCATTTATGCTTGCAAAGTCAATAAAAGGTCAGAGACCTTACTTTTTTAAGATCGAAATATCAGAATAGTCTTTATTTGTTATATTCTTTTCATTAACTTTGATCGCAGATTAGTAAAGTGATAATATATCTTAATCAAAGTATGATCTCTTTTTTCCTTAATTCAGCAAAAAACATAATTGCAGTCCAGTCCTTGTCGGTTATCGACACAGCCGATATCTCCAAATTAAAATGGCTATTCGGTGAAGCAAATCAGGTCGAATCCTCGAGTATAGAAGGATACTTTGTCGGGCCTCGTAAAGAAATGATTACTCCCTGGAGTACAAATGCCGTTGAAATCACTCAAAATATGGGTATCATCGGCATTATTCGTATAGAAGAGTTCTTTGCGGGAGATAAAGATTCTACTTATGACCCTATGTTGCAACAAATATACAATGGTCTTGGACAAGAATTGTTTACAATAAACAAAACTCCTGACCCTATCATTGAAATTGAAGATATAGCAGCTTACAATGAGAAGGAAGGTCTTGCGCTTAGTTCTGAGGAAATAGATTATCTGAATGATCTTAGTAAAAAGCTAGATCGAAAATTAACGGACAGTGAAGTGTTCGGTTTCTCTCAAGTCAATTCTGAACATTGCCGCCACAAAATATTTAACGGTACATTTATTATTGATGGAGAGGAAAAAGAAAGTACATTATTTCAGTTAATTAAGAAAACA
Organism: Indolivaga capnocytophagoides; assembly: GCF_036511535.1. Classification (GTDB taxonomy): domain Bacteria; phylum Bacteroidota; class Bacteroidia; order Bacteroidales; family Dysgonomonadaceae; genus Dysgonomonas_A; species Dysgonomonas_A capnocytophagoides. The sequence goes on along the minus strand of NZ_AP028867.1, from coordinate 946,967 downwards.
GCGAATACCAACTTAAATAAGCTTGTATCTGCTTATAAAGACAATGTTGCTTTCAATGATGGCCCAGAAATAGAACAATTTGCTCCGGCAAGTGGAGACAAACCGGACTATTTCGAAACTAAACAAATAAAATCGGTTATTTCTCTAAAAGCCGAGACTCATAACTTTCCCACAACAGTAGAGCCATTTAATGGTGCTGCAACAGGTACCGGAGGCGAAATCCGGGACAGATTGGGTGGAGGAAAAGGTTCTTTACCTATTGCCGGTACTGCTGTTTATATGACCTCTTATCCTCGGACAAAAGAAGGTCGTGAATGGGAGCAAACAATGCCCGAAAGAGATTGGTTGTACCAAACTCCGGAAGAAATATTGATAAAAGCGTCAAATGGTGCATCTGATTTTGGAAACAAATTCGGACAGCCTCTTATTTGTGGTTCAGTCTTGACCCTTGAACACTTCGAAAACGGTAAAAAGTTTGCTTATGATAAAGTGATAATGCTTGCCGGAGGTGTCGGATTTGCCAATAAACGCGATGCTATAAAAAATGAACCGGAACCGGGAGAAAAAGTTGTTCTTTTAGGAGGTGACAACTACCGTATAGGAATGGGCGGAGGAGCTGTATCTTCAGTGGATACAGGTCAATATTCAAGCGGAATTGAATTGAACGCTGTACAGCGAGCCAACCCCGAAATGCAAAAACGTGTTTCGAATGTTATTCGTACTTTATCTGAAGGAGATAAAAACCCCATAGTATCGATACATGACCATGGTGCAGGTGGACATCTTAATTGCTTATCAGAACTTGTCGAATATACAGGAGGAAAGATAGACGTTTCACAGTTACCGGTTGGAGATCCAACCTTATCATCTAAAGAAATTGTAGGTAACGAAAGTCAGGAGAGAATGGGAATGCTTGTTCCATCCGAAACGATTGAAACTATACAAAAAATAGCCGATCGGGAACGTTCTCCGATGTATGTGGTTGGAGAAACAACCAACGATATGAAGTTTGTTTTTGAACAAGCTGATGGAAAACGACCAATTGATTTGAGCTTGGAGGATTTCTTCGGGAAAGCTCCTAAAACAATCATGACAGACAGCACTGTAGATGAATATTATGCAAATCCGGACTATAAACTGGTAAGCGTAAGAAAGCATCTGACAAATGTTCTTCAATTGGAATCTGTTGCATGTAAAGACTGGTTGACCAATAAGGTCGATCGTTCTGTAACAGGTAAAGTTGCCCGTCAACAATGTCAGGGTGAGATACAGCTTCCTTTGAGTGATTTGGGTGCTGTGGCCTTGGATTATAGAGGACGGTCGGGTATTGCTACTTCAATCGGACATGCACCACAAGTAGCAATGGTTGATTCGGAAGCCGGATCTGTTATTGCGATAGCAGAGGCTTTGACAAACATCGTCTTTGCTCCGCTGGAAGAAGGATTGAAGAGTGTATCCTTAAGCGCAAACTGGATGTGGCCCTGCCGTAATCCGGGAGAAGATGCTCGTCTTTATAATGCTGTTGAAGCATGTTCTGCTTTTGCCTGTGATCTGGGAATCAATATTCCTACCGGAAAAGATTCTTTATCAATGACTCAAAAGTACGGAGACGACAAGGTATATGCACCGGGAACAGTTATTATATCGGCAGCAGCAGAAGTTAAGAATATACGCAAGATAGTATCTCCCGTATTAGCTTATATAAAAGGAACTTATTTATATTATATAGATTTCTCTTTCGATACATTTAAGCTGGGAGGCTCGGCTCTTGCTCAAACGATGAGTAAGCTAGGCGAAGAAGTTCCGACTGTACGGGATCCCGAATACTTTAAGAATGCTTTTGGATGTGTACAAGAGCTTCTTGACCGGGGTCTGATTCTTGCCGGACATGATATATCCGATGGAGGTATGGTTACTGCAATGTTAGAAATGTGTTTTGCGAACCCTCAGGGAGGACTTGAAGCACGTCTGGATAAATTGCACAATGCTGATATCGTAAAAGTTTTGTTCTCTGAAAATCCAGGTGTATTGATTCAGGTAAAGCATCACCATTTGGTAGAAAAGATTCTGGATGATTATGGTATTGGATATGCTATTGTAGCAAGACCCACAGAAACCCGTAAACTGACAATTCAGAAAGATGAGTTCTATGAAGAATTTGATATTGATGAACTTCGCGATATATGGTACGAATCTTCTTATCTACTAGACAGAAAACAGAGTGGGGAAGACTGTGCCAAATCCCGTTTCGACAACTATAAGAATCAACCTGTACAGTACAAGATCAACCCATCATTCAGTGGACGATTATCCAATCTTGAAATTACGCCAAACCGCGAAGGCAGTTCGGGTATCAAGGCTGCGATTATCAGAGAGAAGGGGACGAACGGAGAGCGAGAGATGGCTTATACACTCTACCTTGCCGGCTTTGATGTGAAAGATGTACATATGACAGACTTAGCGTCAGGACGTGAAACACTCGAAGATATAAACCTTATTGTATTTTGTGGAGGTTTTTCCAACTCTGATGTTTTGGGATCGGCAAAAGGATGGGCAGGCAGCTTCATGTTTAATGACAAAGCTAAAAATGCTCTTGAAAAGTTCTATAAGCGTACAGATACACTCAGCCTTGGTGTTTGTAACGGCTGTCAGCTGATGATGGAATTAGAATTGGTATTTCCAAACCGTTCAGTAAAACCTCGAATGGATCATAACATTTCACACAAATTCGAATCAACATTCTTAAGTGTTGAAATACCTCAGAATAATTCGGTCATGTTTGGTTCGTTGTCTGGTAGTAAATTAGGTGTATGGGTTGCTCATGGAGAAGGACGTTTCATCTTACCCGAAGAAGAATCGGCGTACAATATTGTAGGTAAATACATCTATGATACATATCCCGGGAATCCAAACGGATCGGATTACAACACAGCTGCTGTTTGCTCGGAAGATGGTAGACATCTGGCAATTATGCCTCACCCTGAACGTGCAATATTCCCTTGGCAATGTGCATACTATCCTTTTGAGAACCGTAGGGATGATGTTACTCCATGGATGGAAGCATTTATCAATGCCCGCAAATGGATTGAGAATACATTAGCGTAAGCCCTAAATAAAAACAAAGAAAGGAAAGCTAAAATTAGCTTTCCTTTCTTTGTTTTTAAGTATAGTAACAGCAAACTTTATTTATACCCCAATTCGTAGATAGTGTCCGATGTATATGTACTTTCGGGTCCATAAATTAACCAATCGGTCAATAACTCTAAAGGATATATTTTGATATCTCCTTCATTCAGTCTTGATATCCAATAAGGTTGATTCAGTAACCGTCCTGTTATCTTATCTCCTTCAATTGACAATACGTCATACCAGAGATGTTCTTTTTCACTGCCCGATTTATCATTATCAACATGTAATCCTAATTTCACCAAGAAACGCCAAGATGATTCGGACTCTTCAGGCTTTCCCGAACCGAATATTTTCGAAAGAAAAGACTTTTTCTCTTCTTTCGGGGCGTGTGTCTTGAAAAGTTCAGTATAAAAAGCAAAGCGTTCTTTAGCAAGGCAGCTCATCCGATAGGTTTCTTCATTAGATATGTAATAAATTGGATTCTCGGCCAATGTTGCACCATATATTTCAGGAGAAGACATATTACCTTCTTGTACTGCATATAACACACCTACAGGCTCGGCATGTATATCATTATCATCTTTACGGTCGTTAAATCCACCAATAACATCATCAGCAAAGTCTTTAAGAGCCTTTTCCCAGCGTAACCAGCAAAGATCTATGCCCATACCATCATATCCGATCATGAAACGTCCTTGCTCAGCAATAGATCCGTTTAGCAGTCTTTTTGCAGCCATGTTTAACATCGTATTCATCTCTTCCGGATATTGGGTAATATCTACCATTTCCAATTCGACAGAACCACAACGATGCAATCCATGTGTATGTAACCAATAATGACGTGTTCCATCTGGTTCGTCATTATATACAGCATGTATCGTATAAAGATAATCGGGAGACGGAGGAATCATGGACTTAGCCGTCATTGCCAGCCATTGAGGAGAAAGTAATTTCAAAGACATGAAATCTACACACAGTGAAGCATCCGGTACTATGGCATTTAAAACTTTTAGCTGTAAATGAAATGATTTCAGTATATCATCACTAAAAGACATGGATACTCCAACAAAATATTTTTGCTGTGTCGCTAGTTCAATTAATTCCTGCTCTACATTATTACCGAATCTATATTCATGCAGATTGAGATTAGTGACTAAATCTAAATAAAGATTTATACTATATGTATTTTCATCGTACTCTATTTGAGCATTAAAGGCTTTTTCTCCCAAACCGAAATCTTGAATAGGAGAAAAGGCCTTCAATTTGAAATGTTTGTTACTTATTAAAGCTTTTTCTATCAAAGCAGGTTCAAAATTTACATCATGGGTAGGAATCACTGCCATTCCCGAAGATAAATTTTGCCCACCTTCTGCCAGTAAATCATATTTTTCTTGATTTGTCATATATGTTTGTTTGATTCATGAAATTTAAAAATATGAAATATATTCGAATATTCGAAATCAAGAAAACTGAAATTGAACAAAACCCGATTTACTTTACTTCCCAAACTTCACCTTTCATCAGCAAATCGTGCAATGAACGGGTCTTGTTATGAGATTGTACTTCTTTTACCTGTCTGTCTACTTCCTGGTCGTAACACAATCCTTTAACATTTCTGATAATACCTAACGCCAAAGGAAAACCATTTTTAGGATCCATCAACCCTAGTTTTTGGTGTAATGTATTGTCAGGAGTTGTAGCATCATGTACAAGAATATCTTCCATTGTATAACCATCTTGTCCGATAGTTACCACTTTCAGATTAAACCCGTCTTGAACAATCCCCTTATCCATATTGGTTCCGAAAATCATTTTCTCGCCTTGTTTCAACATAATGGTACGATCATCCCGATATGATTTATCTACAATTTCTTTGTGAATATTATCATTAAATATTACACAATTTTGCAGTATCTCCACAACAGATGTGCCCTTATGCTTTTCGGCTTCGACAAAGATATTCGATGTGTTTTTAAGATCAACATCTATACAACGGGCAAAAAACATCCCTCTTGCACCTAATGCTAGTTCTATTGGATGAAAAGGGTCTTCAACCGTACCATAAGGCGATGATTTTGAAACAAATCCTCTATCCGAGGTAGGAGAGTATTGCCCTTTGGTCAACCCATAAATTTTATTGTTCAATAATAAAATATTAATATCAACATTACGTCTTACTGCATGTATAAAATGGTTACCGCCGATAGCAAGGCTATCTCCGTCTCCTGTTGCAAGCCAAACCGATAATTCGGGTTTTGACACTTTTACGCCTGTAGCCACAGCTGCACCTCGTCCGTGGATAGTATGAAAACCATAAGTATTCATATAATAAGGAAGACGAGAGGAGCATCCGATCCCCGATATAACCGCAACCTGATGTGGTTCCAATTGCAATACAGCCATTGCTTTATGCAGGCAGGTAAGTATAGCATGATCTCCGCACCCGGGACACCAACGTACATACTGATCACTTTTATAATCTCTTGTTTCGTGAGGAGCTTGTTTTAATATTGTATCCATGTTTATTATTCAATCTCTTTAGTGAAAAACTCAACCAAATCACTTACTTCAAAAGGCTGTCCATTCACAACATTATATTTTGAGATAGGTAGGTTTGAAAACTGTTCAGCAAGGTATCCGGCAAATTGTCCGTTATTTTGCTCTGCTACAATTATCTTCTTATATTTTCGTAGAATAGTCTCGGTATTCTTAGGCAACGGACTAATAAAACAGAAATGAGATAACGCAATCTTTTTTCCATCTCTGTTCATCAACTCTACAGCTTCACGCAAATGCCCGTATGTTCCACCCCAACCAACAACCAGAGTTTCGGACGATTCATCCCCCAAAACAATTTGTTCGGGAATAAAGTCCGCTATTTTTGCAATCTTGTTTTTCCTTGTATCAACCATCTTCTGGTGATTATCCGGATCTGTTGAGATTGCTCCCGTATTGTAATCTCTTTCGAGTCCACCTATTCGATGAGTAAAACCTGCAGTGCCGGCAGCTGCCCAATATCTGGCATAAGTGTTTTCGTCACGTGCAGCGACATTCCATTCATTACCTTTATATTGGTCGATAGTATGAGGCTTTATTGAGGGATAATTCTTCAAATCGGGAATTTTCCAAGCCGAAGCTCCATTTGCTATATAGCTATCGGTGAGCAATATAACCGGAGTTATATGTTCTAATGCTATTTTTGAAGACCAATATGCAGAATCAAAACAATTAGTAGGACTAGTTGCCGCAACCACAACAATAGGGCTTTCACCATTTCTTCCGTACAATGCCTGACGAAGATCGGTCTGTTCTGTTTTTGTTGGTAATCCTGTTGATGGACCCCCTCTCTGAACATCTACTATAACCAATGGCAATTCGGCCATAACAGCCAAGCCTATAGCTTCACCTTTAAGAGCCAAGCCCGGTCCTGATGTAGAAGTAACAGCCAGGTCTCCCGCAAAACTTGCACCTATAGCAGTACAAACGCCAGCAATTTCATCTTCGGCTTGTACAACTTTAACGCCTAATTCTTTGCGCTTAACCAATTCATGAAGAATATCTGTAGCCGGAGTTATAGGATAGGAGCCTAAGAATAATTGCAGATTAGCCTTCTCCGCTGCTGCAATGAGTCCGTATGCTGTTGCGGTATTTCCATTTACATCCATATAAAACCCTTTCTCCATATTCAGAGATTCTATTCTATAAGATGTGACTGTCATATCACGGTTTTGTCCATAATTATAGCCATTCGCTAAAACCGTAAGATTAGCTTGTGCCAATAACGGTTTTTTCGAAAACTTGGTAGATAGCATTCCGTTTACAACATCAATGGGCTTGTTGAATAACCAGCAGACAAGTCCCAAAGCAAACATGTTCTTGCAACGGATCTTGCTTTTCATGTCCAAATCAAAATCAGCCAGACTATCTTTAGTTAAAGAAGAAATAGGTACTGCTACAATTTGCTGTGTAGTTAGGTTCAATTCAACAAAAGGAGTATCTGTCTTGAATTCCGCTTTTTCCAGATCCCTTTTTGTAAAAGAGTCGGTATCTATCAAAATGACAGAATTACTCTTCACATGTTTAGCATTGACTTTCAACGCAGCAGGGTTCATGGCAATTAAAACATCCGTATTTCCACCTGAATTATAAACGCTTTTACCTATCTGCATCTGGAAGCCCGACACTCCGCTTAATGTACCTTGTGGAGCTCTGATTTCGGCCGGAAAGTCGGGAAATGTAGCTATTTGGTTTCCAAGTATTGCAGATAAACTTGAAAATAATGTTCCGGATAACTGCATTCCATCGCCGGAATCTCCGGAAAATCGGATGACAATATCCTGAACATCTTTTATTTGCACCTGATCTGACATGAGTTTTTTAGTTTTATTATTTTATAAGACAAAGAAAAGAAAGAAGGCTCGATTTAACAAGTATTTCAACAAGATTATCTACGAAATCAATGATTTAAAGTGACTACCTGTTTCATATTGCTAAAGAGTTGTTTAGTCAACCAGAAAATATTTGATTTTCTGACTTTTTTCAAAGAATAAAAAGGTAACAAAAGTATCTATAAAACTACATTGCTTACGGTGACACTTTTTCTCTTTTATCCCACGATGAAGGGATTTTCAGACAAAAGCTAAATCCTATGTAAAGATTGGATTATTGAAAAAGGTTACAAAAGTAACATCATAATTACAGTATTTATTAAGCCTCCTTTTTTCCTTATATCACACCCCATCCAAATAGAATCCACTTTGCTTAACCTTTCTTTAGGTATAGATAATTTTTCATCCCTTTGATTTATTATTATATAACAAAAATGAATCTTCAAATTGTAAAAAAAATTGTTACTTTGCCTTTGTATATAGGATATCAGAGGATCAGACCTATCTATTGCTTTATTAAGCATAACTTCAATAAGAAGTTACAATCTTAAAACATTGAATGATTAGCGGAATTACAATAAAATAAATAACATATTAACATATATATTATAGATGAAAAAAGGACTTGGCTTACTTGTTTGTGCAAGCTTTTTCTTTTACGGAGTACAAGCTCAGGAGAAGGAAAAAGAAAATGAAGACAAACGCTACTTTGAGATAAATAAAAATATTGAGATTTTTAATTCTGTAGTGAAGCAGCTCGATATGTTTTATGTAGATACTTTGAATGTTGAAAAAACAATACAATCAGGGATTGTCAATATGCTGGCAGGTCTGGATCCTTATACCGATTATATGACGGAAGAACAGGTTTCTGATTTTACGGTTCTGACAACCGGTGAATATGCAGGAGTCGGTGCTGTGATTTCGTATCGGAACATTGACGGACGGGATATGGTTGTAGTAGTGGAACCTTATGAAGGTATGCCTGCGGCAAAAAGCGGACTGAAAGTAGGGGATATAATATTAGCCATCAACGGCGAAGATATGACTCAGGCTGATAAAGTATCGGGCGAACTATATGGTAAAACATTATCGAACAAAGTAACAAGTCGGCTAAAAGGACAAGCTGGAACTGAAATAACAGTCAAAATAGAACGTCCCGGTGTTAAGAAACCTTTTGATGTAAAGCTTGTTCGTGAGAATATACAGATATCCTCAGTGCCTTATTATGGACTATTAGATAACAATGTCGGATATATCATCCTTACCGGATTTACAGACAAGTGCGCACAAGACGTAAAGAAAGCATTTCTAGACCTGAAGAGTAAAGGTGCAACTTCGCTCATTCTCGATCTTAGAGGTAATGGTGGAGGAATAATGGAAGAAGCCATTCAGATCATAAATTTCTTCGTACCTAAAGGGGAAATCGTTTTAAGTACTAAAGGCAAAATGAAACAGTGGGACAGAACATACCGAACAACTCTTGATCCTATTGATACCACAATCCCTATGGCAGTAATGGTAGACAGAGGTTCTGCGTCTGCTGCTGAGATTGTATCCGGAGCATTGCAGGATTTAGACAGGGCTGCAATTATCGGACAACGCACCTTTGGTAAGGGTTTGGTACAAGCACCCCGTGAATTGCCCTATGGAGGCAGCCTGAAAGTTACAACTTCGAAATACTATATTCCAAGCGGTCGTTGTATCCAAGCCATTGATTATACACACAGAAATGAAGATGGCAGTGTCGGTCGTATTCCTGATAGCTTGACTACGGTATTCAAAACTGCAATAGGACGTGAAGTCAGAGACGGTGGAGGTGTTACACCTGATATTAAGTTAGAAGTACAGAAAACACCAAGTATCACCTATTATCTTATAAATCAATATGTAATAAATGATTGGGTCACAAATTGGGCTTTAAATCATAACAAGATAGCTCCTGTCGAATCATTTGGCATCAGTGATGAAGATTATACTAATTTCAAAGAATTTGTTAAATCTCAGAAAGACTTTAAATATGACGGTTTAAGTGAAAAACGTCTTAAAGCCTTAAAAGAAGTGATGGATTTTGAAGGTTACTCACAAACAGCATCAGATGAATATAAAGCTTTGGAAGCCAAGTTAGTTCCAAATCTGGATAGAGACCTGGATAATTTCAAGGAAACAATAGAAAAACTGATAAACATGGAAATAGCGAAACGTTATTATTTCCAAAAAGGAGAACATATTGAAGGATTAAAATACGACAAGGATGTAAAAGAAGTGATAACTTTTCTTAATGATCAAGCAAAATATAAAGAAATATTTACTCCGGGACGTCAAATTATCGATTTAGCATCTAAAACAGGGTCTGAAGAAGAATTCGGTGTAGAGTAATCTATAAATTTCTTAAAAACAAATACAAAAAAGTATCTCGAATCTAAACGAGATACTTTTTTTATTATCTTTGTCGAACTAAAGAACTACAAAAAAGGGATTCCCGATAGGTTGAAACCTTATAAAAAAACTTTCTTATAGACTTTTCTTTTTATTATTACATACATATTTGCATGAATTACAATACGCAATTAAAGAAACTATCCCTTCCTGAATATGGACGGAATATTCAAAATATGGTCGATTTTTGTCTGACGATTACAGACAGAGATGAACGTACCAAATGTGCCAATACCATTATCAATATAATGGGTAATATGTTTCCACACTTACGTGATGTCAACGACTTTAAACATATCCTATGGGATCACCTGGCGATTATGTCCGATTTTAGTCTTGATATAGATTACCCTTACGAAATTATCAAAAAAGAAAATCTATATTCCAAACCGGGAAAAGTAGCGTATAGCCGTCCAACAATGCATTTCAAGCATTATGGAAAAACATTGGAAAAACTAATTACAATAGCATCTGATTATCCTGAAGGAAAAGAAAAAGATCAGCTTATTTGGTTGGTTCTTAACCACATGAAGAAAACATACATACAGTGGAATAAAGAAGTTGATGATTCTAAGCTGTTTGTCGATTTATACGAACTATCAAACCGCAAGATAGATAAACGTAATTCAGATATCAAATTATCTGATATGAAAGAACTTAATCAACGTAAACCCCCACGTAATAACGGACAAAAGAAAAAGTAAAAGACTCTTAGACTCTGTATGATTAAAGAAGACGAAGTTTTCAAAATCGGTAAATTTATCAAACCTCATGGTATTAAAGGTGAAATATCATTCGCTTTCGATAACGATATTTTTGATAAAGCCGATTGTCCGTACCTTATCTGCTTGATTGATGGAATATATGTTCCGTTCTTTGTGAAGGAATATCGGTTTAAGGGAGCTGAAACAGCATTGATTACACTAGAGGATATAACATCCGATTTGCAGGCTAAAAAATTCAGCGGACTGGAAGTCTATTTTCCCCGAGAATATTTCAAAGAAGCTGATAACGCCGAATATTCATTAGACTACTTTCTCGATTTTGAAGTGTCGGACGAAGAAAAAGGAAATTTGGGGAAAATTATATCTGTTGATGATTCTACTATAAATACATTATTCCTCATAAATACTCCTGAAGACGAAGAATTGATTATTCCAGCCTCCGATGATTTTGTCATTGACATAGATTCAGATAACAAAATTCTATATGTAAAGCTACCGGAAGGCCTTATCTGACAAGAAATTATATATAAATAAAAAGAGAATATATTAATAATATATTCTCTTTTTTTTCTTATTGAATATCACAAATCTAATCAAAACAAAAATCTCTCTTTATTTTCCATAGCTTATAGAAAAGCCAAGAGATTTTGAATATTACTAATAACCTAAACCTAAAATATTGGACTAAACCAATTAAATAACCAATCTGCAACCTTTTTACCTAGTTCTAACACTAAATATCTAAACCTTTCTTGTACAAAGATAGTATATATTTTTACACCTACAAAATTTTCATGCTTTAAAACATGTTTTTATCTATTGTTTTTATCAATTATTTAATCAATCTCATTTATGTAAACATCAAATAAGTATAATAAAATACTGATTTACAGAAATGTATAAATATTGTGTGATTTTATTTATATCTATTTATGGAATTATTTCCCAGAATGTATCTATTAAATAAACAAGAAGAATAAATCTTTTAATACATACAACTATGGCACGAGAAATTAAACTTAATTCGACCGACTGGTGTGATCTGGTTTTCGAAGGCAAGAACAAAACCTATGGAGCATATGCTCTGAGACGTTCATCTTCCAAACGGCATACTATTGCATTTGGAGTTATCATCTTATTTGTCGGAGTTGTGTCTGCATTACCTTCTTTTCTACAGGCAGTACAGCCCAATAAAGATAAAATAGCAATGGATGATGTTATTAAGATCTCAGACATTGAATTGGAAAAGAAATTGGAGCAACAAGAAGTCATTAAACAAGAGATTGCACCACCGCCACCGCCAACCAGAGCCGCTATTCAATTTACGCCTCCGACTATAACAGCAGATGCAAATGTGGATGAGAACCGAGAAATGCGTACTCAGGAAGAATTGAATGAAAACAGAACTCTGCAAATATCTATTGCCGATAATTTGAACGGATCTACAGCATCCGATGCTGTTTCTCTTGAAGATCTTACAATTCGTAGAGATATAATGCAAGAAGATGAACCTAACAAACGTTTCGAACATGTAGAACAGATGCCTCAATTTCCGGGTGGTGAAGCTGAGCTGATGAAATATATAAGCAATAATATCAAATATCCGCCTATTGCTGCAGAAAACGGAATTGAAGGCCGCGTAGTTGTACGATTTGTTGTTGAAAAGAATGGTAAGGTTTCAGACATCAATATCTTACGATCGGTAGACCCATCTTTAGATAAAGAAGCTGCCAGAGTTATCAGATCAATGCCAACGTGGATACCCGGTATGCAAAACGGACGAAATGTTGCTGTATATTATACTTTGCCAGTATTATTCAAGCTACAGCGATAACCCCAATATCATAACAGAAAAAGGGATTCTGATAATCAGAATCCCTTTTTTAACTATATCAAAAAATGCTTAAGACAGGTACTTCTCAAATACCAAATCAAACTCTGTCGGTTTTACAGGTCTGCCGTTAAATAAACAAACTACTTCGACTCTGGCCTCCGAACAAAGCACTCCATCCGAAACTCTTATAATCTGTTGATTAAAATAATAACGGATGCCTTTTCTTTCCAAATTTATGGTGCAAAAAAACTCATCAGATCCCACAAGCGACCTTTTATACTTAATCGTAATACTCGAAACAATAGCATCGAGACCTCGATTATGCATTTCGGTAAAACTAACTCCACATGATTCTAAGAATTCATGACGGGCAACTTCATAATAATGCTGATAATTAGCATTATTCACAATACCTTGCGCATCTAATTCATAGTCACGCACTTTCATTTTGTATTGAAAAATAGGTTCCATATTCAGATTAAGATCAAAGACCTTCTTATTACTTTATTAAGTGTTACAACGTGTACATTAAGTACTTTTAGTTACTTCAACAAATAACAGTCCGGCAAAAATATCTTTAATATCTGTATCATGCAAATTATTTCAGTGTATAACTGATACCTCCTATAAGCCAAAATCCAGCTTGAGGTACATTTCCTAAATCGAAATATTTCTTATTAAATATATTATTTGCAGTCAGATTAATAGCAAAGTCCTGAAACTTCCAGTCAAGCCGAACATCTAAAGTCGAAAAAGCAGGGTAGGGAACCTGAACTGTAGGCTTCAGATCTTCATACTTGAGATAAGTTCCCATACGTTTTTGCCACCTAAAATTCCAACTAGCACTTAATCCTTTATAAATAGGATGATTTAAGCCAACCGTCAGTTTGTCTCTCAGATAATTGAGTGTATAATTTGATATATAATCGTCTGAATTTTTCTTTTGATGCAAGCGTGTGTACCCAAGTTTTAAGGTTGTCGATGGATCCAAGTTCGGGAATAACTTATACAGAGATAAAGAAGCACCTAATTCGACACCCTGCTTGTCAATCTCAGTGAGATTCATAGATTCCCATTTTTCATCGTCAGCCGTTCTTTTAATCCAGTCGATCAGATTTTTTCCTTTCATAATATACCCTGTAGCATAAGCTTTTAGCAGTGGGGTATTGTATTTAAAACCCAACTCGAAAGATTCCGAATCTTCGGGCTTCAAATCATAGTTACTTATATGCGTCACTGTAGTATAATACAAATCGGTAAATGTAGGCATACGGGTTGCCTTATTCCAGGATGTGTAAACTTTTAGTTCGTCTAATAACTGGTAACTCATATTGATTGAGGGGTAAAATTTGTATTTTCCCTTCAACGCAGTATTGTAATTAGCCAAGATGCCGGCTGTTAACGAAAATCTGTCGAGTAATAGATTATGTTCCAAAGCATAACTTATATTCGTACGGCTGTCAGATTTTGTGTATTTTCCATCTGCACTTTTCATTGGTAGCCCCAAAACATTACTTTTTATGCCTTCGTTGCGAAATTCTGCGCCAAATGTAGTAATACCTATATTTGAATGGTATTGTAAATTCAAATTAGAACCGTATACATCAGTTTGATGGAAGTTATGACCATCACTGTATTTATTCAACTGAAAGTTATCATCATGCCTATTCCAGTAAACTAAAGGGATGAATTTCAATTTATTTCCGACTTCACCCTTTACCGATCCAAAATACGATTTGGTCTTATCTTGCTGATTCGGATATGCTGCGGAGTAGAAGGTATTGGCTCCGAATTGTTTATCAGAATAGCCCAATTGTATATCCACTTTAGACTTCTCCACATTTAAGCGCGTCTGCCAAAGCAAATTGAATATATCATAGTCGCTATTAGAAATATATCCGTCCGATCTACTATATCCGGCTGATAAGCGCGAAGATACATCCTTATTACCATAAACACCATTTGCTTCAGCTCCGAATAGCCCGTAACTTCCGGCTTCGACTTTAACATATGCTTTATGATCTAAATCTTTTCGGGTAATAATATTAATACCTCCCGAAAAAGCACTGGCTCCGTAAATTATAGATGAAGGACCGTGAATGATTTCAATGCGTTCGATATCTGAAAGATTGATAGGAATATCGAAACTGTAATGACCTGTTTGTGGATTGGAAAGGTTGACTCCATTGAGTAGAATTGCTGTTTGATCGAATGATCCTCCCCGGATCGAAATATCGGCTTGTACTCCGTGGCCGCCACGCTGTTGAACATCTATACCTGACACATAATTCAACAAATCTTGGATACTTTGGATGGGAGCCCGATCAATTTCGGATCTTGTAATAACAGTAACAAGTTTCGGCGATTGATTAAGAGACAGTTCTACTCTGGATGCCGTAACTGTCACTTCTTCCAGTTCTTTTTCTGTTACTTTCTGATTGTCACCGGCATTGATTTTGTTCTGCGCTGAAGTCTGGGTCGAATGGGCGAATGTAAGCATACAACCCGAAATGACTCCGATATTCACCACTTTGTGCATACTATTAAATGCACTGTAAGCTTTTTTTGCAAATCGCTTGAATCGATAAGCTTTCGGCTTTTCAAATCGTTTCTGATTCATTTTAATTTTAAATTAGTTAAATAATGGTCTAAGACCTTAAATCGCCGTCAAAGTAAGTAATTATTATTTATACAGAAAATAATCAAAAGCATAGATCATCTTTATACCCTAAGTAACTATATAAATCATAGCAAGTTATTTTATAAAAAATATACTATTTATTTTTCAGCAAAAAGTTCTTTATCATAATTCTATCTAAATAAAAAGATCTTTCAATTAGTATTGAAAGATCTTTTTACAATATCACTGATACTTTAAGATTAGTCGATAATATTATATAATCCGATGTATACGTTTGTTATCTGTAAACTACTTTTGTTATTTACATAAATAACTGATTATAAGTGATCACATTTGTATAAAAAGAGAATTTTACCTTTAAGTTTTATCTGTTATAATTTGATAGATAAATGCACAAATCACATCATAATTTTACTTCACTATAACATCATCGATATTCTTTCTGGGTGAATAAGGTGCTTTATCCGCATATCCAATTCTCAAAAGCAGAGTAGGGTATTCACCTTTAATTAGAGATATATAATTTTGCAGCTCCTCGGCCAAATCCTCCTCCTCACAAGGCTGATTCATAAATGCATAAGCTAGGTGTAATTCGGTAACTTTCAATAGATATTTTTCAAGACTCCGTCCTAGATTTATCCAATCTTCAAAAGTATCTTTCTTTGTAGTAAAAAGCACTAAATTTGAAGAGGAATCTACTTTTTCGATATCAGACTTATTTTGTTTCTCTGCTTTTAGAAAAGATTTCACAACAGGTTTAGATATAACCGCAGGCAATGCCGGAGCTCCTATCACCTTAAACGTAAGACCTGTTGGGTTTTGCTTAATCTCCCTGTTATTAAATCGCATATATTTCAGAAGTTCTTCTTTAAAAGCATCATTATTCATTTGAATATCATTTCCTCTTCGAATAAATTCTTTTAATACTGAATATAATGTATCACTTTTCCCAATTGTGTAATAACTTGTATTGTTATATAATTTAAGATTATTCAATATCTGCAGAATATCAGAAGGGATTGTCTTACCATCATACACCTTACGGTTAGTTTGTCTTTCATCAATCTGTAATACCAAATCTTTTTTTTGTACATCATGTTGTCTTACGAGATCTATCACGATCTTCTTTTCAGCTTGTTCTATTTTAACAGAAGAAGCATATCCCAAATGAGAAGCCATTATACACAAGTTTTCGGTGGCTGCACCAAGACTTATAAACAGTTCTCTATTATTTTTATCTACAACAGGCAAGGTATCTTGCCAATTTGGCAAAATTTCTATCTGTGATTTGTGTATTTTAAACAGCCATGGCTGAGTATTATGCCCTGAAGGAGCCTTCGTAGCAGCTTCTATCATTGCTCTGAAATCATTATTAACCTGTCCTTCCATCTTCTGACTAATTATGAATACTATTATAAACAGTACAAAAATTTTAATATTATCTTTTTTCACGATGATATTTTTTAATAAGTCTTATTTTTTATGGCTATCATACCATGCATCTATTAGCAAATCTACTCCCTTTGCAATCTGACTCCAACCTTTTTCACTCTGCAGGTCGATGCCATTATACATAGGACAATGTTCACAGAGCATTGTTAAGTAGGTAATGGATGCACTTAAAATTGTAGCTAATGCTGCGACATCTTCTTGCGGATATTGAGCCAGCTGACTGACAACTGTAATGAGAGTAATTCCTTTTGATTCTCGTCTCAATCGCAGTTTTTCTATGACACTATTATTAGCGGACAACTCCCAACGATGCAAACGTCCCATCAGCTTACTGGATCTTAATTGAAAAATCTGTTCTCTAAATAGTTTTTTCAAAAACTCTTTGAGATTATCATCTTTAGGTAAATCTATTGAAAAGCTGATCCAGAAATCATTCTGGGAGAGATAATCTATTATCAGATCATCTAACGAACCGAAATATCTATAAATTAATACTTTAGAAACTTTAGCTTCATTAGCAACTGCATTTACTCCCACCTTTTCAAATCCATCTCTATTTATAACAACTCCAACAGCCGTCATTAGTTTTTGTTTAGTATATTCTCTATCTTTCTCATTATTAATTATCTCCATAATACACAAGCAATGTTACCAATCGGTAACAAATATATGTAACCAATCGGTAACATGCAAATTTTTTCTTATTTTTATTAAATATTAATTTAACATATACTATTACTTGTTATATATTATATAACTTTCATTATATTTGCTCTTTTTAAAACGACAACAATAGGTAAAATAACAAACAATTCTAACTTAAATGAAAAAGGACTTATTATTCTATTCCGTATTAACTCTGATTGTGGGGCTTATTTTTACATCTTGTTCAAAAGATGATGATTATTGGGTAAACAGCAGTATTGATATGCCATTCTTATTACAAACTGAAAAAGATGGTTATTTTGAACCATCTGCAATGTATGAGTTTAAATTATCAGACTTGACAAATATTAAACATTCGAGAGAAGATATTCGAGAGATCAGGTTAACTGACACCTGGATTGAAATTAGAGGCAATTTTGTAGCAGGAGATGTTATTGAAGGTCTTGAAATATATATTGAGGGTATTGGTACACATAAAGTACCTAAAATAAGGATAGCCAATAATGGCACTTCTTTTACCATTGACAATACTGATTCTCCCGGTCTTTTCGCTTTCATGGCTGATGCAATGGATAAGCTCGATTATACAGGAAAAGTACATGTTACATGCAGTGGATTCTATAATGTAGCACGGGCTAACATAGATATTATAATAAAAAATGACCTCAGAGTACTTGTCTCAGACTAATTATAAATACGAAGCTGTACTGTTAGAAATAACAGATATTGATATCTCTATAAGTACACTTCGAGAGAAATATATAAGCCTAAAAAAGGTTTTAGAAAGGAACTGTAAGGAAATCACATCAAGTGAAACTTTACAGTTTCCTTCATTATTCTCACGTCTGGTATTTATTGCACAGAAATACAACCTGCCGCCTTCTCTGGAATGGCAGCTTCAGACAATAAGGGTTAAAACATCTTTTCTACTGAAAAATGAGAATAACCTAGTATCTCCGCAGCAATACAAAAATGCATATAATACCATTAAATCATTTTGCTCGATTATATACAATGATGAAGAATATCCGGCGGAAGATTTTGATATTGAAAGAGATTTCGATAATATAGAGAAAGATAAGAATACTCACTGCCTCAGAGTTCAAATTACTAAGATCAATCGAGTTGAAAACCTGCTGACAGGTATAACCGAAGATATTTCAGATAAAATAGATATACGATATAATGTTGAAAATGTAAATGCTATATTCAATTCAAGTATAGATAAGATTTGGATCGGAGCTCAAATCAATATAACAGATTATTACATTGATAAGGGAGGTTATTATATCCCTAAGTTCATAGTATTAGAGCCGGATTACTTGATTGATGCTTCTGCAATGGCCGAATGCTTCCAAAACTACAGCACATCATACTTACATTATTTCAGAAAGCGATTCGAACCTCCCGCAAATTCTCACTATATTTTAATGGGGAATCTTGCAAACTTTTTTCTGGATGAACTCATCTTTGCGGAAGATCCGGAAAACCTCACTTTCGATTATTGTTTTCTCAAAGCTTTTAAAGAAAAGCCATTTGAATTTACTAGTTGTTCCGATATAAAACAAGTCGGTGATTTCAGAACCTTTATGTCGAAAGCAAAAACGCAATTTGCTAATATAAAAAGAGTCATAACACAGGATTTTCCTGTAAATAAAATAAACCCCGCCAACTGTACTCTAGAACCATCCTTCTTTTGTGAACGATATGGATTTCAGGGAAGATTAGACCTTCTGCAACTCTCCGAAAATAAAGCTCAGATAATAGAATTAAAATCGGGTGGGGTACCTTATCCTAAAAACGACCAGACTAAAATAGCTTTGAATCATGAGATTCAGACAACTATATACCGATTGATTATTAAATCTGTATTTGAGTTAGAAGACCGCAAAATATCTTCTTCTATATTGTACTCTGCCGCTGAAAACCAAGGAGAGAACCTTAGGATGGCTGCTCCATATCAAAAACTAGAAAAGGAAATAATCAATCAGCGGAATTTGATTATCGCCACCGAACATGCTATTTATACAGGAGATAGTAATACTGTCGATAACTTATTTCGCCATATATGCAATTTAGATAATTATGGTAAAGTGCCGGATTTTTTCACTCAGCAGATACTCGATTTTGACAAGCAACTCAGAACTATTCCTGAGCTAGAAAAAGCTTATTTTTATCGGTTCATAACTTTTATAGCCCGAGAACTATACATACAAAAAATTGGAGATAATTATTTCGAATCTAATTCTTCAACAGCCAGTTTATGGACTACTGAATATAAAGAACGACTCGACAGCTTCGATTTAGTCGAAGGACTAAAAATAATCGATATAGATGATTCAGGGAAGGATATGAAGATCCTATTTCAACGAAGTGATAATGTAGATTTTATCAACTTCAGAGAAGGCGAAATTTGTATTCTATACCCAAAAGAAAAAGAAGAAGATTCGGCTCTGACTAATCAAATATTAAAAGGTACTATTGCTGAAATATCCA
Source organism: Indolivaga capnocytophagoides (assembly GCF_036511535.1). Lineage (GTDB taxonomy): Bacteria > Bacteroidota > Bacteroidia > Bacteroidales > Dysgonomonadaceae > Dysgonomonas_A > Dysgonomonas_A capnocytophagoides. The sequence continues at coordinate 927,197 of NZ_AP028867.1, read as the reverse complement.
ATAATAATCTGCTTCTCCGTTTTAGGTACAAACAAAAGAATAGATCTTATTTCGAAAAACACACGACTTGGGTAATTGAACATGATAAGCTTGATCATACTTATGTGAACATGTATAAAAGCTTATTCAGCTTTATTTCGTCACCGATACGGAAACGCCAATTATTACTAGGTGTAGCTATTCCTAAATCCAAAGATAGACAATCAGTTAATTATACACTTAATAAAGAAGATAAGCAGAATTTCATATTAAACAAGGCGATAGATGCTGATGACTATTTTCTGATCGTAGGCCCTCCGGGTACAGGAAAAACCTCCATCTATGCCCGTAAGTTGTTGGAGCACTACTATAACAATACCAAACAGAATATTCTTGTTATAGCCTATACCAACAGGGCAGTAGATGAATTGTGTGAATCTATTAACCAAGCTTTTAACTGCGATGATCGGAGCTGTGACAAGTATATACGTATTGGAACAGAACTATCATGTAATGACAATTACCGGCATAGACTTCTGCAAAATATAGCAGCAAAAACAAAGAGTAGGGAAGAACTGCGCAATATAATCCAAAAACAACGCATATTTGTAGGAACTTTAGCCGCAATCACTGGACGTCCAGAGATTTTTGATCTAAAGGATTTTCATTTGGCTCTTATAGATGAAGCATCTCAGATACTAGAACCTCAGGTTATAGGAATTCTACCTAAAGTTGATAAATTTATCATGATAGGCGACCACAAACAACTGTCGACAATAACCCTTCAGGATGAAAATAAGTCTAAAGTAGAAGACCATATATTAAACATAATAAAATTATATAATTGTAGAGAATCTCTATTTGAGCGATTATTCAGACAATGTAAGAGTAACGGATGGGAGCATGCATATGACACTCTAACCTATCAAGGTAGAATGCATAAAGAATTAGCTGAATTTCCGAATAAACATTTTTATGATAGCATCCTGCTAACTACAAATGATTGGCAGACTGAAAATTTAATTCAAAGAGAAATAAATTTAAACAGTGTATATCATAAAATAGTGTTGAATAAACGGCGACACTTTTTCGATTGCTCCGAAATATCGAATTCTCAGAGCGATAAAGTCAACTATAATGAGGCTGATATTGTAGTAAGCTTGTCAAATTCTATATTAGAAATATATAAAGAACTAAATTTAGAGTTTATTCCCGATAAAACATTAGGGATCATTACTCCTTATCGAAATCAAATAGCATTAATAAAACACAAACTTTTTCAGTCCCAGAATACTGAATTACAAGATATTATGATTGATACTGTAGAAAGGTTTCAGGGAAGTCAACGAGATATTATAATTTTATCGTTCTGCATCAACAAACCATATCAATTAGACTTCTTTTGCAATCTTAATACAGAAAAAACAGTAGACAGAAAACTCAATGTAGCATTAACCCGAGCTCGTCAGCAATTTTTTGCTGTTGGAAATAGCCAAATCTTATCTATCAATCCAATCTATAAACAATTTCTTGCATCTTTTCAATAAAACAGTCACATGTTTTTCTTAATAAAATATATATAAGTGTAATTTAATATACAATTACACTCAATCAACAAATGTACACGCATGTATATTAGATTTTTATTCTATATTACTCAATAAAAACGTATACATATGTTTTAGTTTTAATATACAATAAATAATATACATACATATATAATATTCATATGTATATGTCTTTAAAACAAGTAATACAAAACAAAAATAAACACATAATCATATAATAATCAGTATATAACAATATATATATAAAGCTATTATTTAATATGATAAAGGCTATATTACTACTATAACCAACATAAGATCAGTATGCAGACACATTAACCATTTTAAACATCTATAAATAAGTATTATAACAATATAATATAAATTAAAACTTTACATAGTATTACATATGTAATTAAATATATTCATATGTATATAGAGATATGTATACACATGAATACATGCTTCGTTACAAAAATATACACAATTTATTTATTTTTGTTGATTATTTGTTTTACATTTGTTGTATACTTATGTGTATTCTTAATTTATACAGAAAAGTAAAATGAAAGATCGGATCAAACAGATAATGGAAACAGAGAATATGACGCCTGCCCGTTTTGCAGATACCTTGCAAATAGGACGTGCTGTAATATCTCATATATTGAATGGACGTAACAATCCTAGTCTCGATGTTATTACACGCATCTTATCTAAAATGCCGGAGATAAATAGTGACTGGCTTTTGACCGGAGCAGGTACAATGTTCAAAAGTGATTATAAGAATAGTTCGGAAGCACATGAGCAAATATCTTCGGCTCTACCGGATCTGTTCGCCCAATTGCCGTCTGACAATTCAGTAAATCCGACTATTTATACGGAAAAGACAGAATATCGCAAGGATACAGAGATTAACGATTTTCCTAAACCCATCCATGAAGTTATTAATGAGCGGATTATATATAAAGAAGCTAAAGAAAAAAAAGTAAAGCAGATAATCATATATTATACTGACAACACATTTGAAACCTTTAATTCTCATCAAAACTGATTTAAGATTTTTTTTTCTGAAAAGCAATAAGTTTTGCTTAACTTTGACACAGCATTTAGTAACCTTACTAAATCTTTGTTGCTACTATGCTTGTCAAAGTAATAAAAAGGTCTTAGACCTTATTCACTATACAAGAATTTTTACTGCATGAAAAAAATGCTCGATTTGGTTGTGACCGAAAACCTTCAGCTCAATCAAACCTATTGTCTCCTCAAACTATCAACAGCAGACGGAGCCTTATTGCCGGATATGAATCCTGGACAATTTGTAGAAGTACATGTATCAGATTCTCCAGCCACATTTTTGAGACGTCCCATTTCTGTAAACTTTATCGACAAAGAAAAGAATGAGCTTTGGCTCTTAGTACAAGTAATCGGAGATGGAACACGACGGATGTCTCAATACAAAAAAAGCGATTTGGTTAATCTTCTATTACCCTTGGGTAATTCATTTTCCATTCCGGATAAAATAACAGGAAAAATATTACTCGTAGGAGGAGGAGTCGGGACGGCGCCCATGCTATATTTAGGTGCTGAACTAAAAAAACGAGGTTATCTCCCTATATTTCTATTAGGAGCTCGTTCTCATAAAGATTTATTACAACTGGATGAATTTGTCAAATATGGTGATGTATATACTACCACAGAGGATGGATCTCATGGAGAAAAAGGTTATGTAATCAACCATTCTATATTGAATAAGGAATCGTTTACTCAAATATATACATGCGGTCCTAAGCCTATGATGATGGCGGTAGCCAATTATGCTCACAAAAATCAGATTGATTGCGAAGTTTCGCTCGAAAATACTATGGCTTGCGGCTTTGGAGTCTGCCTTTGCTGTGTCGAAAACACAACGAAAGGAAACATTTGTGTATGCACAGAAGGACCTGTTTTTAATATAAAAGATTTGAAATGGATAAGCTAAATATACAAATAGGCAATTTGAATCTCAAAAATCCGGTAATGACTGCATCCGGAACATTCGGATACGGAAAAGAATATTCCGATTTTATTGATTTAGGCAAATTAGGCGGTATTTGTGTAAAAGGCACAACCCTTTATGACCGACAAGGAAATGCTTATCCACGGATGGCTGAAACACCTTCGGGAATGCTCAATGCAGTAGGGTTGCAAAATAAAGGTGTCGATTACTTTGTATCACATATATATCCCGAGATCAAAGACTTTGACACTAATATCATTGTAAATGTGTCAGGATCCACCATTGAAGATTACGCAGAATGTGCCGCCCGCTTGTCAGATCTAGACAAAGTACCCGGTATAGAATTAAATATATCATGTCCTAATGTAAAAGAAGGAGGCATGGCATTCGGCACATCAGCTTGTTCTGCTGCCGATGTAGTGAAAGCTGTTAGAAAAGTTTATAATAAAACACTGATTGTTAAGCTTTCGCCAAATGTAACCGATATTACAGAAATAGCAAAAGCGGCTGAAGCAGAAGGTGCAGATTCACTTTCACTCATCAACACTCTACTGGGTATGGCAATAGATATAAATAGGAGAAAGCCCGTACTTTCGACTGTTACAGGAGGACTATCCGGTCCATGCGTAAAACCTGTAGCCCTTCGTATGGTCTGGCAGACTTATAATGCTGTTAAAATACCAATTATAGGTATGGGTGGTATAGCTTCATGGCAAGACGCTATCGAATTTATATTGGCGGGATCATCCGCTATTCAGATCGGGACATATAATTTTATAGATCCAACTATTTCAGAGAAAGTAGTCGATGGTATACAAGGCTATCTCGATCAGCACAACATATCCCATATAAAAGAATTAATCGGAGCATTGGATATATAAATAAAAAAGAGCAATAATTGAATATTGCTCTTTTTTATTTCGGAATATATTACTTAATAACTTTAATCAGCATATGCAGGATCGACTGGCCCTACAGCCTGAACTAAAGTAATCTCTTGTTTATCTGTTAATTTCAAAGCTACAGGAAGATTTTTTCGGCTGAATGAAGCACGTGCAACAGTTCCCAGACCTGCAGAAGTACAATACAGATATACATTTTGAGAAATATATCCGGTATCAAGTAATACTCCATCCCTTCCGGCCTTACTTTTATCCAGATTAGCAACATACACCAAATGCAAAGCCACATCCTTTACATATGGTTGTCTATCCATTGCTAAATGTTCCTTCAAACTTCCTGCAACAACTAACTTTAAAGTGTTTGCTTTAGCATCATAAATATACGCTCCATCTCTTAACAAAACGTAAATATCGAACTCTTGAGCATTACTGGCTGATGGCACAGTACGTTTTTCAGCCCTGTTAAATCCATAAGCAGCCCATAATAAGTTTGATAATGACTGATTATACAGATCTTTATCAACAAATCCTCCGTGATAAGATTTTCTTTCACTTAATACATCCATCAAAGGTTTTCCTCCGGATTTTACAGGAGCTGGCAGATTTATAACTTCTTGTTGTGAATATGCAAATAATCCACAGCTAAATAAGCAGATAACAACTAATAAATGTTTCATATGTCTTTTATTTTTTAATTTTCCGTATACAAAAATACACATTTTAGAATAGTAAGCATACTTTTTATTTCATTTTGATATTTTTTCACTTTTGTCTTAATTTTATTTGTACATTTGAGGACAAAGAGAACTTTTAAGGTCTCAGACCTATTTATTGACTTTGCAGGAATAACAGCAGTCATCTGTTACCGCTAAAAATACGTCATTAAATACTTTCTGTTACTTATAAATCAGCTAAATACACATGTGTAAAAAGTTATTATACTTTTTGATATTTTTAATATCATCAGTTACTATTACAGGACAAAATATTCAATTATCTGACTCCTCCAAAGTCAGTTTATTAACTAATACGCCTTGGGACAAAGAAGTTTATGCGCTTTTCGGGCACACTGCGATACGTATCAACGACCCTTCTGTTTTTTTAGACGTAGTTTTCAATTATGGAATATTCGATTTTGACAGTCCTAACTTTATGTACCGTTTTGTCAAGGGCGAAACTGATTACATGGTTGCTGGATATTCTTTTTCACAATACTTATCCGGTTATAAAAATCGAGGAATTGGCATTACAGAGCAAGTACTAAATCTTACGTTGGATGAAAAGCAACGAATATTGGATGCTTTAGTTACCAACGCCTTACCTGAAAACAGAGTTTACCGCTATAATTATTTTTATGATAATTGCTCGACCCGTCCAAGAGATATTATTGAGAAAAATATAGATGGAACGATTCAATATACAGCAACTAATAAGCTGCAAACATACAGAGACTTAGTTCTCGAATGTGTAAGTGGGCAACCATGGGTTCGATTTGGAATAGATTTGGTAATAGGAGCTGACGCTGATAAAGTAATTTCTGATCATCAGAAAGATTTTATACCATCATATCTGCTACACTCTTACAAGAGTGCTACAATAAAACAAGGCGAAAACATACGCCGCTTGGTTTCTGAAGAAAATTTACTACTAAGCCAAGATAGTGCCGGCACATTCGTATCTCCATCATTCAATACACCGCTATGGTATGGTTTGATATTTTTGCTGTTTACTATTGTTTTTTCTTATATCTCTTATAAAAAGAATTGGGTGATTGCCTCTAAGATATTTGACTTTATTCTTTTCTTCGTAGCAGGCACAGCAGGCTTTATAATCTTCTTTTTGATGTACTTTTCCGTTCATCCTTGTACCAATCCAAATTGGAATTTAGTTTGGCTCAACCCTGTTCAAATAATTGCTGCAATTTTATTTCTAATAAAATTTACATCAAAGTATGTCTACTACTATCATTTTATTAACTTTGCGATCTTAATAGTATTTCTTTTGGCGTGGTTTTTGATACCGCAATACTTAGAAATAGCGTTTATTCCTTATATCCTTGCGTTATGCATAAGATCAGGAATAAATGTATTAAATTACAGAAAGAATAATAACCATTAAGGTCTCAGACCTATTTATTGACTTTATAAGCATAATAGCAACAGCTAGTTATCACTTTAAAATATGTCATTAAATATTTCTGTTACTTAAACTTACAACCCTTTATACATATAAAGTATTAAGGATCGAAATATAATGATAAGAATAATCACTTCACTTGTAGCTGTACTAACAGTTGCATCGATACAATCTCAAACAACTTTGAAGGATACTCCTAAGTTGGTGATTGGCATCACTATTGACCAGTTGCGAGGTGATTATTTGGAACTTTTCAAACATTCATTCTCAGAAAGAGGTTTTAACCGCTTATTAAATGAAGGGCTTGTATATTCAAATATCAGATTTGAGTACCCGAATGTTAATGAAGCATCTTCAATAGCAACTATCTATACCGGAACCAATCCGTTCTATCATGGCATTATAGGAAAAACGAAATTCTCAGCGGACAAAAATACAGAATCCCCTATATTCGAAGATAATTCATTTATAGGGAATTATACCAAAGAAAAATTATCTCCGGCAGCATTACGTGTTTCTACTATTGCCGACGAACTGAAGTTTGCCTCACAAAACAAATCTGAAATATATGCATTTGCACCAAACTCATTTCAAGCAATAATTTCAGGTGGGCATCAGGCTAATGGTGTTTATTGGATTGAGGATTATACTGGCAAATGGGCTACATCTACCTTTTATAAAGATTTCCATTGGACTGTTGACCAGCAAAATAGAAACGGAATATTCTCCAATCATCCTGAAAGTTTACGATGGCAACTACTTTTAGGTGCTGAGAAATACAATACTTCACCTTATGGCGGAGATTTTAAATATTTGGATTATATATGGAAAACAAACTCAACTAATTTATACAGTCAACTAAAAGAAACTCCGTTTGCTAACGAAAATACAACAAAAACGGCTATAGACTTAATGCTAAAAACGGATATGGGAAAGCATTCTTATCCCGATTTTTTAGCAATCACTTATTATGCCGGAAATTATACAGCTGCAAATAGTCTTGATTATTCAGTTGAGCAACAAGATATTTACATTAGATTAGATAAAGATATAGCGTCTTTACTTGACCAGATAGAGAAAACCGTAGGATTACAAAATACACTTATATTCGTCACATCCACAGGATATTACAATTCAAATTATATTATAACAGAAACATCAAAACAATCAACAGGGGTATTCTATACCAATCGTTGCGAGGCTTTGTTGAATATGTATCTAATGGCGGTTTACGGCAAAGAACAATGGGTTGAGAGATATCATGATCAGCAGATATATCTGAACCGTAAGCTAATAGAAAGCAAAAATATCAATCTGAAAGAGATTCAGGATAAAGCGGCTGAATTTGTAATACAATTCACAGGAGTTCAGGATGCGACTACATCATTGAGACTTTTAAGTGGTGAGACTAATCTGAATATGTCTTCTTATAGAAATATGCTTGACAAGACATTATCCGGAGATATCATTGTCGAAATTCAACCCGGATATCAGATTGTGGATGAGAAGAATCCTACACAACAAACTCAAATACAAAGAGAGGCTGCGATCGTTGCTCCGGTTATTTTCTGGGGATACAATATTAAGCCGGAAAAAATAAAAAGGACAGTTAAGGCTACAGAAATAGCACCAACAATATCTAAAGTATTGCGAATTCGTTCTCCAAATGCGGCAAAAGATCAACCTTTACCCGAATTTATGTGAAAAGAAGCATAATAATTCAATTGTTTTAAGCATAAAAAGAATTAATCACAAAAGGAAATAATAACAAACTAATAATATGGGATTTAATGACATTTTGTCCAAAATATTTGGAAATAAAGCGAATCGAGATGCAAAGCAGATAAATCCGTATGTCGAAAAAATAAAAGCGGCATATCCTGCGATAGAAGCTCTTTCGAATGATGAATTAAGAGCAAAAACCATTCAGTTAAAGCAAACAATCAATGACCATGTTGCAACTGAAAAGAATAAAATTAAAGAATTGAAAGCCGGTATCGAAGAAATCGATATTGATCAAAGAGAAGAAATTTGGGCTCAAATAGATAAGCTTGAAAAAGAAATTACAGAAAAGCTTGAAGTTGTATTGGAGCAAATTATGCCCGAAGCTTTCTCAATTGTAAAGGATACAGCGCGCCGTTTTACACAAAACGAAGAAATAATTGTAACCGCTACAGACTTCGATCGTCAGTTAGCACAAACAAAAGACTTTGTCAGAATAGAAGGAGATAAAGCCATCTATCTGAATCATTGGGTTGCCGGAGGTAATGAAATTACCTGGGATATGATCCACTATGATGTTCAGCTGTTTGGAGGGGTTGTTCTTCACAAAGGAAAAATAGCCGAAATGGCAACAGGCGAAGGTAAAACTCTTGTAGGTACACTACCTGTATTTCTTAATGCTTTAACAGGAAACGGAGTACATGTTGTAACTGTAAATGATTATCTGGCTCGCCGTGACTCTGAATGGATGGGACCGTTGTATATGTTCAACGGCTTGTCTGTAGAATGTATCGATAATTATCAACCCAACTCAGAAGGCAGGCGTAAAGCATATCAGGCTGATATTACTTTCGGTACTAATAATGAATTCGGATTCGACTACCTTCGTGACAATATGGCAGTAAGTCCTTCGGATTTAGTACAACGTAAACATAACTATGCGATTGTCGACGAGGTTGACTCTGTATTGATTGATGATGCCCGAACTCCTCTTATCATCTCCGGACCAATACCAAAAGGTGAAGAGCAGATGTTTGATGAATTTCGTCCTCGTGTCGAAATTATTGTGAAAGCTCAGAGAGACCTATGTACTAAACTTTTGGCTGAAGCTAAATCAAAGATGGCTTCTTCAGATTCGAAAGAACAAGAAGAAGGTTCATTACTTCTATACAGATCATTCAAGGGGCTTCCTAAAAATAAGCCACTTATCAAGTTCTTAAGTGAGCCCGGTATTAAATCATCTATGCTCAAAACAGAAGAACAGTATATGGCTGAACAAATGCGTAATATGCACATTGTTACAGACGATCTGTATTTTGTCATCGATGAAAAGAACAACAGTATAGAACTTACAGATAAAGGTATTGATTTGTTATCTGGAAATTATGACGATCCTAAGTTCTTTGTAATGCCTGACATCGGTGCTTTAATGGCCGAAATAGAAAATGCACCAGTTTCGGATGAAGAAAAAGCTGAAAAGAAAGATGAACTGATGCAGAACTACTCTGTTAAATCAGAAAGATTACATACAGTTAATCAACTACTTAAAGCATATACATTGTTTGAAAAAGACGATGAATATGTTGTTATTGATAACAAAGTAATGATTGTAGACGAACAGACCGGTCGTATTATGGACGGTCGTCGTTACTCTGATGGACTTCACCAAGCTATTGAAGCAAAGGAACATGTAAAAGTAGAAGCTGCTACACAGACATTTGCTACAATTACCCTTCAAAACTATTTCCGTATGTACAACAAACTTGCGGGTATGACGGGTACAGCAGAAACCGAAGCAGGTGAATTATGGGACATCTACAAATTGGATGTTGTTGTTATTCCTACTAACCGTCCTATATCACGTAAAGATATGAATGATCGTATCTATAAAACCAAACGTGAAAAATATGCAGCGGTAATCAATGAAGTAGAAGAATTAATCTCTCAGGGACGCCCCGTATTGGTAGGTACTACTTCGGTAGAAATTTCGGAATTATTAAGCAGAATGCTTACCCAGCGTAAGATCAAACATAATGTACTGAATGCCAAGTTACACCAGAAAGAGGCAGAAATAGTTGCTCTTGCAGGTCAGACAGGAATGGTAACCATTGCAACTAACATGGCTGGTCGTGGTACAGACATCAAGCTATCAGCAGAGGTTAAAGCTGCTGGAGGTCTTGCAATTATTGGTACAGAAAGACATGAGTCTCGACGTGTTGACCGCCAGTTGCGTGGTCGTGCAGGACGTCAGGGGGATCCGGGGTCATCTGTATTCTTTGTTTCTCTCGAAGACCAGTTGATGCGTTTGTTCGCAACAGAACGTATTGCCGGCTTGATGGATAAAATGGGATTCAAAGAAGGAGAAGTGCTTGAACACAATATGTTAAGTAAGTCTGTCGAACGTGCTCAGAAAAAAGTAGAAGAAAACAACTTCGGTATACGTAAGCGTCTTTTGGAATATGATGATGTAATGAACTCTCAGCGTGAAGTTATTTACAAACGTCGCCGCCATGCTCTTATGGGAGAACGTATCGGTATCGATATTATAAATATGCTTTATGATTCGGCTGTAGCAATTACAGATCAGTATGTTGATGCTCAAGATTATGAAGGACTGAAAATCGAATTACTGAGAGTATTGGCTATTGAATGTCCGATCAAAGAAGACGAATTCAGATCAATGAAACCCGAAAAAGTTGGAGATATAGTATATGAATATGCTATCAAAAACTTCAAACAAAGAATGGACAGATTGGCAGAGATTGCAAATCCTGTTATCAAAGATGTATACGAAAACCAAGGTCAAAGTTTCGAGAATATCCTTATTCCAATTACAGACGGCAAAAGAGTGTACAATATAACCTGCAATCTGAAAGAAGCATACGAAACAGGCTCTCAGGGTGTAATCAGGTCTTTTGAAAAATCGATTCTTCTTCATACTATTGACGAACAATGGAAAGAGCATCTAAGAGAAATGGACGAACTCCGTCATTCTGTGCAGAATGCCAGCTATGAGCAAAAGGATCCTTTGTTGATTTATAAGTTGGAGTCTTTCAATCTGTTTAAGACAATGGTTGATACACTGAATAAAAAAGCTGTAGCAATCTTAATGAGAGGACAGATACCTGTACGTCAGCCTGAACAAGTAAAAGAAGCAGCTCCTGAAGAAAAAACTGATTTCAGCAAATATAAAACTCAAAAAGAAGATGCTGATGAAAGTGGAAAACCTTCTCAAACGGAAGAAAATAAGCCCAAACAAGCTCCTATAAGAGTAGAAAAAAAATTAGGAAGAAATGATCCTTGTTTCTGTGGCAGTGGCAAAAAATACAAAAATTGCCATGGAAAAGATGAATTCTAAGGAGTAAATATCACCTTAACCCACAATATAGCTCTATCTGTTTGATTAAAAACAAGATAGAGCTATTTTTTTTGATAGAGAATACCAGTCCCGGATAACGTTACTTTGTCTTAAAATATTTCACAAATCGAAAGAAAATTCGTAACTTAGCATGATTTTTCACGCTTAATAAGCTAGTTAGGATAAACAAAATTTAATGTTAACATATCTTTAAAGATAATGACAGATCAGGAAGACAGAATTATTAAAATCAACATCGAGGATGAAATGAAATCGGCATACATTGACTATTCAATGTCTGTTATTGTATCAAGAGCATTACCCGATGTTAGAGATGGTTTTAAACCTGTACACCGCCGTATTCTGTTCGGGATGAGTGAACTAGGTAATACATCAAATAAACCTTATAAGAAATCAGCCAGAATTGTTGGGGAAGTACTAGGTAAGTATCACCCACACGGAGACTCATCCGTATATTTTGCAATGGTACGTATGGCTCAAGAATGGAGTCTGAGATATTTATTGGTTGATGGACAAGGAAATATGGGTAGTGTCGATGGAGACAGCCCCGCAGCGATGCGTTATACAGAAGCACGCCTTAGCAAATTGGCGGAGGAAATGCTGAAAGACATCGAAAAAGATACTGTAGATATGCAGTTGAACTTCGATGATACATTAAAAGAACCAACTGTTCTTCCTACACGTATTCCAAACTTATTGATCAACGGAGCTTCGGGTATTGCGGTTGGTATGGCTACAAATATGCCGCCACACAATATGACCGAAATAATCAATGGGACAATTGCTTATATCGAAAATAGAGATATTGATGTAGATGGACTGATGCAGTATGTTATTGCACCGGACTTTCCCGGAGGAGGATTCATTTATGGATATCAAGGTGTTCGTGATGCATTCGAAACAGGACGAGGACGTGTTGTAATGCGTGGTCGTGCCGAAATAGAGATGGATGGCAATCACGAAAAAATCGTTATAACAGAAATTCCATACCTTGTAAATAAAGCCGAACTTATCAAACATATCGCCGAACTTGTTGGCGATAAAAAAATAGAAGGAATCAGCAATGTAAACGACGAATCAGACCGTACTGGTATGCGCATTGTTGTTGATATAAAACGTGATGCCAATGGTAATGTCGTTTTAAATAAACTATTTAAACTTACTGCTTTACAAAGTTCTTTCAGTGTTAACAATATTGCTTTGGTAAAAGGACGTCCGCGTACTTTGAACCTGAAAGAGATGATTGCTTATTTTGTAGAACACCGTCATGATGTTGTTATCAGACGTACTAAATTCGATCTGCAAAAGGCTGAAGAACGTGCTCACATTCTGGAAGGTTTGATTATTGCATCAGATAATATTGACGAAGTTATTGCTATTATCAGAGGTTCGAAATCGCCTCAGGATGCAATTGATGGACTTATCAAACGATTTGAACTGACAGAAATACAGGCTCGTGCGATTGTAGAAATGCGTCTGCGTCAGTTGACCGGACTTGAGCAGGATAAATTACACGCAGAATACGAAGATGTACAAAAATTGATTGCTTATCTGAAAGAAATTCTTGAAAATGAAGAACTTTGTATGAAAGTAATCAAAGACGAGCTAATTGAGATTAGAGATAAATATGGTGATGTCCGTCGTACAGAAGTCGTTTATTCCGATGTGGAAATGAATCCTGAAGATTTCTATGCTGATGATGAGATGATTATAACCATATCTCATATGGGATATATCAAACGTACTCCTTTAACCGAGTTCAGAGCTCAACACAGAGGAGGTGTGGGGGTTAAAGCTTCGGAAACCAGGGATGCAGACTTTGTAGAATACATCTATCCTGCTTCTATGCACAATTATATGCTGTTCTTTACACAAAAAGGACGTTGCTACTGGTTGCGTGTATTTGATATTCCAGAAGGAAGTAAAAATGCAAAAGGCAGGGCTATTCAGAACTTGTTGAATATTGAAGCGGATGATAAAGTGAATGCATTTATCAAAGTAATGGGATTAAATGATCCAGACTTTGTGAATAACCACTTCCTTGTATTCTGTACAAAACAAGGTGTTATCAAGAAAACCAGACTTGTATCGTACTCTCGCCCTCGTCAAAATGGAGTGAATGCAATAACCATTCGTGAAGACGATAAAGTTATAGAAGTACTTCTTACTGATGGAAATAGCGAAATACTTATGGCCAACCGTAAAGGTCGGGCTATCCGTTTTCATGAATCTGATGTTCGCGAAATGGGACGTACTGCAACCGGAGTTAGAGGTATGCGCATAGAAGAAGACGGCTCGGATGAAGTTATCGGAATGATAGCGATGTCAAAAGATACTCAGGACGAAACTATCATGGTTGTATCAGAATTAGGATTTGGTAAACGTACCAGATTAAATGATGAAGACGGTGAGCCAGTTTATCGTATAACCAGCAGGGGGGGTAAAGGGGTTAAAACCATGAACATCACTGATAAAACAGGACAATTGGTATCTATCAGTAATGTAACGGACGAAAACGATCTGATGATTATTAACAAGTCGGGAATTACTATTCGTGTCAAAGTTGCAGATCTTCGTATAATGGGACGTGCTACTCAAGGTGTCAAACTTATAAATCTGGGTAAAAGAAACGACCAGATAGCATCTGTATGTAAAGTATTGTCTGAAAAAGAAGAAGACGAAGAAATTGAAAATATCGAACTATCCGAAAATCCGGATGTTATAAACAATAATGAAGTTTCGGATGACGAAACTAAATCTGAGGAATAAATAATTGCAAACAAAATTTAATAACAGATGAAGAAAATACTTTTATCAGCAGGATTATGTATGCTCGTTACACTTTCATTTGCTCAGAAGAAAGCGGTGAAAGATGCGAAAGGAGCAATGAATTCTAAAAATTACAGTGAGGCTCGTGATTTAATAAAGCCGGCTCTGACCAATCCTGAAACACAGAATGATCCTGAAACATGGAAACTGGCTGGAGATATTGAAAACAAGCAGTTTGAAGCTGAAAACATGAAACAAATGCTACAGCAGCAACCTGATGAAAAAACAATGTATACTGCTCTTTTTGCAACATATGATCCATATGTAAAAGCTGATGAATTGGGTCAATTACCTGATGAGAAAGGCAAGATCAAAAACAAGTACCGCAAAGATATTGCAACTACAATGAGAGCTAATCACCCTTCATTCATCAATGGTGGTGTGTATTACAATAATCAGAAAGAATACTCTAAAGCAGCTGACTTTTTCCAAAAATATTGGGAAATACCTTCTATGGCTGTTTTCGATGATGAGAAAGATAAGATAAATACAAATGACAGTACTTTCCAAACAATCAAGTATTACGCCGTGATTTGTGCGATACAAGCAAGTCAGGGTGGAGATGCTGCAGTTAAGGAAAAAGAAACACAAAGAGCCATTACTCTATTAAATAAGCTTATAAGTGAGCCATTTGTAGCTAACAGCACATACAAAGAAAACGAAGCTTATGAACTTTTAGCAAGTGAATACGAGAGTGTAGGGGATACTGTTAAGTTTATCGAAACCTTAGAAGCTGGAGCTAAAAAATTCCCTGAAAGCAAGTACTTTGTACCTAATCTGATCAATCAGTATATCAAAAAAGGAGAAAGAGATAAAGCCATTGCTTATCTAGATAAAGCTATTGCAGAATCTCCAAGTTCAGCATGTGATATGTATAGTGTAAAAGCGGCATTATATGCTGAAAAACAGGACTATAAAACAGCAGATGACACATACAGTGCTGCTTTATCAAAAGATCCTAATTGCGAAAGAGCATTAGAGGGTCTTGCTGTATCATATATTCTACAAGCTCAGAATTTGAAAGAACAAGCAGGAAATACTTCTATTGCTAAAGACAGAGCTGCATTAGATGATCAGGCTAAAGCTCTTTACAATAAAGCTATTCCTTTGTTAGAAAAATACAAAGAATCATTATTAGCACGTAAAGCTGATGAAGGAGACTTAAAAGCAATGTATGTAAAATTGCAAAACGTCTACTACAATCTGGATATCAACGATAAATACGAAGAAGCCAGCAAAGAATTGGAAAAATATAAATATTAATATTTATAAATAATAAATAAGAATAAAGGTTGCTCACTTGAGTGACCTTTATTTATTTTCACGCAGAATAATAATTATTCTATATAATCAATTCTCAGAGGTTTCATTTTCCACTTCTTTTTTCGTTACATAATTACCATTATGTTTAATTATGTAATTCTTTTAAAATCCAATATTAAGTAACACTCTCGGAATGTGCTATAATTAGAATATCCTATCTCATATTAGAAATAATCTATAAAGAATCAATAGTTATCAATAAACAAATACCAATTATAATTGTTTAATTTGTATATCAAACCTAATAAAAAACGAGTATGACAAGTATAATCTCTTACTTCTTAATAACTTTATTAAGTTTAAATTTATCAAACAATAATAATACTGATAATAAAAATACGAAAGCTATGAAATTTGAATTAATTAAGTTGCCATATGCAACAAATGCACTTGAACCAGTAATCAGTCAACAAACAATCGAATTACACCACGGTAAACACCTTCAAACTTATGTAAATAACCTGAATAATCTTGTTCCCGGAACAAAATACGAGAATATGGATTTGATTTCTATCATAAAAGACTCTGAAGGTGGTGTATTTAATAATGCCGGACAAATCCTTAATCACGAAATATATTTCACATCGTTCAGTCCAAATGGCGGTGGTGAACCTAAAGGCAAATTAGCTGAAGCAATCAATCTTCAATGGGGTTCTTTTGAAAACTTTAAGAAAGAATTCAATGCTGCTGGTGCTGCTGTATTTGGTTCAGGATGGGTATGGTTAGCTAAAGACGGAAGCGGTAAACTTTCGATTGAAAAAGAACCAAACGGAAGCAATCCTGTAGTTAAAGGTCTTACTCCTCTATTAGGATTTGATGTTTGGGAACATGCATACTATCTTGATTATCAAAATCGTCGTGCAGATCACCTTGCCGAACTTTGGAAAATTATCAATTGGGATGTAGTTAGTGCTCGTTATTAATAAGATATTTCCTAAAACCAACAATATAAAAGCTGCCTCTGATAGAAGGCAGCTTTTTATTTTATATACGAATCAGCATTTTGAGTTTTTTATCTATAACTAAAGAGCTCTTTGAATAACCGGAATTAAGAAAATAAAGAAAAGGTAATTGGATAAGAATTACATAAAGTGTATAACCTTTGTCACCTTTTTAGATTTAGAGGAAAGTCAACCCATAAATAGTAAAGTAATAAAAGGTTATTATCCGAATATTGAATATAGAGCGTGTAACTTTTGTAACCTTTTCGCCCCCCTATCCTACCGTCTGTATCATCAGGCTCCTTATTTAACTAAAATCAGATAACTCTTAACTAAAATATAGTTATATTTGCAGCGAAATCTAGGGGTGTCTGCACAAGCAGGCTGAGATTATACCCATATAACCTGATCCGGATAATGCCGGCGTAGGGAAATAGATATGCAAATCGCGCGTAACGCATACTACTTCACAAATAGGTAAAATTCTCTAATATCCCCTTTTTTATTTATTAAGTTGATAAAGCCCAATTTGGT
This sequence comes from Indolivaga capnocytophagoides, assembly GCF_036511535.1. Lineage (GTDB taxonomy): Bacteria > Bacteroidota > Bacteroidia > Bacteroidales > Dysgonomonadaceae > Dysgonomonas_A > Dysgonomonas_A capnocytophagoides. The sequence continues at coordinate 909,909 of NZ_AP028867.1, read as the reverse complement.
CTTGTCAGAAATTATTTTAATTATTAAATGAAAAAGGAAATTATATCATTATCAGCATTGATGATTACTCTAGTCATGCAAGCTGAAGAATTGCCCGACAGCTTAAAGCAAGTAAATCTGAACGAAATTATAGTATCAGCGACCCGTGTCAACGAACATGCTCCGATTGCGTTCAATAATGTCAGTGCACAAGAGATCAAGGCTAATAATACAGCTAAAAATATACCTTATATCCTTCAAACACTCCCATCTATTGTTGCATATTCAGAAGATGGGTCAGGAGTAGGCAATACATCTTTTAGAATCAGAGGAACGGATGCTACACGCATCAATGTTACACTCAATGGAATGCCTTTGAATAATCCCGAAAGTCAAGAAGTTTATTGGGTCAATATACCCGATTTATCGAATTCGCTCCAAAGCATACAGGTACAGAGAGGTGTAGGATCATCAACCAATGGATCCGGAGCATTCGGAGCAAGTATCTCTCTAAAAACTCAAGGAGCAAGACCTCAGGCATATGGTGAAGCTTCGACCGGTGTCGGCAGTTACAATACTTTTACATCTACCATCGCGGCCGGAACCGGTATTCTGAAAAACGGATTATCTTTTGATGCCCGCTACTCCAGAGTTACCGGAGATGGGTATATAAGGAATGGAAAAGTTAATCACAGATCGGCATATGCATCAGCATCATATTATAACAAGAATCAGTTGTTCAAACTGAGCTACCTCAATGGCATCCAGCATACTGGAATCACATGGGAAGGGATAAGCCCAGAACAATTAAAGACCGATAGGAAATACAATCCAGCTGGAGCTTATTATGATGAAGCCGGAAATGTTCATTATTATGACAATGAAACAGATAACTATTATTCGGATATAATTCAATTTACCTATTCAAATGCTTTATCCGATAAATTATCGTTGAATGTTGGCTTAAGCTACAATCATGGATATGGCTATTATGAAAATTACAAAGCTGATCAGAAGTTCAAAAAATATGGATTAGATCCTCAGTTAGTAAATGACAGTACTTACAAATCATCTGATGTAATCACACGTAAGTTGATGAAAAATAACTTTTACGTAGGTAATTTTACACTGAATTACATTTCCGATAAACTTACTCTGACAGGAGGTGGTAATCTAACATCTTATCAAGGAGATCATTACGGAAAGCTCTTATGGGTTAAATATAACAAAAACATATCCGACAAATATGAATGGTACAGAGGAGATGCCGATAAAAAAGAATTCAGTGTATTCGGCAAAATTACATATAATATTCTCGACAATCTAGCCATTTTCGGAGATATGCAATATAGATATATCAACTACAGGATGTCAGGAATAGATGATGATTTGGAAAATATCACAAATAAGAACTATTACAGTTTCTTCAACCCGAAAGCCGGATTATCTTATTCATTTAATAATAATGAAGTGTACGCATCTTTATCTATCTCAAACAGAGAACCTTTAAGAACAGACATCAAAGAATCGGTCAAAGGAGGAAGTACACAAAAAATTCAACCCGAAAGAATGTTCGATTATGAGCTGGGCTACAGATACTCTTCAGCGATAGCTTCTTTTAATGCCAATTTGTATTACATGAGATATAAAGATCAGATGGTACAAACCGGAAAATTGAATGATGTAGGTTATAAGCTAATGCAGAATGTACCTACAAGCTACCGAATGGGTATAGAGCTGTCTGGAGCTGTACAACCAGCCAACTGGATACGGATAGATGCGAACGTTACGCTAAGTCAGAATAAGATAAAGAACTATACAGCTTATTACGATCTATACAATAATCAGAATGATTATGAATTCGTAAAGCAGACATCTGAATATCTTGGGACAACCAATATTTCATTTTCTCCTAACGTAATCGGTAGCGGTATACTGACAATCACTCCATATAAAGCATTATCTTTGGCTCTTGTTGGCAAGTATGTAGGTAAACAGTATTACGACAATACATCAAATAAGGATAACCGTCTGGCTGACTATTTTGTGAGTAATATTGTTTTAGGATATACTTTCAAGACACAGAAAATCGGAGAGGTAGATCTTCAATTCTCTGTCAACAATATATTGAACAAACGCTATGTTGGCAATGCCTGGGTTGCGACAGATAAATTCGAGGATGGATCTGAAATTGTATATACAGGACTGTATCCACAAGCAACCAGAAATATTATGGCTAAATTGGGAATCCGATTTTAAGAATTTGAGAATGATTATTTTAGAGTTTATAAGACAAAACTGGATAGAAGTTATAGGAGCCATTATCGGGCTCCTATATCTTTATTTTGAATATAAAGCAAATATATGGATGTGGCTAACAGGTATAGCAATGTCTTCGTTCTATACATACGTTTATATTCATGCTACTTTCTATTCATTTGCGTGCATCAATATATATTACATAATAGCTGGTGCATATGGGTGGGTAAAATGGCTAAAATCGGCTAAAAAAGACCAAAATGAAGATATATCGATAGAGTTAAGACACACTCCTACCCGATTATTCTTACCATTGTTCATAATATCCATTGTCACATTTTTGATTATCGCTTACATATCAAAAAATTATACAGACAGCCATGTCGTTTATGGAGATACTTTTATCACCACATTAAGTATAATAGCCATGTGGATGCTGGCACAACGCTATGTTGAACAATGGCTTTTGCTTATTGTTGTAAATATCGTCTCGGTATGTATCTATTTTGGACAGGATCTATATCCAACATCTATTATGTATCTGGTATATAGCATTGTATCGGTATTCGGATACATCAGATGGAGAAATTTAGCAAAAAAAGACAAATGAAATACTTTGAAATGCCTACGGCTTTATCCGAGGCGGATGCGGTTATTTTAGCGAATGGAGATTTTCCTAAGCATGAGGTCCCATTATCTATTCTAAGAAACAGTAATTACCTTGTATGCTGCGATGGAGCCATCAATAAATTAAAGCACACGAATATAGAGCCGCAGGCTATTGTCGGCGACTGTGACTCGCTTGGAGTAGAAAGTAAAGAGCGTTATGCAAAGATTTTGTTCCGCAATCCGGATCAGGAGACCAATGATCTTACCAAAGCGGTAAATTATTGTCTCGAAAAGGGTATGTCTAATCTGATTATACTCGGAGCCACCGGGCAACGTGAGGATCATACATTGGGCAATATAAGCCTTCTACTTGAGTACATGAATGAAGCGACTGTACAGATGATTACCGATTTTGGCGTTTTTATTCCGGTTGACAGCGATTCGAGATTTGAAAGTTTTGCAGGACAACAAGTTTCAATTTTCACTGTCGCTGAAGGAGAAATAACAACTCATAATTTAAAGTACCCGGTACACAAAAGGACTTTTACCAATTGGTGGCAAGGAACATTAAATGAAGCAGAAAGTGACGAATTTTCGATTGAAACAAACGGTAAACTCGTTTTATTCCGGATATTTAAATAAAAGTTACTAAAATGTAATATTCTGGCCGCATCTTGCCAAAGAAATTATCTATATTTGTGATGTGTCTAGGGTTTTATATCTGATCATGACAATTTAGGGAAAAGAATTTAAGTTATTTCAAACAATTATAATTCTCATGGATTTTTTACACAGCGTGTGGATGTTTATCCACGATTTGGTACTTCACACCGGACCTACACTTGATATGTTAGTGAATGAGTATGGAATGTGGTTTTATGCTATTTTATTCTTAATCATTTTCTGTGAAACGGGATTGGTTGTAACACCATTCCTTCCTGGTGATTCTCTACTATTTTTAGCAGGAGCAATAGCTGTCAGACCAGAAAACGATTTACATATCTATTGGCTTGTCCTTATTCTGATAGTAGCTGCAATTATAGGAGATGCTGTCAATTATACGATCGGGCACTTTTTTGGGCAGAAACTGTTCGGAAATCCGAATTCCAGGATATTTAAGCAAGAATATCTTGAGAAAACGAACCAGTTTTATGCAAAACATGGAGGCAAAACCATAATCTTAGCGCGTTTTGTCCCAATCGTAAGAACATTTGCCCCTTTTGTTGCAGGAATGGGAAAAATGAGTTACAAGCACTTTGCCGCTTATAATATCATTGGCGGTATTGCCTGGGTTTTGATATTCTGTACATTGGGAGTACTTGTAGGAGGAATTCCTTGGGTAGAGAAAAACTTAGAAAAGGTAGTTATCATAATTGTAATAGTATCTATCTTACCCGGTGTGTTTGAATTTGTTAAAGCAAAATTAGCAAGCAAAAAAGCCGTGGAATAAACCTGGAAAAATAGAATATTGAAAGGTCTTAGCCATTAAAACCTTTTTTAGATACTCTAAATACCATTGAACTTATATGAATCAAAAATGTTCTATAAGCAAAATGGTATTTTTCTTTTAGCCTTTTCTCTTTTTAGAATTTATCAAGTAAATTATTGGTTATCATTCGAATAATATCATTAAACAAACATTATAGTTAATTTTAGGTTAATTCATTATGGAATATATAGCTAATATACCCGATTCGGGATCAAAGAAAAGAATCGTTATTATCGGCGGTGGCTTTGCAGGATTACAACTGGCTAAGAAAATCGACTCCAACTATTTTCAGATTGTACTGATTGATAAGGTAAACTATCATCAGTTTCAACCTCTGATGTATCAGGTAGCGACTGCCGGGTTAGAACCTAGTTCGATCAGTTATCCTCTGAGAAAAACCTTTCATAAGCGCAAAGATTTCCACTTTAGGACTTGTCTGGCAAAACAGGTTCTCCCTGAGAAAAAAATACTTGAAACCAGTATCGGATCAATCCAATATGATTATCTTGTAATAGCCACAGGATGCGATACAAACTATTTCGGCAATGATAAGCTTAAAGATTCAACATATGCATTGAAGTCTATTTCTGAATCACTACTAGCAAGGAATAGAATATTACTAAGTTTCGAAAAAGCCCTGAGTGCAAGAACTGAAGAAAAAGTAAAAGAGCATCTTACCTTTGTTATTGTAGGAGGTGGTGCTACCGGTGTAGAACTATCCGGAGCCTTAGCTGACATGAAAAAATCAGTTCTTCCTAAAGATTATCCGGAACTCGATTTCAACAAGATGGAAATACATCTGGTTGACGCCTCCCCTCGCCTACTCTTTGCTATGTCTGAAGAAGCATCAGCTAAAGCTGAAGAAACTTTAAAAAAACGAGGGGTAATTATCCACCAAAATATCCCTGTAAAAGATTATAAAGAACCTGTTGTAGAATTAGGTAATGGAACAGAACTTAAATCTCGCAATGTATTCTGGGTTGGAGGTGTAAAAGCAAACAGCCTTGCGGGATTAAATGACGATGCCTATAACAGAGGTCGTTTAGTTGTTGATGAGTACAATGCTGTGGCAGGTCATAACAACATATATTCAATTGGTGACACTTGTCTTCTCTTATCGGATAATTCTCCGAAAGGGCATGGACAAGTTGCTCAGGTCGCTATACAAATGGCTCGTACTTTAGCCAGAAACCTTAACAATGAAGTAAAAGGGCATAATCAAAAAGAGAAGTTTGTTTATAGTGATAAAGGCTCTCTGGCTACAATCGGAAGAAATGCTGCTGTTGCTGATTTATGGAAATTACACTTTGGAGGTACTGTTGCATGGTGGCTATGGCTGTGGGTACATATCCTTTCGATAGTGGGAATGAGAAATAAAGTATCTGTATTTATTGATTGGGTGTGGAGTTATATAACTTATGATGTATCTCTTCGATTACTAATTCGTCCAAAGAAAAATAAGATGTACGATGAATTAGATGATCGGGAACAGAATTACGAATGAATAGTGAAAGGAAAATCAAAATTTGGTTTTCCTTTTTATTTGAATATCATCTTGTTTTAGAATTTTATTTTCTCTCATTCTCTGCCATATATTATCGGGAATAAACATCCTCAGATACTGCCTTAAATAGGCATTTCGCAGATATTTCTTAAAATAAGGAGAATCTTTCAGAGCTCCATATTGAATCTGCATCGCAATAAATTCTTTTGCATGCTTAATTTCATTATTCATACTGAATCCTTCTGACGCATCGTATGAACATACCGTTACGGGAATATGCCTCAGATCATACCCTTCTCTATTCAGTCTCAAAAAGAATTCGGTATCGGCTGCAATCCGATATTTCAGATTAAACCGATTTTTCTTCGCTATATCCGTCCTGACAAAAGCCGCCTGATGCGAGAATGGCATAAAATGATCTCTATCACAATCATAAGCTGGTCGGATATACGAAAAGCTTTTTAAACGGTATTCAGCATCACCATAAACAACGGCATATGAAGAATAATCATTATTTTGCCCGAATATTTCCTGTATTGCATTTTCTGAATAAAAATAATCTCCAGCATTCATAAAATTCACCCACAAACCGCATAGTCGGTCTAATGATTTATTCATAGCATCATAGATTCCTTTATCAGGTTCACTTATCCATAGTGATATTTTATCCTCGTATTTTTTTATTATATCAATTGTTCCATCAGTAGAACCTCCATCTATAATTATATACTCCAAATTATCATAAGTCTGATTAATAACACTTTTAATGGTATCTTCTATAATCGAAACACCATTAAATACAACTGTTACTATCGAAACCCTATCCGTATTCATCTTTAATAACTATTTATTTGATCTAACAAATCTAGCAATTCGATGTCTTTGCCGTCGACTTTACGGGCAAACCACGCATCAGAATCTTTGATCAATGGGAAATCAGATTTTGTTAATATTTTAGGACTTTTCCCATTATCTCCCCAATCAAAATAACGATAAATATTATTAATCATATTGCTTTTCATATTAGAATTTAATAATACCGACTGTATATATAGCTCATCGGCACATCCTGAATGCTGAAAAAATTTCACTATATGAGGGTTTTCATTCGTAAACTTGAGTAAATACCTCACACTATCAAGAGTCAGGCTAAACCAACAAGCACCATAATAGGCTTCTACAAATGGATATTTACGCTTAAAACCTAGCTTTCTGAACAGTTTTTTTACATATTTATTATTCCTTAAATCCCTATTTGGAAGAAAATGCCAATATTCATACCGCTTTTTCATTAATAAAGACCAATTGTCATTACCTAATTTATAATAACTGATAAAGTTATTAGCCGCTTTATCCCGATGCTTTTGGACAATATCATTAATAGGTAATACGGGATAATCCTGCCCGCTAATGAACAATATATGAGAATAATTTTGTTCGGATGATAGAATTTCTGAAAAAGAATTCAATATCTGTTGTACCTGAGAAAATCTCCCCCATACCACTTCTACCCTATTTTTCAAGAAAATAGCTTCACGAATCAGATCTTTGTAGGGCACAATATCGGCCTTACCATCTACATTGATATAGATATCAACGTCATCGCAAAGCAGACGTGAAACCAGACGAGCGACTTGCTTAGGGTTAGTATGAGCATGTATCAACAAGGCTATTTTCATAACAACTACTTACTCAAATTTTCTAATTATTTCCATTATCTTTTTTGCAGACTTCTCCCATGAATATTTTTTCACTTGTTGATAGCCCTTATCCTTCAAATTACGGCGTAAATCTGCATTTGAAAGTAATAAATTGATTTTTTGAGTTATATCTGCTGTATCGCAAGGATCAATATATAATACTGCATCCTCGCAAATTTCTTCAATGGCTTCTATTTTCGAAGCTATTACAGGGCATCCACAAACCATCGACTCTAGTGGAGGAATACCAAAACCTTCATAAAGAGATGGATAGACAGAACAAAGAGCATTTCTATACAATTCATTCAACCGGTTGTCATCAACATAGCCCGGCATTACTATATTTTCGTTATGTAAATCATTCAGATCAGGAGTATTAAAAGCCTGAAATTGCATGCCTATAATATAAAGCTTTACTGTTTTATCATCAATGTTATTAAAAGCCTCTATTAATCGCCGAAAATTCTTACGAGGATCAAAAGATGAGACAGAAAGAATATACCTGTCTGTAATATTCTGGTTACTTTCAACAAGATTAAGATGGTAAGTTGGAATACTACAATTCGCGACAAATAACTTTTTATCGGAAAGCCCAAATACATCAATAATCTCTTTCTTTGAATATTCGCTGACCGTTATTATAGCATGTGCTTTACGAACTATACGAGGCATCATGTATCCATAGTACCGCCAATAACTTTTTGCAAACCATTCAGGATGCCTTTCATGTGAAACATCATGAATAGTTATTATCTGATTATTATAAATTAAAGGTCCACATCCTGAAAAGCTTATCAATAAGGGGCTTCCTTGTCTTTTAAGATATCGAGGCAAACTTATCTGCTCCCATAAATGCCCATTTAAAGAACCGCACTCAACTGTTCGAAAAGAGTATTTGTAATCTGGATTTATATTCTTGGGAATGGCTACATAAAAGTCCACACCCAACTGATAGAGTTGGTTGCATATTTCAAAAGCATAACGGTGTATACCAGTTGGCTTTTGCGTCAAAAATCGGCCATTAACAACAAACATATATTTATAATTCTCTATTCAATACTCTGTATTTTTTCCCTTTAAACCAACTCTTTTTAGGGAGTAAAGAGCTGAATAATATCCAAAATCGGATTTTGAATATCTGCCATGTTCTATTTTTAGGCTTTTCATCTGGAAAATAGTCTCTGCCAGATACAATATTCAAATATAATTTTTTTTGTGACATTCCGTTCTTCAGAAACTCTATATGGTGTGTAACCATTTTAGATTGCGGAAATATATAAAATCTTTTGTTCTTATGATCATTTATATAAGGATATTTATACATATAACTAGGTATATGTACAGGCATATTTTCTTTAATAAGAATAAAATTACCTCCATTTTCTTTTAGATAATTAGCAATATAGCATTCCGGATATAAATCTATATCAAATAATCCTTCATGGTCTTGTATATACTTAGATCTGATTATGGCTATATCTACAGCTAAAGAATAATCTTTATCATACCAATCGGCACTAGCCCAGACTACATTCGTATTGCCATCCATTACCGCAATATATTTAGCTATAGTCCGATCGGAATATACCCATGTATCAGCTTCCAGAATGATAGTATATTCACAATCCATAGGAATATGTAAACGCCCTTCCTGTAAAAGTTGAGAACTACCCCTACGATGCCCTGAATTGCTGTTTAATATCACTAAATCATCTATTTGAGAAGCTATATTATCTTTAATAGTATACCCATCAGAATATCCATTGGTTACTACAACTATATAATAATCAAAAGCATTCCATGTATCTTTTATTATCTGCAGGTTATATTTTAAATCTTCAATTCTATCATAGACCCGAAGTAATATAGCTATTTTACGCTTCATCAGTTTAAAAGTCCTTTTACAATTTCATCCATCTTATCAACTGCTATATTCCATGAAAACTGCTGAATATATTCATTCCCCTTTACAGCGATAGATAATCTAAGATCATCATTCGACAGTATAATTTCCAATTTACCCATCAGTTCATTCGTATTTTTAGGTTGATATAACAAAGCCGTATTATTATCAATCCCATATTCAGAATGTCCCTCAATATCCGTTAATACGCAGGCACATCCACAAAACATAGCTTCCATAGGTGTTAGAGCCATTCCTTCTGTCAATGAATTCGCTATAAATATCGAATTTCGATTAAATAAACCGGCAATATCTTCAGGATCACGATAGAATCTTATCCATTCCGGTAATCCCTCAGGTTCGGAACAAATTCCAAATAAATCGACTTGTAATTGCGGATATTTTGTTTTTAAACCATACAGGGCATCTAATCCATATTCTGACCCTTTTATTTCTTGTACAGAATACATCATACAAACTGAATAAGGATTCCGGTCTTTTATAGGATTAGTTATGTGAAATTTATCACTATCAATAGCATTCGGAATAAGATATGTAAGATTGGTCGTATAATTATTTACGATATTCTGTAAATAAGAAGCAACTACAATATTTGTTGTATCTGGCATATTATAAGAAGAATGCAATTCGTCAATATGTCCTATCCAATTTTCATACCCCTGTATCAGATTTATTTTCTTCCCTTTTGACAAATTTAATTTACCCATATCTAAAGAAGTAGACCACCATGTTGCAATAACAACATCTGAATCCATCACTTCTTTATCACAAATAGCATCTACATAAGACATAGTAATGCCATTTCTGAACATAAACCATCTACTTGTTCTAAAGCCTTCTAGATATGTAAGAACTTTACGAATTAAGTAAGGAAGTCTATATTCCATGTATCTGGTTTTGAGAGGGTATGTTACATGCACAGAATACCCCAGGTCATACAACCGATTGGCGTATTCATACATAATCTTAAATCCGCCCATTGGCCGTCTTGCTTTGAACGGCATAATGAAGTTTATTTTTATTAATCTTTCCAAGTCTATATAGTTGTGGTGTATATATATAGTATTTGTAATGCAAAAAATAAAATATAAAGAAATACATAAAAAGATTTAGATCTGATAATCCTTTAACATTCAATGCCATGTTATATGCATATGCTATTAATAATGTAAAAACCCAAGCCTGATCTTTTGTAAAAGACATTTTCATCAGAATAAACTGGTAAAGAAAATATGCTATTGTACCGGGCAATCCAATCCAAAACAATAATCGAGTATAGCCGACATCACTACCCCAGAATTCCATATGCCCCCAACCATATACCCATTGATCGAAAGTATATGGCAATATAAACATATTCTCTAATCCATCAGATGACTGAGTAGAAAACTTTCCGCTCTTTTGATAATTTATAAATCCTTCGAAAGCCCAATCCGAAAACTCCGGAAAGTAAATATAACACAGAGTAGAACCAATCGAAGCTAATAGGGCTCCGACTGCAACAAATTTAAACAATTGTGATCTTGGGGCATTGCCTGTTATTAAAAGTATTACCGCAAGAATAAGACTTGCAAATAAACCGATAGATGTAGTTCGTGCAGATAACAATCCAACATATAATATTATACAATATACGGCAGCTAATAGAGCCAATTGTACTACTCTAAATTTTCCCTTGATAGCAATATAAACAATCAAGATAAGGGCAAATCCACATGATATACCAGCGCCAAAAAAAGCAACACCATAGCCTAACAGTCGTTTTCCTTCAGTATCATCTCGCTTTATCTGATTTACAAAATCAGACATCTGCAATGAATTGAAAAAATTCCGGACTGATTCATTTTGATGCATGGCTATAGAAATAATACACTGAGCTAAAATTGCCCCGATAATATAGTATAAAAAAAGAATAAAACTTCCTCGGGGATGTATAATAAAGAATAAAAACACAACGAGAAAAGAACCAAATAACCATGCTATCTGGCTCTTAGTATAATCGTAAAGGTATGGATCACTATATGAAGTCATATATACAGTAATCCAGGCCATAAGAACAATCGGAAAATAAGCGATAGCTATATTCATAATCTCGGGAAATGGACGACCTTGATATAAATATAAACCGAGTCCTCCGGTCGCAACAGTAAATAGAAATGAATACCCGAAAAAAGATATTGCTTGCGGATATAGTGTATAGAAGACTATTATAAAGAGTATGATTACCCCTAAATATTTTTTCATAAGAACCTATCTGAAAAAGATTTTATATAAAAAGGACTTTTTATACTTCATTCGAAAGATGCACTTTATATATAAAATAAAGATATCCTGATTACTATAATTTTCCCTTATATACAATTTCGATTTTTTACAACACCGAACAGCTTTCATGCCTAACTCAGAGTTAGCACATAAACGTAACCAGTGCAAAGATAATAATCTCTCCAGATATTCAGGTGAACAAAATTTATTTGCATCCGTTTTGCTCTGGATCAAGAGCATCAACTTTTCACATTTATATAAATAATCTACTGAAGAAACGAGTGGTACACATTCTGCAACAGAGGAATATATCTCAAGAAACTCTGGAGTTACGGGTAGTCCCAGTTTCTCGCAATGGATTTTAAATACGGCTTTCTTATTATCCAACTGTTTTTGTTCGTTTACAACCGATACTTGACTGTCATGAACCCTGTAAAATAAAAGAGGGTCTGCCAGATTAGCCAACTTAGTTACATAAACAGCTTTTACCCACAATGCATAATCTTCAACATGTAGGTATTCTTTTTCGAAAGACAATTTTTTTTCAGAAAAAAGAGTTCGACGAATCATTACTGCGGGATGACAGATTCCTGAGCGAAACAGTAAATATGCCCTTAAGTCTTCATTTGTTTCAGGATTATGATATAAATTTTTCTTTTTAACTCCGGTTTTGAATGTATAAAACTGGGTACTGACAATATCATAATCTTTATTCTCTTCCAAAAAAACGACTTGCCTCTCAATACGATCCGGAAATGAAATATCATCCGCATCCATACGGGCAATATACTCACCTGAACATATCTCAACTCCTTTATTCAGAGTATCGATCAACTTCAGATTCGAAGAATTACTGATAACTTTTATCCGACTGTCCCGCAATGCTATATTTTCAAGAATAGATAGAGTATTATCCGTAGAACAATCATTTATTACAATAATCTCGAGATTAGTATATGTCTGTCTCATAATAGAAGTAAGAGCATCTTCTACATACAATTCCACATTATAGCATGGCATCAAAACAGACACTAACGGACTTTTCATATAATGATTAACGTTTTCTCTTTATAACTATTGTGTCATATATATTTTTGTATCCCTCTGTCATTTTATCTATTGTGAAATTCCTCAAATACGAATTTCGGGCATTGGTCTTCATATCCGGATAAACTTCAGGATTGAGAATATAATCAATTTGCCCGGCAAACACTGAAGCCTTGTTCTCTACAGCAAAACCATTACGACCGTCAAGCACCTCCGAAATCCCCCCAACAGCAGAAGCAACAACAGGAACACCAAAAGACAAAGCCTCAAGAAGAGACATCGGGAGCCCTTCATAGTTAGAAGGTAAAACAAATACATCCGCATATCTGAGATAGTTATATGCAAAAGAAGACTCTCCCATACAGAATACATTTGAGGGTAATCCATCCATATTTGTTTTGTTTCCAATCCACACAAAAGCAATATTCTTTTGTATTTCAGCTATTTCTGTAAAAAGATCAAATTTCTTTTGAGCTGAAATACGAGATATACACATTACAATATGAGTATACGATGATTGAGATTTAATGTATTCAAGCTTTTCAATAATAGGATCTTCTTCGTTTATTATCCAATCTTCCCCGCTATGATCTATAACCCCATTATACACTAAGTTTACATTATGTGATATACCTTCTTCATTAAGCCCTTCTATATCGTATTTACTAACGCCTACTATTCTCGCGGCTCTGTTTTTTAATAGTTTCTCTACAAAAAGGAATTTTCTAAAACCTTTTCTTATTGAATCAAATCCATGAACCGTATAAACAATAGTTTTAGGATTGAATACCAGTCGGCCTATAGCTCCCATCTTAGAAGAATGCAGATGAACAACGTCTGGCTTATATTTTAAACGAAGCCTAAATAAACGAACAGCTAAACCAATATCTTTTAATGAGATATGCTTACGATGTTCACTTATCCTTATCAAATTTTCATGATTATCTAAATGAGCCCATGCTTCGCCATTCCCCCCATATACTATATAAACAGTATTTCTATCTTTCAGTTTTTCAACGAGATTTGCGACAACAGTCTGTGCTCCGCCAAACTCGGAAACGGTTATTACTTGAAATATTTTCACATGTTTAATTTATTCTGAATACAATGACAAATGTACTGTTTTTTAACAATAAAACCACGAATCAGAAAATTATTAGCCCTTGTTGGCTTCCAAGTTTTAATTGATACAAGGAGGTATATTTGCAATATATTTTTAAATTTGCATACTAATATTGGATATTTACCCTCTTTCTTATCTTATAACGATTATACATGGACCGATTATTCACGCGCAGGGGATTTAGCTTCTTTATCATGATATTTGATCTGTTGATCATCTATTTCTCAACATACTTGTCTTATCTTTATTTCGAAGACACTCTCGCGGCATATGACGATAATCTTCAGGCTGTCATATCAATGGCTCCTTATATCGGCTTATTTTATTTAATAATCGGACACGTATTTGAATTGGATAAACCCAAAGAGTTTACTCTATTCGGAGTTTCCTATTCTGTTACAGTATCAATTGCTTGTCTCTTTCTTTTGACGATGGCAATGAGCTTCCTTACCCGAAGGCTCGCCTATCCTCGAAGTATATTGATAATGAGTTCTTTTATACAGGTAATTTTATTGTCATTCTGGCATTTATTTATAAATAAACGATACCTGATAGCGAATGTAAAGAAGAAAGTTCTTGTTATAGGTTATCAAAAGGCAAAAAAATTGGCTTTCAAACTTCTCAGTTCGAATGGAATGTGGACGAATGTCAATTTTATATGTACACCAGATTCACCTAATCTGAATAAACACATAGAAGCCTGTGATGTTGCTTTTCTATCTGAAGATGTAGACGAAACGACAAAGCAGAGCATCGCTGAATTTTGTGTTGGCAGAGACAAAGAGTTTTGTTATGAGCCAAAATTTCAGGAAATATTTCTTTTTAATGCAAATTTTGTACAGATAGAAGATACACCAATACTTAAAGTACGACCTTTCGATGTTAATGCCGAAAATAATTTTGTAAAAAGAATATTAGATTTAAGTATTTGCATTATAGGAGCGATTATTCTTCTTATTCCTTTTCTGATCGTTGCGATGTGTTTAAAGATCGGAGGAGGATCAGTATTCTTTAAACAGGAACGGGTTACCCAGTATGGAAGAATCTTCCAGATTTATAAATTCAGGACAATGATTGAAAATGCAGAAGCTGTTTCGGGTCCTGTTTTGGCTCAAGAATCAGACAAACGAATAACAAAACTGGGACATATACTTAGAGCTACCCGCTTAGATGAACTCCCTCAAATATATAATATTCTCATAGGAGATATGAGTATTGTAGGACCACGTCCCGAACGCCCTTTCTTTGTTGAGCAATTTTGTAAGGAAATACCGGAATATAATCTACGCCATAGAGTAAAAGCAGGACTTACTGGTCTCGCTCAGGTACAAGGAAAATACAATACCTCTGTACAAGACAAATTGAAGTACGACCTTCTGTATATCAATGGGTATTCTTTTGCGATGGATGTAAAACTTATCATGCAAACACTGACTGTACTTCTAAAAAAGAGCAGTACTGAAGGTATTAAAGAAGCAATTGAAAACGAAGAGCTTATCAACAGGCTTGCAGAAGAAAACTAAACACCCAATTATATTCGGGTCGAAGAACATACAATTATTTACTAGAATAAAGTAACTTAGTGGATTATCTGTTTTGGGGCTAATTGTAGATAATCACTGCAAATAGTTATCACTCAGCAATATGCCATAAAACCGATAAACTCTAAATTTATACATATAATTTCAATGAACAGTTTTTCCGAATTAATAACAAGACGCAGGAGTATTCGAAAATTCACAGAAGAATTGATCGCTCCGGAACATGTAGAACTAATATTAAAAGCAGGTCTTAAATCTCCATCATCAAAGAATGCAAAACCTTGGCACTTTATAGTTGTTGAAGATAAAGACTTATTAGAAAAACTAAGCCATGTAAAAAAAATGGGTTGTAAATTTCTACCCGAAAGTGCCTTATCTATTGTGGTTGCAGCCGATCCCTTGGTCAGTAATGTATGGATAGAAGATGCCTCAATTGCATCGATTATGATGCAACTACAAGCTGAAGACCTTGGATTGGGTAGTTGCTGGATACAAATCAGAGACAGATATAATGCTGCAGAAGTACCATCGGAAGAATGTATCAAAGACCTTTTGGAGCTTCCTATGCAATTACAAGTTTTATCTATTATAGCAATCGGACATAAAGGACAAGAAAAAGCCCTTATAGATGATGATAAACTTGAATGGGAAAAAGTTCATATCGGCAAATTTTAAAGTCTCAGACTTTTTATTGGCTTTGCAAAAGGCTGAAATACATCATTAATACTTTCTGTTATTCAAAATCAGATATTAAGGCTAAAGATCTGCCAATATATTTTCATCAAAAAATAAATTAAGCCATATGGCAAAAATATCCAATAACAGGCTTCCATTCGGACTGATATTACTATTAGTCGGAATTATCTATCTGCTGAGTAAAACTGGAATACTTGAAAATATACCATACATCAGTAAAATGATGAACATCGGTACTTTTTTTCTGGTGGCAGGGCTAATATTTTTAATAACCAAAACAGAAAAAACAATAGGTATAGTTTTTACAGCAATCGGTGTCATTATTAATTTTGACTTTTTCTTCGGATGGCTGCAAAACTATTCAACATTCATAATTCCTATAGCCTTAATTGGTATCGGTTTAGCGATGGTATTGACCTCAAAGAAATAAATTTCCAACATGAATATCGTATTTATAGGAGCAGGACGCTTAGCTACTAACCTTGCTCTGGCACTGCATGGTAAATCTTTTAATATCATTCAGGTATATAGCAGAACAATAGAGTCTGCAGCATTTCTTGCCGGTAAAGTAGACGCTATCGCAATAACCAATTTATCGGAAATCTCTCCTAATGCCGATTTATACATCTTTTCGGTAAAAGATTCGGTCTTAACTGATTTATTAAATAATCTACCTCCGAATAAAGGATTATGGGTGCATACCGCAGGAAGCCTGCCTTTAGAAATATTCGATAAGTACAACCCAAGGTTTGGAGTTTTATATCCTTTTCAAACTTTCAATAAAGACCGACTGGTCGATTTTCGAGAAATTCCACTATTTATAGAAACTAATATCAAAGAAGACCTCTCGATATTACAAGACATATGCTGTAAAATATCAAATCAGGTATACAGCCTCTCATCCGATAAACGTCAATACCTCCATCTTACCGGAGTATTTGCGTGTAACTTTGTAAATCAGATGTATGCGATATCCGAAAATATACTAAAAAAAGAAGGTATTCCTTTTGATGTGGTTCTACCTTTAATTGATGAGACTGCAGCTAAAGTCCACCAAATATCTCCAAAGGATGCCCAAACAGGACCTGCCGTAAGATATGATACGAATGTTATAGATAAACATCTCACCTTACTGGAAGACAAACGTTTAAAAAATATTTATAAATCGATAAGTGAATATATTCACGAAACAAATAAAAAAAATCAATGAGTACGATTAATTACGATCTAACAAAAATAAAATCATTTATATTTGATGTGGACGGTGTGCTATCTCCGGACTGTATTCCTTTATCCATAGAAGGAGTTCCTATGCGCATGGTCAATATCAAAGACGGATATGCCTTGAATCTGGCCTGTAAATCAGGCTATGGTCTTGCGATCATAACAGGCGGAGACACAGATGCAGTAAGGCAGCGTTTTGCCCGGTTAGGAATAGAGCACATATACATGAGATCCTCAATCAAAATAAACGACTTGAACGATTACATAGCGAAAACAGGTTATAAACCTGAAGAAATTTTGTATTCGGGTGATGATCTGCCCGATTTTCATGTAATGCAAACAGTTGGTTTGCCTGTTGCTCCTGCTGATGCAGCACCCGAAATAAAAGGTATTGCCAAATATATTTCTCACAAAAAGGGAGGAGAAGGTGTTGCCCGTGATGTAATTGAACAAGTAATGAAAGCACAGGGAACATGGATGAATGACAAAGCTTTCGGCTGGTAACCTGTTAATAAGGTATCAGATATGTAAATGGACTAAAAGGAATATTCCTCAATATAAAATATACAAATAGTATTAATAGAAATACAATAGCGAAGTTTTTAGAAAAAAGGAAACCCTTTGCATTATACTTCCCTTTCATCAAGTATACACGCACCATAATGTAATACAGATAAAGAAAAAAAGGAATGCTCACGATAAATAACGCATTATAACGCAAAGACTTAGTCATTTCTCCATGCAGCAGATAATGAAATGCTCTCTGCCCACCACATCCAGGGCAATATAATCCTGTTACATGGTACAAACTGCATTGAACACTCCAAGCACTGTTCGACTCTTCATAATTATAATACATGAAGAGAACTAATGCCAGAATTACAATTGAGATCACTATTATTATATACTTTTTCATAAAGATAAAGGGCAGCTGATCAAGCTGCCCTTCTACAATTATAATACTGCCTATCTGGCATATTGATCTAATATTTCCTGATATGCTTCAAGCATAGCGACACCACTGCCTGTAGCAAACATTATTATAGTATATATCAGATTCAAAGCTCCTAGTACGATAGCTATTAAAGATAAAATTTTAGTATTTCGAGAGCTTTGTTCTGCACCGAAATAATCTTTATAACCATACTTCGAATCTACTTGTGTTGAAAACACAATAGCAATTATACCCAATATTAATCCTATGCAACAAGGGCTGCAGAGACCAACAACTGTTCCAATAATAGCAAGAGGTAAATAATTATTGGGTTTGGGCGGTAAATTTTGTCCCTCAGGATTATCGAATCCAAAATTTGTGTTTTGTGTAAATGATTTATTTTCCATAGACAATACAAATGAAAGTATTTAACATTATATTATTTCAAAGTAACAGTATGATGTCGAAATTTACGCCTCTTCCTAATAATCAAAAGTACCAAATTCGCTTCTGATGGTGAGCTTGGCTTTGTCAGCCTTCTCTACCCTACCTATTATTTGAGCATCAATACCAAAGGATTTAGATATATCTATTATTGATTGTGCATGTTCAGAATCAAGATAAATCTCCATCCTGTGTCCCATATTAAATACTTTATACATTTCTTTCCAATCTGTACCTGATTGTTCCTGTATCAATTTAAACAAAGGAGGTACAGCAAACATATTATCTTTAATAACATGTACTTTATCGACAAAGTGCAGCACTTTAGTCTGAGCTCCCCCCGAACAATGCACCATACCATGTATCTGAGATCTCAATTGATCTAATATTTCTTTAATTACAGGAGCATATGTACGGGTTGGCGAAAGAACCAGCTTACCAGCATCAATATCAACTCCTTCCACATTGTCCGTCAGAGATTTCCCCCCCGAATATATTAATTCAGAAGGAATAGAAGCATCATAGCTTTCTGGATATTTTTTTGCCAGATAATTAGCAAAAACATCGTGGCGAGCCGAAGTCAAACCATTACTGCCCATTCCTCCATTGTACTGTTTTTCATAAGTAGCTTGTCCCGAAGATGATAATCCTACGATAACATCTCCCGGTCGGATATTATCATTTGAGATAACATCAGCCCTTTTCATTCTGCAGGTAACAGTACTATCAACAATTATAGTACGAACCAGATCACCTACATCAGCTGTTTCCCCTCCGGTTGGATATATATTTACCCCTAAGTCAGATAATTCAGCACACAATTCATTAGTTGCATTGATAATCGCTGAAATAACTTCTCCTGAAACCAAATGTTTATTACGCCCGATAGTAGAGGATAAGAGTATATTATCTGTAGCTCCTACACAAAGAAGATCATCAATATTCATGATCAACGCATCCTGAGCAATACCTTTCCACACAGACAAGTCTCCTGTTTCTTTCCAATAGATATATGCCAGAGAAGACTTTGTCCCGGCTCCATCTGCATGCATAATATTACAATATGCAGGATCTCCTCCCAGCACATCAGGTATTATTTTACAAAAAGCTTTGGGGTATAAGCCTTTATCAATATCTTTTATCGCATTATGCACATCTTCTTTAGATGCCGACACTCCTCTCTGATTGTATCTCTGATCGCTCATTATGTTATTGTATATAAGATAGTCTTAGACATGTTTCGTACAAAAGTAACAAAAATTAATATATCTTTGACCCGTATTTTAATCACAACACTCGAATTTATGAAAAAAGAAAAAACATCACTCGCCTTTGGTTTCGCCTCATGGGCTGCGCTCTTTTTAGGTATGGCCGGATTTTTGGTTGGATTATGGAGAGCTGAGATGCTATTAAGTGAAAAAGGCTATTACTTTACGATCTTGTTATATGGATTATTTTCAGCGGTAGCAGTTCAAAAAAGTGTACGGGACCGCATCGATGGAATTCCAGTCAGCGATATATTTTATGGCATCAGTTGGGCGTCAATAGTTATTTCTATAGTACTATTAGCTATTGGACTTATTAATGCTGAAATTTTACCAAGCGAAAAAGGATTTTACGCTTTTGGTTTTATTTTAGCTCTATTTGGAGCCATATCGGTACAAAAAAATAACAGAGACAATGCTGATGTTGAAAATAAAAGAGAAACACAGAACAGTGAATCCTAAGGGAATAGGTATATCTGAAAACCATATAAAAAAGGGCTTTGTCAATAAAGTCCTTTTTTCTTATAAAAAAGAGATGTCGTAACTGATCGAAATATAACAAGGAATACTTATCTTTGCAATCCAAATTATTTGATCAATGATTAATCGCGTTCTTATTCGTATTAGAGTTATACAAATTCTGTATTCAACTTACCAGAATGGTAGTGGAGATTTGAAAAAAGCTGAAAACGAACTCATGTTCAGCTTACAAAAATCATACGACCTCTATTATTTTTTACTACTGCTACTTGTTGAAACCACCGATGCTTATGCTAAACGCGTCGAAGCCCGTAAAGCCAAACTACTTCCTACAGACGAAGATCTGAATCCGAACACAAAGCTAATTGACAATCTATTTATAAAACAGCTGAAATCAAATATTCAATTCAACGAATATTTGGAAGAAAGACCCTTATCGTGGGATGAGTATGATAATTATGTAAAAGGATTACTTGAAAACATCCTGAAATCGGACACTTATGCTGAATATTCGCAAAATGTGATCTCTGATTATGAAAGTGATCGTGAATTTTGGCGGAAAATATTCAAGTCGATGGTTTATTGTGATGAGAAATTAGACGATATTCTTGAAGAAGAGAGCGTTTACTGGAACGATGACATTGAAATCGTTCAGTCTTTTGTTCTGAAAACGATCAAAAAATTCGAATATGAAAACGGAGAAAAGCAAGAATTGCTTTCGATGTTCAAAGATGAAGAAGATCGTGTTTTCGCTGTAAAACTTTTACGTGAGTCGATGTTCAATGTGAAAAGCTCACGAGACATGATTAATAAATATGCGAAAAACTGGGAATCGGAACGTATTGCATTTATGGATATGATCATTATGCAGGCTGCTATTACAGAAATACTTTCATTCCCGTCAATACCTATAAATGTGACTATGAATGAGTACATAAATATTGCGAAATCATATAGTACACAGAAGAGTTCTTCGTTTATTAATGGTATTTTGGATGCAATTGTATCGGAGCTAAAAGCAGAAAACAAGTTATTAAAAAAATAGAACAACAAGGAAAGTAAGAAGGTTATATACTTTCATATTTTACAAAATAAAGTATCTTTGTAAAAGAAGTATCAGAATTTAATCTGACTTTTACCTTAGTTTATATAAAATATAAGAAATAAAACTTATGAATTCATTATTCGTATTCTTACAAGCAGCAGGTCCCGGAGGTGGAGCATGGAGTACAATCCTTATGTTTGGATTGATTATTGTTGTATTTTACTTTTTCATGATCCGTCCACAACAAAAGAAACAAAAAGCATTGCAAGAAGCTCGTAGTGCTATGAAAAACGGAGATAAAGTAATTACTGCAGGCGGTATACACGGCCGTATAAAAGAAGTTGGAGAAACTTTCTTTATTGTAGAAATTGCAGATAATGTAAGAATTAAAATAGATAAAGCATCTGTATTCGCAGCAGGCGAAACTCCGGCTGCAACAGAAGTAAAGAAAGATGCATAAACCGTTTCAGGTTAAAGAAAGTGGCGATAATCTGAATTTTCGGCACTATTGTTCTAAGCTTTTTAGGGAATCAACACCCTGATATATTAATGTACAACTTATACAGAAGCATAAGCAAATGAGCAGTGCTAAAGAACAAATATGGAAAGGGGTCAGGATTTTTTTTAAACGAATATCGTGGAAAAAAATTCTGACTTTTTCCTTTTTTACTTTAATAGCTACGATCTTATGGTTCATGCAGATATATAATAAGAACTTCGAGACAACGATTAACATCCCCATCAAGTATATATCTATTCCCGACAGTATTATATTTCAGGATACACTGCCATCAAACATCACTATGCGAATCAAGGATGACGGTTTTGCGATGTTCAGGTATTATTTCAAAAAAAGAGATACTTTGAGGATAGATGTACAATCGATTATCAAAAACGGGAACTCAAAAGTTCTACAAGGCAGCAGTTTTGATCTTTTCATCAGAAAATCGCTGCCAATATCTACGCAAGTACTAGCATATGATCCTATACGCATTTCATTTGTATATGCAGCTCTCGAAAGTAAAAAAATACCGGTAATATTTGACGGACAACTGAACTTATCTCCCGGATATTTTCTAAATAACGATCTGAAAATAACTCCCGATAGTATTACAGCATATGGATCGCAGGCAGATTTGAATAAAATTATGTTTGCGTATACGTCTAATGATACCGTTAGTGGGTTAAGTGCAAATAAGCGGCTTAAATACTCATTAGCAAACAAAGAGCGTATCAAGTTTTCCCCTGCTTATATTTATGTCGATGTACCGATAGAGGCCTATACACAAAAGACTGTAGAGGTCCCGGTAGAATGTCTCAATCTACCTGAAAAACTGACGGTTAAGTTTTTCCCATCAAAGGTTAAACTTACATTTTTTATAGGAGTTTCGGAAGTCGATTCGATCCGTGAAAAAGACTTCTCCGTTGCCATAGATTACAATGGACTGCAAGAATCAAAACAGGCTTCAGTACCTGTACGAATAACATCAAGCCCAGGATTTGTCCGAAACCTCACTATCACACCACCTAATGTTCAATATATTTTCGAATATAAAAACGAAATCATAAACAATGATTAAATTAGGTATCACAGGAGGAATAGGCAGCGGAAAATCTACAGTCAGCGAGATAATAAAATTGTTGGATGTGCCTGTATATATTGCTGATATCGAAAGTAAAAAAATAACAGAATCATCTCCGGTTATCAGAAAAAAATTGATTGAAGCTTTCGGCGAAGATTTGTATGATGGAGAAAAACTAAATAAACCTCTTCTCGCATCGTATATATTCAATGACAAACAAAAACTCACAATAACTAACTCCATAATACATCCTGAAGTAGATAAAGACTTCTGTAGGTGGGTCGAAGACCGAAACAGCATACCTGTAGTTGCAGTAGAAACGGCAATTTTATTTGAATCGGGAATGAACCGTTTTACGAATAAAGTGTTGATGGTATACACCCCTTTGGAAGAAAGGATAAGGCGAACCATGCTTCGTGATAAAACAAGCCGGCAAAAAGTGGAAGAACGAATATCAAGCCAAATGCCAGATGAGAAGAAAGCGGAAATGGCTGATTATATAATATACAACGATGAAAAAAAATCATTAATACAGCAATGTACTGATTTAATAAATAGATTGAGGTCTCAGACCTTGTAACTGCGTTGATAAGCATAAATGCAACAGGCAGTTAAATAAAAAAAATTATCAAATACTAGTTTTACGTACAATGATTGAAGACAATTTATATAATGATATTTTTGAGGCTAATAAACGTTGGGTAGAACAAAAATTAGCCGAAAATCCCGACTTCTTCCACCATCTGGCAGAAGAACAGAATCCTGATTTTCTATATATCGGATGTTCCGACAGTCGGGTACATGCAAACGAGATCATGGGTTTGAAACCCGGTCAGGTTTTTGTCCACCGTAATATAGCCAACATGGTACTGAACACTGATCTGAATGCTTTATCTGTAATAAATTATGCAGTGGAAAATCTAAGGGTAAAATACATTATTGTATGCGGACACTATAACTGTGGCGGCATCAAGGCTGCTATGAATTTTACCGATTCCGGGATTATAAGCCCTTGGTTAAGAAGTATCCGTGATGTATACAGATTGCATGAAAAAGAACTTAGCCAGATACAGGATTTTGAAGAACGCTATCGCCGTTTTGTGGAAATCAACATCTACGAACAATGTATTAATGTAATCAAAATAAGAGAAGTTCGGGAATCATTCGAAAAAACAGGATATCCTCGTATAGTAGGATGGGTTTACGATTTACAGGATGGCTCATTGACAGATATGGATGTTAATTGTGAAAAAGAGTTCGAACGAATACATAACATTTTCCGATTAGGATAAATCAATTTTTTACTGCTTTTGGCATGTACAATAAAGTATAAAGTCAAAGCAAATAATCTAAAGCTATTATTACTTAATATGAAACATCTGCTATTTATATCAATTCTCTGCATATCTGTTTTTCAGGCTTGCACTCCTCCTAAGAAATCTGAAGAGAAAATAGTATCGGTATCAATAGAACCTCAAAAATATTTATTAGATAAGCTGGTTGGCAATAAATATACTGTAAATACTGCGATACCTATAGGCTCTAATCCGGAGACATACGATCCTTCGCCGGCGCAGATGGTAAATATAGGCAAAAGCGAGATCTATTTTAAAGTCGGAAATCTGGGTTTTGAAAATACATGGCTGAAAAACATCAGTATAAATAATCCTCAGATGAGTATAATCGATTGTTCGCTCGGAATCCAGACAATACATGACGATCATGGTCATGCCAACGGAGACCCACATATATGGAGTTCGACACAAACAGCTCTTACTGTAGCGACCAATATGTACAATGCACTCATACAGCATGATACTAAACATAAAGATTATTATCTGGATAATTTCAAAGCTTTAGAAAAATCAATTCTACAAACCGACAGTATAGTAAAGAGCTATGTTGCGGAAGCTCCTACCAAATCTTTTATTATATTTCATCCGGCACTTAGCTATTTTGCAGAACAGTATGGGCTACACCAATACAGTATAGAAGTAGATGGTAAAAACCCTACACCAAGACAGATAGCCGAATTGGTAAAAAAAGCGAAGCAAGAGAATATAAAAGTTATATTCATGCAAGAAGAATATGATATAAAAAATGCTGAACCAATAGCTAAAGAAACAGGAGCCAAAATTGTTATTATAAACCCATTATCGTATAACTGGGATCAAGAGCTAATAAAAATAGCGAAAGCTATTGCCGGCAAATAAGGTCTCAGACTTTTTTAGAACTATTACTTTCAGAATAAGCCCTTGCATATATATATGCTTTACTAAAATGAATAAGATTCTCGAAATAAAAGAAATATCAGTTGGATATGAAGCCAATAAGCCTATATTGAAAAATGTAGATCTTACTGTTTATGAAAACGACTTTTTGGGTATCATTGGTCCGAATGGAGGCGGAAAAACAACCTTACTCAAGACTATTTTAGGTTTAATAAAACCAACCGAGGGTTCTGTAAAATTCTACAAGAATAATATAGAAAGTAAAATTAATCTGGGATATTTACCTCAGATTAATAAAATAGACAGAAATTTTCCTATATCTGTCTTTGATGTAATTCTATCCGGATTAACAGCAAAAAGAAAGCTTTTTTCTTATTATACTGAAGAGCAGAGAAACAAGGCTAGACAAACAGCTGATTTAATGGGGTTAAGCACTTTTCTTGAGAGGCCTATCGGAAATCTTTCGGGTGGACAATTACAACGTACACTTTTAGGTAGAGCAATTGTTGACGACCCTGATTTATTGATACTTGATGAGCCGAGTTCTTATGTCGATAAACGATTCGAAACAGACTTTTACAAAATACTGGAGGAGATCAACAAGAATACAGCCATTATACTGGTTTCGCACGATGTAGGTACCGTCGTTTCTATGGTTAAAAATATAGCTTGCGTTAACGAGGGATTACACTATCATGCAGGGTCAAATATCTCAACAAATTGGCTCGAGCAAACATACACAACCTGTCCGATAGAGATTGTTGGACATGGAGATTTTCCACATCGCGTACTTGAAAAACACGAAGGCTGTAAGTGTTGTAACACAGATGAAGAATAAACATTGAGGGAGATTAACCATTAAACTTTTTTTATTCAATAAGTGTTCAAGTCTTAAGAACTTATAATACCGAAATTAAGGAAACATTTTTTTGTTTACTTACGATTATGTATCAAGTAACTGAAAGTATTTAATGACAGATTTAAAAGCGATAACCTGCTCTTGCTGTTATTCTTGCAAAGTCAACATTTCAAGCAGCGTGAGCAGATGCAAAATTTATTAGAAACATATAGTTATTTAATATGAAATACTACTATTCACTACTAACTTTACTAACGACCGCTATATTGTTATCCTCATGCGGTAGTGTTCCTGTCACCGGACGTAAACAAATGCTGCTTGTATCCGATCAGGAAGTGTTGACACTTAGTCTACAACAATACAATGAATTTATAAAGACCGCACCTAAGTCTACGGATAAAGCTAATACAGCTCTTGTACAAAAAGTAGGTAGAAACATAGCAAACGCCGTTGAAACCTACATGAAAGCCAATGGTATGGAAAGTCTTATATCAAGCTATTCTTGGGAATTCAACCTGGTAAAAAGTGCTGATGTCAACGCCTTTTGTATGCCGGGGGGTAAAATAGTTGTCTATGAAGGCATCTTACCTGTTACTCAAGACGAAACCGGATTGGCTGTTGTACTCGGGCATGAAGTGGCACATGCTGTTGCAAAACATGCGAATGAGCGAATGAGCCAACAAGTAGCTGCACAATACGGTAATGCAGCTCTAGGTGTAGCCTTGGGCGGGGCATCATCTACTGTGCAGACTGTAGCATCTTCGGTATACGGGCTTGGCGCTCAGTATGGAGTAATGCTCCCCTACTCCCGCAAACAGGAATTAGAAGCAGATAAGCTTGGGCTAATCTTTATGGCAATGGCAGGGTATAATCCTCAGTTAGCTGAAAGCTTTTGGGTAAGAATGTCTCAAAAAACCGGAGGTCAAAGTGTTGCCGAATTTCAGAGCACCCACCCATCAGACGAAACGCGAATCAAAAAAATAAAAGAAGAATTGCCTGAAGCAATGCAATATTATAAAGGTGGAACTACGAAGAATACATCAAATTCGAATGCAAAAACATCCGAACAATGGAAATTCTAATACTCTGGCTTCACTCTAAAAAAACTTCCGGTTAATATACATAACCGGAAGTTTTTTTGTTATTTTATCTATAAGTAAAACAGGATAATTAAGGGAAGCGACCTGAAAATACAATATTTATGTAACCTTTGTTACCTTTTTCATTCTATTGAAAATGAGTTTATATAAGAAGGTCTATAATCATAAAAATATACATCGGAAAAATTACAAATTTTGTGTATACTTTGTTACCTTTTATAATATTAAACATTGACAATCCAAGAATCACAATATATTTAAAAGTAACAGAAAAGCAGACTGTATTCAATAATAATTGTTAGCTATTTAGTGATAATCGTTCACAGGTAACCAATTTAGTTTGTAACCTTTTTATTATTCAAAAAAAATAACGAAATTTGTAAAGCATGAGTCTATATAAAGATTCCCTAAATAGCAACATCATCAGATAATTAATTAAAATAATCAAACAAGTAATCAAATGACAAAAAGCGCATTACAAGTAGCCAGAGCTGCTTATAAGCCCAAAATGCCTAAAGCATTGTATGGTTCAGTGAGAGTAGAAGAAGGTGCAGCAACACAATCTGTTGCAGATCAGGATGAAGTAAAAAAACTTTTTCCTAACACCTACGGAATGCCTATTCTAAAATTCGTTGAATCAGCTGAAAAAGCTAATTTTCCAGCTATGAATGTTGGTGTTATTCTATCTGGAGGACAGGCTCCGGGTGGACACAATGTTATTGCTGGTATTTTTGATGGAATTAAAAGTCTAAATAAAGATAGCAAAGTATACGGATTCCTAATGGGACCGGGAGGATTGGTAGATCATAAATATCAGGAGTTAACCTCTGAAATTATTGATGAATACCGTAACACAGGTGGTTTTGATATTATCGGATCTGGTCGTACCAAACTTGAAACTAAAGAACAATTTGACAAAGGTCTTGAAATATTAAAAAAATTAGACATCAAAGCACTTGTTATTATCGGGGGTGATGACTCTAATACAAATGCCTGTGTACTAGCTGAATATTACGCAGCTATTAATGCAGGAGTACAAGTCGTTGGTTGTCCTAAAACAATCGATGGTGACTTGAAAAACGAAATGATCGAAACTTCTTTTGGGTTCGATACTGCATGTAAAGTTTATTCGGAAGTTATTGGAAACATCGAAAGAGACTGCAACTCTGCCCGTAAATACTGGCACTTCATCAAACTAATGGGTCGTTCAGCTTCTCATATCGCTTTAGAATGTGCGCTTCAGACCCAACCAAACTTCTGCATTATTTCAGAAGAAGTAGAAGCTAAAAACCAATCTTTGGATGATATTGTAACTGAAATAGCTACAGCTGTTGCAAACCGTGCTGCTAATGGAAATAACTTCGGTACAGTTCTTATTCCAGAAGGCCTTATTGAATTTATCCCTGCAATGAAGGCTCTTATTGCAGAATTGAATGACTTCCTTGCTCATCATCAGGATGAATTCAACGCCGTTGCAAAAGACGAAAAACGTCAATATATTATCAAAAACCTATCTGCAGTCAATGCTGCTATATACGAAAGCTTACCGGAAGGTGTTGCCCGTCAGTTGACTTTAGATCGTGACCCTCATGGTAATGTTCAGGTTTCTTTGATCGAAACAGAAAAGCTATTGGCTGAAATGGTTGGAAACAAACTTGCAGAATGGAAAAAAGCCGGAAAATATTCAGGTAAATTCGCTTCTCAGGTTCACTTCTTCGGATATGAAGGACGTTGTGCTGCTCCTTCTAATTATGATGCCGATTATTGTTATTCTTTGGGATATACAGCTTCTGCTATTATTGCTGCAGGTAAAACTGGATATATGTCATCTGTACGCAATACAACAGCTCCCGCTGATCAATGGATTGCCGGAGGTGTGCCTGTTACAATGATGATGAATATGGAACGCCGTCATGGAGAGATGAAACCGGTTATCCAAAAAGCATTAGTTAAATTAGATGGTGCTCCATTTAAATTTTTCGCTGCAAACCGCGAGAAATGGGCTGTGGGTACTGAATATGTATATCCGGGACCAATTCAATATTTTGGACCAACAGAAGTATGTGATCAACCAACGATAACTCTAAAATTAGAGCAAGGTAAATAAAATATACTTTATAGAAACGCCGAAGGTTCTTCAATCTTCGGCGTTCTATTATTTATATACCAGTTCATAATTATTTCCAGGTAAGGTACGTATTATACCCTTCATTTCCATCATCAACAATAATGGAAGTAAAGAAGTCAGAGGCATATTGCTTTGCATTGATAAGGCATTGATGTGCAAAGAATCATTCTCAAGTAACAAGTCGTAAACCGCCTGCTGATCAGGAGATAAATCAAGAAATAACTCTTGTTGACGAGGTTGAACTTTATTCTTAACATCCCATTGCATATATTGGATAAACTGTTCGGCAGACAGTAGCATAACCGCTTTATTCTGTTCAATCAGCATATTACACCCTCCTGATTCTTTATCAGTAATCCGCCCGGGAAGAGCGAATACATCTCTGTCATAAGAGCACGCTAAATCAGCTGTAATAAGCGATCCTCCTTTCATATCAGATTGTACAACAACAGTAGCATCAGCTAATCCTGCAACAATCCGGTTTCGTTTGACAAAGTTATACTTGTCAGGTTCTGTCATACTCACAAACTCGGTAAGCAATCCTCCATTGTCTAACATATTTATTGCAATCTGACGATGAACTGACGGATAAATACGATCTAAACCATGTGCCAAAACACCAACAGTAGGAAGTCCAACCCTGATTGCAGATTTATGACTCTGAATATCTATTCCATAAGCCAGTCCACTGACAATTAATGCATCAGGAAAAGAAGACGCTATATCTTCGAGAAACCGATCACAGAAATCATTGCCATAGCCATTTGATTTACGGGTTCCAACAATACTGATCACTTTAGCATTATCCAGATTTGTATTCCCTTTGTAATAGAATAAAATAGGTGCATCTATGCATTCTTTCAATCTATATGGATAATTCTGATCTTTATAAAAGAATGTTCGGATATTATTCTTTGTTATAAAGTCGAGTTCTTTCTCTGCTTTTCGCAAGACCTCCGGATTTAAGATTTCATTCGCTAAATGTGTGGAAAAATTGGGAATTGACATTAACTCTTTTCTAGAAGACTTAAATATGCGCTCTTCATCTCCGATTTCATCTAACAAATTGCGGGCTAATACATCACCAACTCCGTTTATTTGAGTAAGTGCTATCTGATAGAATAGCTTTGTTGTGTTGTTGTTCATTGCTCGTATTTATATCATCAAAGATATTGAAATCTTTTGGATAAAAATTTGTGTATAATAAAAAATGACTTTATATTTGCACCCGTAATCGCGAAAGTAGCTCAGTTGGTAGAGCACGACCTTGCCAAGGTCGGGGTCGCGGGTTCGAATCCCGTCTTTCGCTCAAATGTGGCAATGGTCACATTTTTTTTTCTAAATACACCTGCACACGTGGTGGAATTGGTAGACATGCTACTTTGAGGGGGTAGTGCTCGCAAGGGCGTAGGGGTTCAAATCCCCTCGTGTGTACAAAGGCTTTCAATATCTTGAAAGCCTTTTGTTATTTTAGAGAAATACCTATTTAATGGTATTTTCCAGTGTTTTCAATAATTTATCTTTGTAACATATTTTTCATGGTATTAGATTTAAGGTTATGAAGATGGTTGTCGTGATGACAACCTTTTTTATTCCCATATTGTATTATTTATACCATTTAAAGACAAGATTGCTAAAAACGCCAAATCATCATTCCAGCCTGATAACCGGCCCCCAATGTCCAAATTAGCAAATAATCTCCTGTATTCAACTCTCCTCCTTTTCGTAAATACTCATGTAATGCAAGAAAAGGACTTGAGGCTCCTGTATAACCAATATCAAAACAAACCAAAGGTATTTTGTCATCTGGAATTTCAAAATGCTCTTGTATCAACCGTATATTATGATAAGAAAATTGAGAGAATAAAAACAGAGAGATGTCACTAAAAGACAGTCCATTTTCTTCAAGAAAACCCAAAAGTTCATTTCTCATAAAATTGACACTCCCCCTCCCATCAAACCGATCCCAATAAAGCTTGGGAGTTGCCGATTCGGTTTTACTGAATCCATGTTCAGGGAAACGAATCGTTTGACTAAATGAAGGATCGGAATAATAACGGCTGTCAATATAACCTTCATTATTTATACTATTTCCAATAATCATAGCAAAAGCTGAGTCAGTAAAACTAAATGCTGTCACCGGATTATCAAGATCTTCGACTCGTGAAAAATGTTCAGCACTAACTATGAGTGCCTTTTTCGCACCACGTGTTAACTTTAGATATTTACTGGCATGATCTAAAGCTATAAAAGCACCGATACAACTTGCATTAAGGTCAAAACATTGAGTATAAGGATTGGATCCAATCGCTTTATGCAGAAATAAAGCACCACAAGGAACCAACTGTTCAGGAAAACTGGTTACAAATATAACCAGATCAATATCGTTCACATCAATGGCTGACTCCTCGATAGCTCCTCTAGCAGCCTTTACAGCCATAGATATCACTGTTTCCTTTTGCCCATTAGCAGAATCAATGATATAACGTTTTTTCCGCCCTAACGATGCCTGAATTTTGCAGATAGGAATATTTTGGGCTTCAAAATATTTTATCGTTTCATCATTCTCCAATTCCAATGAAGAATTATAAAAAAATGTAGATTCAAGTATCATTTTACTAATTATTTCTATTTGGTAGTTTTGTATACTGAATATAACAAAACAAAGACCTTCTGGTTCTGCAGTATTAGATAAATAGACTTATATTCAATAAAATTACAAATATCTGCCATCCTTTTACGATATCATACACTTTATCAAAAAAAGCAACAAAGACAGTTTGTTTTTCCATTTAAGATGCATATATTTGAACTATTACTTTTTATAACAAACTCATCTTAGTTGTGAAACCGGGGTGATATTTCTTACTACACACTTAAAAGAATATCAGCCTCCTCCACCTGGAGGCTTTCTTATTATTACCAATCTTACTGAATCTCCTAATTTCAATCGTAAACTTACTACATTCGTTTACTGAAAGAGGCTTTCGTTTCTAATAATTATGTAATTTTGTTCATATTTTATGAATTAAATGAGAAAATCGATTTTTGCCCTAGCCTTAGGAACATTAGGTTTGGGAATGTCCGAGTTCGGAATGATGGGTATGCTTCCGGATATAGCAAAAGACTTAAGTATCAGCATACCACAGGCAGGTCATTTTATATCGGCATACGCTCTCGGAGTAGCAGTAGGTGCACCAATTTTAGTTCTATTCGCCCGTAATATACCTCTAAAGAAAACCCTATTAATGCTGGTCTGCATTTATTTTATAGGAAATCTTTGTTTTGCGTTATCCTCTAATTACTGGCTCAACTTAGTTTTCCGGTTCATATCAGGACTTCCACATGGAGCTTATTTCGGTGTGGGATCAATTGTTGCTCAAAAGGTAGCAAAAGAGGGACGGGAAACATCTGCTGTCGCCGGAATGGTTTCCGGTATGACATTTGCCAATCTTGTAGGCGTACCGATGGGGACATTTATCAGTCATCAGTTCTCGTGGCAGATTACATATTCGATTATAGCTTTTATTGCCTTAATCATCTTCTACTTTATATATAAGTGGATTCCGGCACTAGCCCCTCTTCCTGATACTGGATTGAAAGGTCAATTCCTTTTTTTGAAAAATAAAGCCCCCTGGCTTATTATAATAGCCACTATTATGGGAAATGGAGGGATATTCTGCTGGTACAGTTATGTCAATCCTGTGATGACTAATTGCAGCGGATTTGCCGAGTCTTCGATGACAGGAGTGATGATGTTTGCAGGATTAGGTATGGTTTTAGGAAACATTATAAGTGGAGGACTCTCCGATAAATTCTCTCCCGCAAAAGTAGGAACAGCAACACAAGGATTAGTTGTGATATTACTGGCTGCAATATTCCTTTTAGCAGAAATTCAATGGGCTTCATTTCTTTTAATGTTTTTGACTACAGGCTGTTTGTTCGCATTATCGGCTCCACAACAAATCCTTTTGTTAGAAAATTCTAAAGGTGGAGAAATGTTAGGAGCTGCTTGTGTCCAGGTCGCATTTAATCTGGGTAATGCAATCGGTGCATTTCTTGGAGGAATTCCTATCGAACAAAATTATTCAGAAAGATACTCTGCTACTCCTGGGATATTTCTTGCCGCAATAGGTTTTATTACTTTTCTTTATTATACCAAGACATCGAAAGCTAAAGCTTAAAATTTCTTTGAAAGAAAAAGAGCGACTACAATTTCAGCCAAAGCAATAATCCCCAAGCCTTTCGACTTAGGGATAATATAGAGGTCGGATTGAAATGTTGGTTCGTTGGCTAGGTGGAACTATTCGGAATACCGAATTTTGAGATTTAATAGTTCTCGTCCAGAATTGATAAGAGCTAAAACCTTTTGAAGATAGGTTAATTTCAGGGCATTTTCCCCCTGCTCGTACCGATAAAACGTTTCTATGAATACCAACTCAATACGAGTAATATTTAGCATCCGAAAGGTTTCAGAGTAATTTTGTTCGGATTGGCTGATCGTTTTTAGCTGTTCCACGAAGCACTCATAGGCATTTTGAATTTCTTCGTTTGTTACTTATGAAGATTTAGACAATAGCCTGAACGACTTCGTCTTTAACATTTCATTCATGACATAAAATTTAATGTGAATATTGATAATCAGACCAAAGTCCTGTTTTATGCTGAATGAGTTTCACGGATAGTATTTACGTATTGCTTTGTTTTTTTATAATGCTTTGAAATATAAATAATGGGAAAAGTGCTCGAAGTGAGAACACGAACTTAGTTGTAAAGTCAGAAGTGTACCTTAATTTTGAACTATTACTATTTACTGCTTTATAGATTGTTTTAGCATCTAACTCAGGCTTATATCCATTTCTGTAATTCTTCATTAAATAGTCATGCCATTTTTTGAAGTTAGTTTTGTATTCGTTTGGATATTGCTCAAATGAGTATTCCAGTACCGAATTATAAATATTTGTTTTAACCATGCCCGGCTCAACAATTTTCACTTTTATATTCAGTTCTTTTAATTCATAGTAGAGACTTTCGCTAAAACCTTCAACAGCCCATTTAGAAGTATGGTAAATAGATTGGAATGGAAAAGTAACACGTCCTGCAATTGAGGAAACATTAACAATTATGCCCGACCTATTTTCTCGGAAATGTTCTAATATTGTTTTGGTGATGTATAAAACTCCTTTGATATTGGTCTCTACTACATCTTCAATAATTTCGTTGGAAGTAGACTCTAAGGGATTTGTCGTGTAGATTCCAGCATTATTTATAATTACATCTATTTTTCCAAAATCTTGTATTACTTGTTTGATACAAGTATTTATAGAATTTTTGTCTTTTACATCCAGTATATATGTCTTGATGTTTTTATTACTGCCAAATTGCGAAGAATCTGCAGAATTTCTCATTGTTGCAATTACATTCCAACCTTTCTTCTCAAATAGCAGTGCAGTTGCCTTGCCTATACCACTTGATGCGCCCGTTATTAGTACCGTTTTCATATTTGTCATTATTTTCCGACAAAGGTAAGCAGGGTATCAGGCTCAACTACTTGACAAATGTTAGTTAATTTATTTTTCTTATTCGGCTTAATGATTCTGGTTGTATACCAATGAATGAGGCAACATATTTCATTGGTACATTTTGAATAATATCAGGCTGGTCTTTGAGTAATTTTAAATATTTGTCATGTGCAGTTAAAGACAATTGGTCAATGATTCGCTCCTCTTTTTCAATTAGAAAGCTTTCCATTAATCGTCTGCCAAAATTTTGCCATTTATGGCTTATCGAATACAATTTCTCCAAATCGTCTTTGGATATGTACAATAGTTCACAATCCGTAATTGTATGTAATTCTTCTTCTGATTTCTTACTCAAAAAGAAGCCGTTTAATGAAGTTGCAAAATTATTTGGAGCAAATAAGTGAATGATTAGGTCTTCTCCTGAATCTATTATCTTTGAATACTTCAAATATCCTAAATTGACAAAAAATACCTTATCTGTAAATTCTCCTATCTTAATCAAAGAAGTACCTTTTGCTACTGATTCAAACTTGAAAAGAGATTTTATCAAGTTTAAATCTTGTTGTTCTAAAGATATCAAATTCGATATTTTATCTATAAGCTTTGCATATTGCATATATTGCTAATTTAAACTGATTTGATAATTTACAAAGGTACTTATTAATTAGATTTAGTAATCGTTTAACTTGAAAATGATGTTTTTGAAACAATAGAGAAAGCGAAGCGAGCGAAAGAACCTCACTCGCTTTTTATAAAAAAAGATTATATTAGTTCAGTAATCTGCTTTTCAAGACATTCCAACTTATAAGAAAGGATTTCCATATCTGATTTTCTCTTTCGTTATCTTGGCGTAAATTTGAGTGGTATTAGTATTAGTATTAGTATGACCTAATATTTTGCTGACCGTCTCTATCGGAACTCCTAGTGAAAGAGTAATTGTGGTCGAGAACGTGTGCCTACTAACATGATGGTAGGTAATCCGTTTATTAATTCCGCATTGCTTAGCTATTTTTTCAGAATGGTATTGCAAGAGTTATTACTCGGCATAGGGAACAGACGGTTATCCCTTGTGTAACCTTTGTACTTCTCTATTATCCGCTTGGGAACTTCCAATAGCCGAATACTTGAATCGGTATTTGTTTTCTGCCTGCGGATAATTATCCACAAATGACGGTCAAACGATGTTTTAATGTTATCTATCGGTGGCTTTTGCCATCCAAAAGAAAAGCTAAACCAAAGACTCTACCTCCACATTTACAGTCGGTTGTCCTCGTTTGGCCAATTGCGGCTTTTTGTTCAGACTTATCATTTTAAATCAGCATTAGTTGGGGGCTTTCCTATAAAGGAATGCAGCTATTCCGATAAAAATGACATTAGGAATCCAAGCTGCAATAAGCGGACTTACTAATCCTGAAACAGCAAAGGTTGAACTTACTGTCATAAATAAGATATACGATACACTAAGTAATAATCCAATACCAATGTTTAGCCCCATTCCACCTTTGACTTTACGTGATGACAGGGCGGCACCTATGAGAGTCAAGATAAAAGCCGAAGCAATAGACGCAAAACGTTTGTGGTATTCAATCTCAAATGATTGAATATTACCGATCCCCCTATCCTTTTGCCGGGAAATATGTTTGTGTAATTGGGGTGTAGTCATCTGCTCAAAATCGTTGCTCGATATAAGGAAATCACTAGGCACAATAGTCAAAGTAGTATCCAATTTAGATCCCGAAGATATATGCTCTTTCATTCCCTGAAATTCACGAATCGAATACTCATTAACAGTCCAATGATAAGCTGAATCATATTGAATAGTCCGGGCAGTCAAGCGAGAAACCAACTCTTTATTTTCAAATTTATCCAAAGAAAAAGAAGATCCCATCTTGTCTCTGTCATCGTATCTTTTAAAAAAGGCAATGACTCCGGGTTCAATCTGTACCTGTATATTCTCCGCATAAGTAACAGCCTTATTCTTAATATACTTATTCTGGAATTTTATCCTGACCACATTTGCAGGCGGTATGATAAAACCGGTAAGTAGAAAACTAGCCAATGCTATAATAGCAGCAGAAATCATATAGGGTTTCATCAACCGTTTAAAACTCATTCCGGCTGCCAACATCGATATAATCTCTGAATTATCGGCCAGCTTGGAGGTAAAAAAGATTACAGATATAAAAACGAACAGAGGACTAAACAAGTTAACATAATAAGGAATAAAATTCATATAATAGGCAAAAATAATAGCCTTAAGTGGCGCATCATTTTTTAGAAATTTATCCAATTGCTCATTTATATCAAAAACTACCGCTATGGAAATTATCAACAGAATGGAGAACACATAAGTTCCCAAAAATTTCCGTATTATATATTTATCCAGTATACTAAGCATTTAGGCTATTTAAGTAATCTAAAATATTTAATAATATATTTCGCCTGTTTCTGTTATGCTTCGAATGTTAATAAAAGACCTTGCCCTTATTATAATCGTCGTGTAACATCATCTATTATAGAACGCTTCCACAGGTAGTAATCTCCCGCTATTATATGTTTACGCGCTTCTTTTACCAGCCACAAATAAAACGCTAAGTTATGTATTGACGCTATTTGTAGTGCAAGAATTTCGTTAACAATAAATAAATGGCGCAAATAGGCTTTAGAATATAAAGTATCGACAAAAGAAGTTCCTTCGGGATCAATCGGTGAAAAATCAGTTGCCCATTTCTTATTACGCATATTCAATATGCCATATTTTGTAAACAACTGTCCATTACGTCCATTACGGGTAGGCATAATGCAATCGAACATATCTACTCCACGCTCAATTGCCTCAAGTATATTTGCAGGAGTACCAACTCCCATCAGATAGCGAGGCTTGTCTTTAGGCAATATTTCATTTACAACCTCTATCATTTCATACATTTTCTCCGTTGGTTCACCTACAGCCAATCCACCTATAGCATTACCTTGGGCTCCTTTAGATGCTATATTTTCGGCTGCACGCTTTCTTAAATCCGGATAAACACATCCTTGAACGATGGGAAATAACGCCTGTTTGTATCCATACTCGCATTCTGTTTCGTTGAAACGCGTTATACAGCGATCAAGCCAGCGTTCGGTGAGATCAAGCGATTTTTTCGCATAAGAATATTCAGCATCTCCCGGTGTACACTCATCAAAGGCCATCATTATATCCGCCCCAATTGTCCGTTCGATATCCATCACACGCTCAGGGGTAAATATATGCTTAGATCCATCGATATGAGATCGGAAAATAGCCCCATCCTCGGTCAACTTACGGTTGTGAGCCAATGAGAATACCTGAAAACCACCACTATCTGTTAAAATAGGTTTATTCCAGCTATTGAATTTATGCAATCCTCCTGCTTGTTTCAATATATCAAGACCCGGACGCAAATACAAATGATATGTATTACCGAGAATAATCTGTGCCTGAATATCATTTACCAATTCGGGCATGTGCACAGCTTTTACTGCTCCCTGAGTCCCAACCGGCATAAATATAGGAGTTTCGATCTGACCGTGATCTGTAGTAATCAATCCAGCTCTCGCATTAGATTGTGAATCGTTATATTGTAATTCGAATTTCATTTAAATTATTAGCGGAAATCAATTATCTGCAATTTCAGAGATTTCTTCCAGATCTCTCAATTGCACCAAAACAATAGATGTTTTATTTTTTTTCAACACTGAAAACTCATACCCTTCAGCTTCAAGTTTATCATGGGTATTAGGAATACGACCGAATTTATCGATCAAATACCCGGCCAATGTATCATATTGCTTGGCTTTGTCTATAGTATGGGGAAGTTGATCGTTTATATCCGAAATGGCAGCTGTAGCAATCACGGAGTAGGTATTACCTGATGTTTGTTCAACAAATGGAATCTCATTGTCATACTCGTCCTGAATTTCTCCGACAAGTTCTTCTAGAATATCTTCCATCGTTATAATACCTTCTATACCACCGTATTCATTCAGCACCATAGCTATCTGCTGATGTTTCACCTGAAATTCTTTCAGTATAATTCCGATACGTTTACTCTCTGGAACAAACGATACAGGACGAACTATCGAACGAATATCAACATGATCATTCTGACGCATTTTTTTCAGAATATCCTTTAGGTGAACGATACCTATAATATTATCGATATTATCCTCATAACATGGTATGCGGGAAAATCCGTCTTCAATAACAGTTTCGAGAGTTTTTTCATCATAATCGTTTACATCTATGGCTAAAACCTGCGTACGGGGAACCATTACCTGACGGGCAGTACGCTCCGAAAAATCAAACGCATTTTTTATTATATCATAGTTAGTATCTTCAAAATTTCCGCTCTCCCTTACCTGATCCACCAAATACCTTAGCTCATCACTGCTGTATGTTTCGGCTTCAGACACAGTGTGCAGTCCACACATACGAAGTATCAAGTTCGCTAATCCATTAAGCAGCCAGATAAACGGGCGACAAATCCAATAGAATGCCTGTAACGGATAAGATATAAATAACGTAGTTTTCTCTGGACTTTGTATTGCCAGAGACTTTGGAGCCAATTCACCAAACACAATATGCAGTACGGTGATAATAAGGAATGCAACAGGCAGTGCAATACTATGCGCCAATTCTGGGCTTACATTTACATTCACGAGCTCCATCAAACTTATAATCATCTTAGAAACAACAGGCTCCCCAATCCATCCCAATGCAAGACTGGATAAAGTAATTCCTAACTGAGTGGCTGCTAGATATGCGTCAAGATGGCTTACAATACGCTTGGAAAGAATTGCAAAACGATTCCCTTCCTGTGCTTTTAGTTCGAGTTGCGAACCTCTCACTTTTACTATTGCAAATTCGGCTGCAACAAAGAAGCCATTCAGAAAAACGAATAGAAAAGTTATAAGAATATTAGATATCATATATCTATTAAAATGATGATGGTGCAAAGATACATACAAATGTCCATTTGCAACGAATCAAATTATTATATTTTATGTTAGATCTTGTAACAATATACTTAGTACACCTGTTTTATAATTGCTATTTGGAGATCGGAAATTTTACCATCGATTGCTTTCTTAAATTCATCGAAATGAGTGCTGGCATTGTGTATAGCTATTGCTTCTTCTGATTTCCAAACCTCTAATATAGTATAAGATAAACTTTCGGAAGTACTCTGATGCAAGTCATACGACACATTCCCTTCTTCTTTTCGGGTAGCGTCTACCACATTGTGTAAAGCTTTTAATACTTCGTCTTTGTATTCAGGTTTCAGAATAATAGTAGCTACAATTTTCAACTCTTTCATCGTTTTATTTTTTTGTTATTTTTTAATTTATTTGATTGTCTTTCAATGTAAACAATATATAATAACAGTGCCAATAATGACACCAAAGACACACTTAAACCGACACGCTGTGCTAATGTACCATCGTACCAAACTATTATTTGAGAAGACGCGGGGCTTTCTATTTCAATCAAACCATCTTCGGATTGAGATACAGTTAATTCTTTACTATTATCAAAAACTGCTCTATATCCTTTGTAATAAAGCAAAGGTAATACAAGATTGTCGGGTTCAGATTGTTCTGTTTCCAATCTCAATTTATCTTTTTCCCTTGATATATTTTTTATTATAGTATTCCTTTCTGCTTTTACTGAATCTTTACGATTAACAACATAATCTATTCGATAACGTATATCTTCCGTCGGAACAGAAGGCACTTTGCTTGATAAATATTCAGCACCAACTATCTCCAGTTGATCCAGATTATGGGTTACTGTATTATCAACAGTATACTTTATATACCCTTGATAAACTCCTCCTGTTAGACGTATACTATACCCAATTATAACAATAAGACATGCAACAATTATTATCCTACGATTAGTTTGCCGGCTTATAATAGATAGGTAAACCGCTCCTGAAAAGGCTAGCAGAAAACTGGCAGGCTGCAATAATCGAAATGGAAATTGTAAGATAGCCAGCTTATTAAACGGAAATATATACCACGGAAAAATATCAGACAAAGCAAATATCAATATGAAAGAAACAAACGTACAGCTATCTGCAACACGAAGATAACGATGATTACCAGTGATCGCCAAACGAAAAAACAAAGGAATTATTAATATTATCCCAATAGTTTCTATACGCAGTCTATTATCAGTCAAACCATTAAATACCCCCCAAAGCACTCGTTTCAATTCTACAGATTGAGGTCCTATAGCTTCAGCCAAAGGGTGTGTTTGAAAATAAAATGAATTGTCGTTTAATTGCTCGAACATTGGAAGTAAGAAGGCTGAAGATACAATCGCTGAAACCGCTCCTGCCAAAACAAGATATAATAACCTATAAGGATTCTCTTTTATTGATTTATAACAAATTACAAGCCCTATACAGACTGTTATAAATATCAATAAAGCAGATAATAAATGGGTATATATCAAACAAATAAAGCCTATCGAGATAATATACCACCTCTGCTTGAAATCTCCATATAAAATCTCATACAGTCCCCAAAAGATAAGTGGCACAAACGTGAAAGAGATAAATTCGCCTAATGCTCCCCGATACGAAATATCAATTATGCGGTACAAAGCAAAAGTGTATAATAAGGAGAACAAACAGGCAATCAGGTTGTCTTTTGTTATCCTGCTTAAACTCCCAAAAGAGAAAATACCACACAAAAGGGTATAAACAAAAATCATAAGCTTATAGGCTGTCGCGAAACCTATTGACGGAGCCAATAAAGCAAAAGGAATAAGCATTAAATCGGGATAAAATAAATTAGCAGCATATCCGTAATGATTTAAGGCTTCGGTATTGATATAAAAAGGAAATGTATTATAATCTATAGCCTGTACAATCGCATAAAAACGATTAGCATGAAATTGTAAATCACTGCCGCCGGAGGTCACAATTCCAGTATCCGGAAAATACCAGTAAATCATTCCTACTGAGAGGATAACCAAAATGACCATAAAAAGACAAAATTGGTATAATGAATTCCGTATTATTCCAGCTATAATAAAATTCTGAATCCCTAAAAAGCTCTTACTGGAAGATAGTCTCTCCATTAAATTAATTAACTACTTATTTTATTCATCACAGTTCTAATAATAACTGCTGTTGATTATTCTGTTTGTCTTGATCTTACTGCCGCTCAGATTTATTGATTCGGAAACAAAACCGATAACAAAGCTATTCGAATAAATATGTGAGGTTATATCATGGACTTTTGTTTGATAAAAAGACCCCAGATAACCTATCCTCAATGATATTTTCGAAATTGGAATATCTGCCGTAAAATAACCTCGCAAAGCCCTTTGATTATGTATTGATGCAAAATTGACAACACCTACACTATTCCCTAAAGATATCTCGTAATATGACTGCCCATAATGCGGCGAAAATAAAATTCCGAATAAAGGAGTATCTAATTGTCCTCTGAAAGTAATATTTTTCCAATTATAGAAACCTATCAAAGATAAATTAATGTTAGAATGAGCTTTTGCCGATGCCGGATTGTTCGAATTTCGCTGATTGTATATCACTCCTCCGGTTATATTCCACAATGCTCCTACGGATAAACGAAATTTTTCTGTCCTGTATAAATTATAATGTCCTCCCCAGCTATACTGTCCTATTATAGAATATTCGCGGGCATTGCCTGCCGGATTTTCGGTACTGGTCACTTCGAGATCAATAATTTGCTGACGTGTAAAACGATGGTTAAACCACGATGTCCGTTTCATACGCTCATCCATCAACCGAAAGGAAGTCCCCTTGTATTTTAATGGCGATAAATATGTATCATACATATTAGCTCGTCCAATGGCAAACGATGTCGCTTTGTTGGTTGAATAATAACGCAGCGAATCTTCATCTTGTGCACATACAGTATTGAAATTCGTAATACAAATTAAACTCAGTAATACAATTATTAACCTATATGTGCCCATAGTACAAAGGTGTTTATTCTAAAGATTAATATCTCATTTCCTATTTATGCCATTTTACCATATTACAATCGGAATATCAAAACAGAACGAGAATCTTACTCAAAATCAATCTGTTGCTGTCCTGTCATATCATCAATAATATCAGTATCCGAAGCAGAAGAATCATCGTCGTCTATTTCGATCTTTACAGAACCATCTTGATCTTCATCTCCATCTTCCGATTCTTCTTTTTTCTCAGGAAATCGAATAGGCTCAAGTTCTCTTACAACTCCAATTTCAAATGTAGACAGACGCTTTCCTTTCGCTTTAAAGCTCTTAACCGCTATAAACTCTTCTGCATCTATTTCTTGAGTTCCCCGGAATGAATCATTTCCACCGAATGCTAATTCGATTCTTGGATACACGATATCGGTAAGAATATACAATTTAGATTTGGAATTCTCTCCTAAAAAATTCTGAACCTTATTACTGGTCTCAAAAGTAAAGCGTTTCAGATACATATATTCCTGATCAGCATCGAATAATACAGCTGTCCAAACCTTATGCTCATCAAATTTTTCGATTTTGATGATACCCGGTTCGAAGTGGTTACTTAAGTCAAAGTTTGTTGTATTAAAATCGCCGTTTTCTTTTACAACCAGAATTTGATCATC
Source organism: Indolivaga capnocytophagoides (assembly GCF_036511535.1). GTDB lineage: Bacteria > Bacteroidota > Bacteroidia > Bacteroidales > Dysgonomonadaceae > Dysgonomonas_A > Dysgonomonas_A capnocytophagoides. The sequence goes on along the minus strand of NZ_AP028867.1, from coordinate 866,309 downwards.
ACTATGGAATTCGCCCAAATACTGCCCTCTGTTATCATAATTCAAACGCAATACATCCGGATCATACCATACTTTTCGACCACCTAAAGTAGATTTACCTTTCTGACGAAGGGTAATCTTATGAACTTCTGCTTTTGTGAGCATATTACCCATAGACTGACGCCCCTTGATCGCTATTTCGCTCAGGTCTTTTTCAAATAACTGCACTTTTTGACGAGGACGAGGTTTCAGTAATACACGGATTGTTTCAGCTTCGCCATTAGGATTAGCACTGAAATAAACAATCTTAGAACCTTCGTCGCCCATAGTCACGTCATACTCTTTATCTCGAGTGACACCGGTTACAGCAAAACGCTTCATATAATAAGGTCCTACCTTTCCGCTACGATATACAACATTATATATAGTACGCTTATCATTCTTTTTAAATACATTGACATACAATATATTTTTCCCGATAAACATCTTATCGCTTACTTTTACGATCTTATATTTACCATCTTTATAGAAAAGAATAATATCATCTATATCAGAACAGTTACATATATATTCGTCCTTTTTAAGAGACGTTCCGATAAAACCTTCTTCACGATTTATATATAACTTTTCATTTGCTTCTACCACTTTAGTAGCCACAATGGTATCGAAATTACGTATTTCGGTCATTCTCGGATGAGCTTTTCCATATTTCTCTTTCAACATTACAAACCACGAAACGGTATAATCTACAATGTTTGCCAGATCATGCTCTATCTCTTCAATTTCGGCTTTATAACGGGCAATAAGCTCTTCTGCTTTGTCCGAATTAAACTTGAGAATACGCCCCATCTTGATCTCCATCAATTTCAGAATATCCTCATTGGTTACTTCCCTAATAAAGAGTTTAGTAAATGGCTCAAGTCGTTTTCCGATATGTTGTACAGCAGCATCCATATTAGGTGCTTCTTCAAATTGCTTATCTTTATATATGCGCTCTTCGATAAATATTTTTTCTAGTGAAGAGAAATGCAAATTTTCTTCCAGCTCGCTTTTATGAATCTCAAGCTCCCATTTCAACAAATATAATGTATTGTCTGTCGAACGTTTCAGAATATTACTTACAGTCAGGAAGTGAGGTTTGCTATCTTCAATAACACAGCAGTTAGGCGAAATACTTATCTCGCAGTCAGTAAACGCATACAGAGCATCAATTGTCTTATCAGAAGAAACTCCTGCTGCCAGATGTATCTGTATTTCTACATTACCGGCCGTAATATCATCAACTTTGCGTATTTTGATCTTACCTTTATCGTTGGCCTTCAGAATGGATTCTACCAATGACGATGTTGTACGACCGTAAGGAATATCTGTGATTACAAGCGTTTTATTATCCATTTTGGAGATTTTGGCACGAACCTTTACAGCTCCTCCCCTCTCCCCGTCGTTATAACGGCTTACATCAATAAATCCGCCTGTCTGAAAATCTGGGTAAAGCGTAAATTCCTCGCCTTGCAAGTATGCTACGGAAGCATCGCACAATTCATTAAAATTATGTGGCAATATTTTTGATGATAAACCTACGGCAATACCTTCAACTCCTTGTGCCAAAAGCAAAGGAAACTTGATGGGTAATGTTATAGGCTCCTTATTACGCCCGTCGTAAGATGGTTTCCATTCGGTTGTTTTATGATTGAAGGCTACCTCTACAGCAAATTTAGACAATCGTGCTTCAATATAACGGGGAGCAGCAGCACCGTCACCGGTAAGAATATTACCCCAGTTACCCTGACAATCGACCAGCATATCTTTCTGTCCCAGCTGTACTAAGGCATCACCAATGGACGCATCCCCGTGAGGGTGAAACTGCATGGTATGTCCGATAATGTTAGCCACCTTATTATAACGTCCGTCATCCATTCGTTTCATCGAGTGCAAAATACGGCGCTGTACAGGCTTCAGACCATCGGCAATATGAGGTACAGCACGCTCCAGTATTACATACGAAGCATAGTCGAGAAACCAATTCTGATACATCCCCGACAAATGGAGCTGATTTTCCGAGTCTTTAACAGGAACCTTATATTCTGAATGAACAGAAGAATCAGTTCCTTCTTCCTCATTCATTTCATTTTCGGAAGAACGATTCTCTTCCTCATTATTCACATCGTCAATTATATCTTCTGGAAACATATACGCTTTTGGTATAAATAGACCTTACAAATTCTTAAAATTATCCAAAGATAACTTTTTTGAGCGGATTTCAAAAAGAGTTTATATCCGAATATTTACTAATTTTGACAAGCAAAGAAGATCAGTAAACGAGTTTATAAGCTGACTAGTAAATGAGTTGATATACATCTCTGGCTTGTTTATTATATGTATAATATATCATTAAATACCTGCTGTTGCTTAAATGGAAAATTTGGTAAGCATTATCATTGTCAATTATAATACAGAAAAATTATTAGACGACTGCCTTTCTTCGATCTACGAGAAAACATCAGGCATCCGGTTCGAAACCATTGTAATAGACAATAATTCGACCAATGGCTCTATAAATAATCTGATAAAAAAATATCCAACCGTAATATTTCATTTTGCGGGAGAAAATCTGGGATTCGGTAAAGCGAATAACCTCGGTGCAACCATGGCATCAGGTAAATACCTGTTTTTTCTCAACCCCGATACCTTGTTATTAAATAATGCTGTAGGTATTCTAGCCGACTACATGGAATCACATCCAAAAACTGGAATTTGTGGAGGCAACATGTATAGAAAAGACATGAATCCTGCATCCTCATTATATAATACCGATTTTCTTACTTATGAATATAAAATTATATTCAATATAAAGCGTGCACCGGGATTTAATTATTCTAAAATACCCAAAGAAGTAAAAGTGATCGTAGGAGCCGATTTACTAATACGAAAAGATATATTTGATGACCTTAAAGGATTCGACCCTGATTTTTTCATGTATTTCGAAGAAGTTGAATTATGTTACAGAGTCCGTAAAACGGGCTATAAAATAGTTTCAGTTCCTAATGCTGAGATCATCCATTTACAGGGTGGTTCGGCGGAAAACAAAAGCGAGGAATTAAACAAGTGGTCGTATAGTGAACATTGGTACAGCAAATATTTATTTTTTCACAAAACGAAAGGTATATTCCAACTCCAAACGCTGCACAATATATATAAGCTGAAATTAAATATGGCTATTATTTACTTTAGCCTTAGAAAAAACAACAAAAAAACAGAATATTGGAAAGCCAAAGAAATGATCATAATGAATACTTATAAAAGATTTTCGGACTACAGATCCGACAAAACATGAATCTGAAGTTTCACTATCAGGAAAAGTGCTTTATGGGAAGAGTATCAGTAATTGAAAAATTTATCTATAGAGAAAGGATTGTAGACCTTTTATAATATATAAAGCAGGAAAAAGGTGACCAATAAAAAATGCAATTCTGGAGTAACTTTTGTTACCTTTTGAGGAAATGGATAATTAAAAATGAACAATAGTAACTTCGAACTGATTTTAGAAAACTATTAACTGACCTCTGATTTGTTACCTTTTGCAAATAAACAGACGGATGGACAGTTTGTGCTAAAATAAAAATAAAAACCAGGAGTGTTAATTAAATTGTATTTTGGCTGTATATCCCAAACAAAAAAGCTATTTTTGTAATGCTTTTTGGTGATATAAGTATGTCAGTTTCAGATATAGTAAGAAAAAATCTATTTCCTGATAGAAAATATAGATCAGAATATATTCATAGTCAATATGATAAACCAATATACTAAAACATTATTTAATAGACCATGGCAAATCTAAAAGAAAAGCTTTTTACAGATTTTCCTGCTATCTCTACTGAAGAGTGGATGGCAAAAATCACAGCTGATCTAAAAGGCGCTGATTTCGAAAAGAAACTTGTTTGGAAAACAAACGAGGGATTTAAAGTAAATCCTTTTTACAGAAGTGAAAATATCGAAGGCTTAAAAACCACAGATGCTCTACCCGGAGAATTCCCTTATGTAAGAGGTACTAAAAAAGACAATGACTGGTATGTTCGCCAAGACATTACTGTAGTCGACTTCAAAGCAGCTAATGCTAAAGCATTGGATATTTTGAATAAAGGTATTACATCCTTGGGATTCATTATCGCAGGTGATGATGTAAATGCCGAAAATATCAAAACCTTACTAAATGACATCTGCCCCGAAGCTGTAGAATTAAACTTCAGTACTTGCAACAGAAAATCTTTGGAACTGGTTAAAATCCTTGTTGATTACCTGAAATCAAAAGATGTAAATCTATCGGAATGTTACGGTTCGGTAAATTATGATCCGTTTAAACCAATCCTGAAACATGGTACAGACAATAGCGAATGGGCTGCAAAAGCAGCTGAAGTGGCGCTTGCTGCTGAATCTCTTCCTAATTTCAGAGTATTAAATGTAAATGCTACTAAATTTAATAATGCCGGAGCTTACATATATCAGGAACTTGGTTTTGCTCTTGCTAACGGGAACGAAATACTTAGCAAACTGGTAGAAAAAGGATTGGATGCAACACTTGTTGCTAAAAAAATCAAATTTAACTTCGGTATCGGCTCAAACTACTTTATGGAAGTAGCTAAATTCAGAGCTGCCCGCTGGTTATGGGCTGAAATAGTTAAAGCTTACACACCTAATGCAGAATGCGGATGTGCAGCTAAAATATATGCACACGCAGAAACATCTACATACAACATGACAACATTTGATGCTCATGTTAATTTACTTCGTTCGCAAACAGAAGCAATGTCTGCATCTATAGCCGGAGTAAACTCTTTAACTGTACTTCCTTTTGATGAAAGCTTCAAAGATTCAGACAATTTCTCTGAAAGAATAGCTCGTAATCAACAGCTATTATTGAAAGAAGAATGTCACTTCGATAAAATCACTGACCCTTCAGCAGGTTCATATTATATCGAAAACCTAACTTCATCTATCGCAGAAGAAGCTTGGAAGCTTTTCCTTGAAATTGACGAAAACGGATTTTACGCAGCTCTTAAAGCCGGAACTGTACAAAATGCAATCAAAGCATCTTCTGATGCTCGTTTCAAAGCATTGGCTACACGCCGCGAGGTTCTTCTTGGTACTAACCAGTTCCCTAACTTTACAGAAGTTGCAGCTAACAAAATCAAAAAAGACAATGCGTGCGGATGCGGATGTTCTCACAAAGACGGAGATTTACTTGCACTACCTGCAACACGTCTGGCTACTGAATTCGAAAACCTGCGCTTATCTACCGAAAAGTCAGGAAAAACACCTGTCGCATTCATGTTGACTATAGGTAATTTGGCTATGCGTTTGGCTCGTTCTCAGTTCTCTTGCAACTTCCTTGCCTGTGCAGGATATAAAGTTATAGACAACCTTGGTTTCGAAACTGTTGCAGACGGAATAAAAGCTGCTCGTGAAAAGAACGCCGATATTATTGTTATTTGTTCAAGCGATGATGAATACACAACTCTGGCTCCCGAAGCTTATGAACTGGTAAAAGGCGGAAAAGAGATATTTGTTGTTGCCGGTGCTCCTGCTTCTACAGATGATCTTAAAGCTGTTGGTATTGAAAACTTCATCAATGTGAAGAGCAACGTTCTTGAAACATTGAAAGGTTTTAATGCTAAACTAGGTATCAATTAAAGGTTCGAGCCTTTTTAAGTATTGACTTTGTTTTATACAAAAAAGAATAATAATGAAACCAAATTTCAAAAATATAGATATAAAAAACGCAGGATTTGAGGCAGTAAATGCTGCCGAATGGTCTGCTCAAAATGGTATCGAAGCAAACTGGATCACACCGGAATTGATACCTGTTAAACCTGTTTATACAAAAGACGATCTGGAAGGAATGGAACATCTGAACTATGCTTCCGGTATTCCTCCATTCCTACGCGGACCATATTCAGGTATGTACGCTATGCGTCCATGGACAATCCGTCAGTATGCAGGATTTTCTACAGCAGCCGAATCAAATGCATTCTACCGCCGTAACCTTGCTTCAGGACAGAAAGGTCTTTCTGTAGCATTTGACCTTGCTACACACCGTGGATACGATGCCGACCACCCTCGTGTTGTTGGTGACGTAGGTAAAGCCGGTGTATCTATCTGTTCGGTTGAAGATATGAAAGTTCTTTTTGATGGTATTCCATTGAATAAGATGTCTGTATCTATGACAATGAACGGAGCTGTACTTCCTATTCTTGCTTTCTATATCAATGCAGGACTTGAACAAGGTGCTAAATTAGAAGAAATGGCAGGTACAATCCAGAATGATATCCTTAAAGAATTTATGGTGCGTAATACATACATTTATCCACCGGAATTCTCTATGAAGATTATCGCTGATATCTTCGAATATACATCTCAGAAGATGCCTAAATTCAACTCTATTTCTATCTCCGGTTACCACATGCAAGAAGCTGGTGCTACTGCTGATATTGAGTTGGCTTATACTTTAGCTGACGGCATGGAGTACCTGAAAGCTGGTATCGACGCAGGTATTGATGTTGATGCATTTGCTCCTCGTCTATCATTCTTTTGGGCTATTGGGATGAACCACTTCATGGAAATCGCCAAAATGCGTGCAGGTCGTTTATTGTGGGCTAAAATAGTTAAGAGCTTTGGTGCTAAAAATCCAAAATCTCTGGCATTACGTACTCACTCTCAAACTTCGGGTTGGTCATTAACCGAACAAGATCCGTTCAATAATGTCGGCCGTACTTGTATCGAAGCGATGGCTGCAGCTCTTGGTCATACACAATCTCTTCACACCAATGCTTTGGATGAAGCTATTGCATTACCAACTGACTTCTCTGCTCGTATTGCACGTAATACTCAGATATATATACAGGAAGAAACTCAGATCTGTAAAGAAATCGACCCATGGGCTGGTTCTTATTATGTAGAGTCTCTGACCAATGAACTTGTACATAAAGCATGGGAGCTTATCCAAGAGATACAAAAATTAGGAGGAATGGCTAAGGCTATTGAAACCGGTATTCCTAAAATGCGTATAGAAGAAGCTGCTGCTCGTACTCAAGCTAAGATCGACTCTGGAAATCAAACAATCATCGGTGTTAATAAATACCGTCTCGAAAAAGAAGATCCTATTGATATTCTTGATGTTGACAACACTGAAGTGCGCCGTCAACAAATCGAAAGATTGAATGATCTGAAATCTAAGCGTGATAATGATGCTGTTAAGAAAGCATTGGAAGCAATCACTGAATGCGTAAAAACTAAGAAAGGTAATCTACTTGAACTTGCAGTAGAAGCAGCTCGTTTACGTGCTACTCTGGGTGAAATATCCGATGCTTGTGAAGTTGTAGTAGGACGTTATAAAGCTATAATCAGAACTATTTCAGGCGTGTATTCATCAGAAACTAAAAAAGACCCTACATTCCAGGAAGCTTGTAGACTTGTTGAAGAATTTGCTAAGAAAGAAGGTCGTCAACCTCGTATCATGATTGCTAAAATGGGTCAGGACGGACACGACCGTGGAGCAAAAGTAGTTGCAACAGGTTATGCTGACTGTGGATTCGATGTGGATATGGGACCATTGTTCCAAACTCCAGAAGAAGCAGCCCGTCAAGCTGTAGAAAATGACGTTAATGTTCTTGGAGTATCCTCTCTGGCTGCTGGTCACAAAACTCTTGTACCTCAAGTTATTGCTGAACTCAAAAAACTAGGACGTGAGGACATTATTGTAATTGCCGGAGGTGTTATTCCAGCACAGGATTATGACTTCTTGTACAAATCAGGTGTAGCAGCGATCTTTGGACCAGGTTCTCCTGTAACCAAAGCTGCTGTTGAAATCATGAAAATATTATTGGCTGAGTAAGATAGCTGATAATCAACAATAAAAAATCGCTTCCCGAAAGAGAAGCGATTTTTTTTGTTGATCCAAAAGAAGACTAGCACCTCAATTTAATATCACTGAAACAACCTTAAGTGTTTTGCCTTCTCTCTGCTCATTAGTTGATACTACATTCTCAAAGTCAGAATCTCTTTCACAACATCTGCTGTTATATTTTCCTTTTCACCAAGTTTCCAACCTCTCTCCTTGATTCGGTTCGAAACGGTATCTACAGCCTCCTGTCCCAATCCATAATCCGATAAATGGGTCTTAACCTGCATTTCTTCGAAGAAATTAATTACAGCTCTAATAGTTTCATCAATACGTTCGTCTTTCGACATATTATTATAGATGCCGAAAACCATCTCTCCTAATTGAAGTATCTTATCTGCTTTCTGATCTTTCAAGACACTCAATACACCAGGGAGAACAATGGCTAAAGTCTGAGCATGATCTAGTCCATACAAGGCTGTGAGCTCATGACCAATACGGTGTGTTGCCCAATCTTCGGGAACACCACAACCGATCCATCCATTCAAAGCCCAAGTAGATGCCCACATCAGATTGGCACGAACATCATAATCACGAGGAGTTTCCAACGCCTTCGGACCTTCGGTTATCAAAGTCACTAAAACGGCTTCCGCAAACTTATCCTGAATCATTGCCTGTGAAGGATACGTAACATATTGTTCTATCACATGCACAAATGCATCCACTACCCCATTACTTACTTGCTTCAATGGCAATGAATAAGTTACCTCCGGATCAAGAATTGAAAATTTAGGATATAACTTAGATGAGCCAAAAGCCAACTTATCATGAGTTTCAGCTTTGGTTATAACAGCTCCACTATTCATTTCCGACCCTGTAGCCGATATAGTCAATACTGTACCAAAAGGCAATGTTCTTTCGATACGAGCTTGCTTACTCAGGATATCCCATGGATCATCACCTTTAAAACAAGCGGCTGCAACAATAAATTTAGTAGCATCAATTACCGAACCGCCTCCTACAGCAAGTACATAATCAATGTTTTTCTCTTTGATCAACTCCACGGCTTTCATACAAGTCTCGTAATGAGGATTAGCCTCAATTCCTGAAAACTCATAAAAATCAAAAGCTGATAAAGCTTTTATGACCTGATCATAAACTCCGTTATGCTTAATACTTCCCCCTCCATAAGTTATAAGAACTTTACTTCCGGCAGGAATCTCCTTCGATAAAGACTTTATGGTATCCTTACCAAATATAATTTTTACAGGATTAACAAAACTAAAATTTTCCATTATGTGTATCCCTTTCTTCTTTTAATGATTAGTTCATTCTTAATATATTAGCACCCAATTGATTCAGACGGACATCAATATTCTGATATCCTCTGTCTATCTGGTCTATATTATGTATCACACTCTTTCCATCTGCGCACATTGCAGCGATAAGCAAAGCAATACCGGCACGGATATCAGGTGACGTCATGACTGTAGCGCGCATAGAACGGCGTCCTGTACCAATAACTGTTGCACGATGCGGGTCGCAAAGTATTATCTGAGCACCCATATCTATCAGTTTATCAACAAAGAACAAGCGACTTTCAAACATCTTCTGATGGATCAATACACTACCTTTTGCCTGTGTTGCCACAACCAATAATACACTTATAAGGTCGGGAGTCAACCCCGGCCATGGAGCATCAGCGATAGTTAATATGGAACCATCTATAAATGTATCAATTGTATATTCTTTATGCTCCGGAATGTGAATATCATCTCCCTGACGTTCGAGTGTAATGCCCAAACGACGGAATGTATCCGGTATAATACCCAAATCATCATAAGATACATCTTTGATTGTCAACTCAGAACCGGTCATTGCTGCCATCCCGATAAAACTTCCGATCTCGATCATATCCGGTAAAATACGGTGGGTTGTTCCGCCCAATTCTTTGACACCTTCAATACGTATTAGATTAGATGCTACTCCGGATATTTTAGCCCCCATCTTATTCAGCATCTTGCATAACTGCTGTAAATAAGGTTCGCAAGCAGCATTATATATAGTAGTTTCACCCTCGGCCAAAACCGCAGTCATTATAATATTAGCAGTACCTGTTACCGAAGCTTCATCCAAAAGCATGTAAGTTCCGGTAAGCTTCTCGGCTGTGATAGAATATAATTGCTGTTCGTTATCATAATCAAAGTTTGCACCTAACTTCTGAATACCGATAAAATGTGTATCTAGACGACGGCGTCCAATTTTATCACCTCCCGGTTTAGGAAGCAATGCTTTGCCGAAACGAGCTACTAAAGGACCGATAATCATTACGGAACCTCTCAATGAAGCACTTTTCTTCAAAAATTCGGGACTCTCAAGATAAGTCAAATCTACCTCGTCAGCCCTAAACGACCAGGTATTTTCATTCAGGCGACTGGTCTTCACTCCCATATCTCCAAGAAGAGAAATAAGATTATTGACATCCAGAATATCGGGTATATTCTCTATAATAACCTCTTCAGGGGTTAATAGAACTGCACAAATAACCTGTAATGCTTCGTTTTTTGCTCCCTGAGGAGTTATTTCACCTTTCAGGCGGCAACCGCCTTCTATAATAAATGATGCCATGTATCTTTAATTGATTAAATATTCTTTGGGGTTCTCAGACCTTATCTATTAATTTATATTTATTTGATAAAAGGTAACAAAAGTTACTCCGAAATTGCACTTTTATATTGGTCACCTTTTCTTTCCCTGTTTTTCTAAAAATCGTTCTATAAATAAGAGGATCTCCGCCACTTTCCGTATAGATAAATTTTCGAATTACTGATCTATATTATAAAATCCTAACTTCTGGCTCCAGCTCTATGGAAAACTTTTCAAAGACAGCTTTCTGGATTTCATTTTTAAAGTAAACAATATCGTTTCCGTCGGGTGATCCATAATTAACGATAATTAAAGCTTGTTTCGGATATGTGCCGACTTGTCCTAGCTGCTTTCCTTTATAACCTGCTCTGTCTATCAAAAAAGCCGCAGACGTCTTTACCAAGTTATCATTAACGGGATAAATCGGCAAATCAGGATATTCTTCTTTTATTTTATCAGCCTCTTTGTTTGTAATATACGGATTCTTAAAGAAACTTCCGCAGTTGGGCAATTCCAGATGGTCGGGTAATTTACGTTGACGCACACGAATCACAGCATCACGGACATCTTCGATTGTAGGAACTACAACATCTTCCAACTCCTTGTTTAAATCAAAATACTTCGCAACATAAGTAAATGACCTTTTCAACATAAATACTACAGATATAATTATATACCTGTCCGCATTTCTTTTAAATACGCTGTCACGATAAGCAAATTCACATTCTGCATTAGAAAAAGAAACAACATCGAGCGTATTAGTGTCCAAAGCTATCACTTCATGCACACAGTCTTTGACTTCTGCTCCGTATGCCCCGATATTCTGAACTGGAGCCGCACCAACAGTACTGGGGATATATGATAAATTTTCGAGACCCGAATATCCTTTATCAACACAAAATTCCACCAGTTTATCCCAATCTTCAGATGCCATAACTTCCAGATAAACATCATCGGACTCATCTGAAACATCAGAAATCTCTCTCACTCCTAATATTTGAGGATGAATAACCAATCCATCGAAATCTTTGGTAAAAAAAAGATTACATCCGCTTCCTATCAAAAGTTTTTTTTCGTTCGGAAAGTCCAACAGGCATTGCTTTAGCTGCGTTATATTTTCCGGTTCGAAAAATATTTTTGCGACAGCCTCTGTCCGAAACGAATTATATTTCTTTAATTGTATATTATATTGATACATATTGCATTATTTAAGGTCTGAGACCCTTATTCGTCAGATTTCTTCTTTTTCAGTAAGAAATAAACAATTCCTCCTACCAGCACAAGAGCTCCAAGCCCATAAAGTATGGTAACCCAATTATTAATTACGAATTTGATAATAAAAATCAAGGCCACTACAATCGCAATAATACCGCAAACCTGAATAATTTTCTTTACAGTGTCCTTCTTCCTGTTGTCTTCCTCAATAACAAGAGAAGATTTACGTTCAACCACAGGGTTGATAAAATTATCAACAGGTTTAGCTGTATTCTCATCTATTTCTTCAAAGTCGACGTATTGACCTATTTTTTCGGGTTCATCACGTCCCTCTTCAGTGAGCAAGTTAGTTGCTTTTTGAGATCCTATGGACTTTGATTCCTGAGACTCTCCATAGGATTGAGACCGACCTGATGCTGTAAGATCAGCGGTAGCAGTTGCAACGGGTGGCACTTCTTCAGAAGAAATTATCTCTTCTGTTATTTTTTCAAGATTATGAATATCATCTTCAACAACTTGCGATGCGGTATGTACACCATCACTTTCTCTTTCGGATAGCCTTATAATGGTATCCACTCGTGAAGAAGCAATCCGCGTATCGAAATCATTATTTTCGACCATCTGTAGTAATTCAGATTCTATTGCCGGATATTTTTTTATCAGTAATTGACAGGCATTTGCAAAATCCCGAAAACGATTGATCTTTTCGAGTTTAGCTTTCATATCGTCTCCATTAAAAGCCGATATATCCAGAACTTTGTCTGCAATCGCAGACCTGAGGTTATCCATATTAAGATAAAACTAGGATTAAACTTATTTCTTTTACAAAAATAGAAATAAATCAGTGTTTATTGTACTTCAAAGCACTTAGAAATTTTTAATTGTACTCCGGTATTATCTCCGACCATTCCGGATCTGTCAAAAGCAAATGCCGCAGAGAATTTCCACCCTGACAAGCGAGGGTCTATATAAACGGTCTCGAGCATACTCGAAAACTGATTTCTTATATTTCGCGAGGGAATACGATCTGTACCCCAACTTCTAGAATAGCTGACCAATGCTCTGTATTGCAGGCTTGGAAGTATATACCCGCTAATACCTCCATGAAATGTAGATAATCTATTATTAAATACGGTAAGGGACTGTCCTCTATTATAAATCGGAGATGTAAGAAAGGGATTCCCCAAAACAAAGCCGTAGTTACTAAGCGAAGCATAATCAACATGATTATAATAGTTATCGCCACCGCTCACCTGGACAGGTATTTCTTCATTTTCATCCCAAAGGAAAGGGCCAGATTGATCTTTTGTATGCAAATATTCAAATAAAACACTTGTGAACCATCCTTTCTTATTCAGATTCAATTCCAGACCGTATAATCCATCAGGAATATTCTTAAAAATAATACCTGAATGATCTTCGAAAAAATGCTCATGATAAGCTTTTATCGAAAATTCTTTTCGCTTATGCTCAACTATAAAATGAGTACTTCCGTACACATTTCCCACAATGTTCTGCCTATCGGTAAGATTCGATTCGGCTCCACCCTTCATCGGGATCAATACCTTAAAAAAATCACTCAATTTTGCAGAACCTTTGTCCCAGTATTCTCCAGCATGATAAAAGCGTCCTCCCCACTGAGTATCCATTTCGGCTCCTACAATAAAACTCCATGCAGGTACTTTTTCAAATTTCAGAAACCCATATTTGCGATGATACAACACTTTTTCGGCATAGTATCCGTCTGCTGCGTTTCTTTTCTTGAACTTATCATCGCCAAACCAACCGTAAGACAATCCACCTATAAATTGCAAATACCTTTTTGTATATGGTACTGTTACAAAATCAGGAATACTAACTTCAACCTGAGGTATTGGGCGTGCATTATTTGAAAGTGTCATCCCTCCGGAACTTAATAGCTTATTCTTGAATAGCGAATATCTTTCTTTAGCACCTACAGACAATACAGCATTTCGGTATTTAAGATCAGCATATAACTGGTGAAAGTTAAAATCGGACTGCATATTATGAGACACCAATATATCTGCTCCCATCGTCACATTCAAGGGTGAGCCTCCTACATAGAAATAATGATTTCCGAAAGAATTAATCCTCAGATATTGATTACTATTCTCAGCTGATCCTAGCCCGAATTTATTATTACTAAGCCAAAACGGAGCAAAATCACCATCAGTGAATGTGCCTAAAGTTTCTATATTAATTGATATTCTATTCGGATTCATATAACAGTCCAAAACTACCGGATCCAGCAAAACCGTACTATCGAGGGATTGATCTGAATCCTTTTCTGGAGTTTGGCTGACAATAGGAGTTATCGACAACACAGAGAATAAAAAAGCAACACAAGCGATACGCATATTCCTAATATTAAAAATCAAGCAAATGTAATAAAAAAGGAACTATTATATCGGATATAATGAACAGCCGTTTTAAAACTACTGCATATTCACCATATTTTAATATCTCCACCCCGCGAAATATTCGCAATATGTGTTTTTTTTATTATCTTTGCGCCAATTTTTTAACGGAAAAGTGTCTGCTATTATGAGCAAAAAATTTACAGAATACAATAATTTCAACTTATCTGACATCAATAAAGAAATGTTGGAAAAATGGAATAAATTAGACTTATTCCAGAAAAGCCTTGATGTAAGAAAAGGTGCGCCTACTTTTGTTTTTTATGAAGGCCCTCCTTCGGCAAATGGTATGCCCGGTATTCACCACGTAATGGCTCGCTCAATTAAAGATATTTTCTGCCGTTATAAAACAATGAAAGGCTTTTTGGTAAACCGCAAAGCCGGATGGGATACACACGGACTCCCTGTTGAGTTAAGTGTAGAAAAAGCTTTAGGAATAACCAAAGAAGATATCGGAAAGAAAATATCGGTTGATGAATATAACGATGCCTGCCGCAAAGAGGTAATGAAATATACCAAAGAGTGGGAAGATCTGACTACTAAAATGGGATATTGGGTAGACATGAACGACCCATATATTACATACGACAACCGTTACATCGAAACTTTATGGTATCTGCTTAAAGAACTGTATAACAAAGGATACCTTTACAAAGGTTATACCATACAACCCTACTCGCCTGCTGCCGGTACAGGATTAAGTTCACACGAACTGAATCAACCCGGATGCTACCGCGATGTTAAGGATACAACTTGTGTGGCTCAATTCAAGATAAAAGGTCCAAAGGCCGAAATGAATAATTTCGGTATAGCTTATTTTCTTGCATGGACTACCACGCCTTGGACATTGCCTTCAAATACAGCATTGGCCGTAGGCTCTGAAATTGAATATGTAGCTGTACAAACATACAACCCATATACAGGAGAGAAGATGACTGCCATTGTAGCCAATTCTCTTGTATCGAGCCTGTTCAATCCTAAGGCTGCAGACCTAGCTCTGGAAGATTACAAATCAGGAGACAAACTTATACCATTCAAAATCGTAGGCTCTTGGAAAGGTTCGGATCTGGCAGAAATGGAATACGAACAGCTTATACCTTGGGTCAATCCGGGAGAAGGAGCGTTTAAAGTTGTTACAGGAGATTTCGTTACAACCGAAGACGGTACGGGAATTGTACACATTGCCCCTACATTTGGAGCAGATGACTCTAAAGTAGCCAAAGCTAACGGGGTACCAGGAATGATGCTGACCGACAAGGACGGAAATCTTCGCCCGATGGTAGATCTTACAGGTAAATACTTCAAGATAGAAGACCTTGACGCTGAATATGTAAAGAAGAACGTCAATGTAGAACTTTATAAAGAGTATGCCGGACGTTATGTCAAAAACGATTATGATGATACTCTGACCGAAAACGACCCGACTCTCGATATAGATATCTGTGTAATGCTTAAACAAGCAAACAAAGCATTTCGCATAGAGAAACATGTGCACAATTATCCTCACTGCTGGCGAACAGATAAACCCGTGCTATACTATCCTCTTGATAGTTGGTTTATCCGTACAACCGCTTGCCGTGACCAGTTGATAGAATTAAACAAAACAATCAACTGGAAACCCCAATCGACAGGAACAGGACGTTTCGGTAAATGGCTCGAAAACCTTCAAGATTGGAACTTGAGCCGTAGCCGTTATTGGGGAACTCCACTTCCAATATGGAGAACAGAAGACGGTAAAGAGGAATTATGTATCGGATCGGTAAAAGAACTGTATACAGAAATCGAGAAATCGATCAAAGTCGGATTCATGACTGAAAACCCTTGGAAAGATTTTGAAGTCGGAAATCTGGAAAAAGATAATTACGAAAAGATAGACTTGCACCGTCCTTATGTTGATAATATTATTCTGGTTTCTGAATCCGGAAAACCGATGAAACGCGAGTTAGACCTTATCGATGTTTGGTTCGACTCTGGTGCGATGCCTTTTGCACAGGTCTTCTTCCCAAATATCAGTGCTGAAGAATTTGTGAAGATATATCCAGCTGATTTCATCGCAGAAGGTGTAGATCAGACCCGTGGATGGTTTTTCACCCTGCATGCCATATCTACAATGGTCAGAGGAAGTGTTGCCTTTAAGAATGTTGTTTCGAACGGACTTGTTTTGGATAAGAATGGCAACAAAATGTCGAAACGTCTCGGAAACGCAGTCGATCCTTTTGCTACAATAGAAAAGTACGGTTCCGATCCGCTTCGTTGGTATATGATAACCAATGCTTCGCCTTGGGATAATCTGAAATTCGACACTGAAGGTATTGATGAAGTTCGCCGTAAGTTCTTCGGAACCCTTTATAATACATATTCATTTTTTGCGTTATATGCAAATGTCGACAAGTTTGACAATTCACAACCTCAGATTCCGGTTACAGAACGTCCCGAAATCGACAGATGGATTATCTCACTGTTAAACACACTGGTTAGCGATGTAGATGAATATTATAATACATATGAACCGACAAAAGCAGGTCGTGCCATATCAGACTTCGTTAACGATAATCTGAGCAACTGGTATGTACGTCTCAACCGTAAACGTTTCTGGGGAGGTGAAATGACTCAGGATAAGCTTTCGGCATACCAAACATTATACACTTGTTTGGAAACTATATCGAAACTGATTGCTCCAATAGCACCATTCTACGCCGATAAGTTATACATAGACCTGACATCGGCCTGTGAACAAAATCCAGAGGTATCTGTTCACTTAGCTGACTTCCCTGTTTATAATGAGGCTGTAGTAGATAAGGCTTTGGAAGAACGGATGCAAATAGCCCAAAGTATATCATCTATGATATTGGCTTTGCGCCGTAAGGTAAGCATCAAAGTGCGCCAGCCTTTGACACAGATAATGATCCCTGTACTTGATAAAGAGCAGGAATGCGCTATCGAAGCCGTGAGAGATTTGATTCTTAATGAAGTAAATGTCAAAGAGTTGAGATATGTCGATAATGCAGCCGGTATTTTGGTAAAGAAAGTAAAACCCGATTTTAAAAAACTCGGCCCACGCTACGGAAAAATAATGAAACAACTGGCCGCAGCGGTTCAAACAATGGATCAGGAAGCTATCGGGCAATTCGAAAAAAGCGGCTCATATACTTTCGATATAGACGGACAAGTCGCAACCATAGAAACTGCTGATGTGGAAATCATCTCAGAAGATATCGAAGGTTGGCTGGTTGCAAACGAAGGACGCTTGACCGTTGCTTTAGATATTACAATAACCGATTCTTTAAAGAAAGAAGGTATTGCCCGGGAATTAGTCAACCGGATACAAAATATCCGTAAAACGAGCGGATTGGATATAACAGACCGTATTAAAGTAAAAATATCCGATCTAGAACAAATACAAGGTGCAATATCGGAATACAAAGAATATATTGCAGGACAGGTACTGGCAGACAGTATTATGCTTGAAACAGATGTAAAAGGAACTGAGATTACAGATATGGACGATATTGTATTGAATATTTCAATAGAAAAAGTCTAAGATATCAGACCTTTTTTGTAAATTGGTTTTGTATAGAAACAGCAGAATATTAGAACCTATTTTTATAGCGTTTCAATACTTTCTGTTATTTAAATAATTAATTAAATTGCAAATTCTAAAAACGAAATGACTATGACAGAAAAAACACGATACACAGATGAAGAGCTGGATGAATTTCGCGATTTGATTTTACAAAAGTTGGACAAGGCGAAAGATGAGTATGAAGCCCTTAAAGCTTCAATAACAAACTCAGACGGAAATGATGTTACTGATACATCTCCGACATTCAAGGTTCTTGAAGAAGGTGCTGCCACTCTATCAAAAGAAGAAGCAGGACGCTTAGCTCAACGTCAGATGAAGTTTATACAAAATTTACAGGCTGCGTTGATCCGGATCGAAAACAAAACTTACGGAATATGCCGCGAAACCGGCAAATTGATTCCGAAAGAACGTCTTCGAGCTGTGCCACATGCAACATTGAGCATCGAAGCTAAAACCGGAGGCTCTAAATAAGGTCGTAAAGCTTTATTTATCAGGAAGTAACTTAAAAAACAACATGTTATGTTAAATACATAGCATTAGGTGCTTATGTTACTTAAATAGTATTAATTAATAAAAAATATCAAGAGAAAGTAGTGAGATTACACAATAGTTTTACTACTTTTTCTTCTGAAATCAAGGTCTCCGACCTATTTAATAACAAGACAAGTATAGACTTAAGGTCTCCAGACCTTCTTATTGTTCATCCAAGTATAACAGCAATAAGTAGTTATTATTGTTTAATAGCTTGTACAGACTTGAGAATCTCATAACTTGTTTTTACTTATTTAGTCATATTTTATGCAAAAATTCCCGAAGGGAGCAACAGCTATTACAGTTGTACTTCTCGTAATCATTATTGATCAAGTTATCAAAATTTGGGTTAAAACAAATATGGCTCTCTATGAGACTATTGATGTTGCTAGCTGGTTCAAAATTTATTTCGTGGAAAACAACGGAATGGCTTTCGGAATAGAAGTTTTAGGCAAACTGTTTCTGTCCCTGTTCCGTATCATTGCTGTAGGCTTCATAGGATATTATCTCTATCTGTTAGTTACCCGCAACTTTAAACATGGATATATTGCATGTATTGCCCTTATCCTCGCAGGAGCCATCGGAAATATTATAGATAGTGTATTCTATGGCGAAATATTTACAGCAAGTTATCCCGGGCATGTAGCATCCATTGTTCCTTTCGGACAAGGATACTCGAGCTGGTTACACGGAAAGGTTGTGGATATGTTTTATTTTCCACTAATAGAAGGAACTTTCCCGGGTTGGATTCCAGTATGGGGTGGAGAAGATTTTATCTTTTTCAGACCAATATTTAATTTTGCCGACTCGGCAATAACCGTTGGTATCATATTATTATTGATATTCTACAGGAAAACATTGCAGGACACAATGCAAAAACCTAATGAATAATGAAAAAAAATCATCGATTCATATATTATGCATCATTTCCGGTATTATGCCTGTGCTTCGCAGCATGCGGCAACGATAACGGAAAGTTATCCAGAGACAAAATGATGGATGTATTGCATGATATGCAACTAGTTGATGCAATATACCAAACTCGTTATCAAGATTTCAACCAAGCGGATAAAAAGACAGCTTTACTCGAAGGAGTATTTGAAAAGCATGGAATAACACAAGCTCAACTTGATTCGTCATTAGTATGGTATGCCGATCATCCCGAAGAATATATGCGGATTACAGACTCCGTTTCATCCAGACTGAAGAGAGAATCCAAAGAATTTGAGCAAGAATATCCTAATTTCGGTAGGATACGTGAATACAATCATAAAGTATTACCTTTCTACGCATATCTTACAGAAGCAAATACTTTTCTTGATTTTGACATAGATTCGATAAAGAGTAAAACGTTCTCTAAGTTCGAAATATCTTTAAAAGCATTAGGGATGCATGGTTCCATGAATGCAGAACTTGCAGTACGATTTGAGTATCCCGATACAACAATTACAAAGGTTCAACAATTTACGGATGGAGTATCCCCAAAAATAGTGAATCCCCAAGTTCAGGATACAATAAAGGAGATAAGTGGCTATATACATGTAAATGCTCCCTCTATGTCCGATTATAAAGTATTATTATACGATATTATTTTAAAGAATACCGAAGATCTGGAAAAGGCAACGAAGAATGATTCTATAAAAGATAGAAGACGAAATTAAAAAAAGAGAACTATAAAATAGTTCTCTTTTTTTTACTACATACTAAAGACTTTATCTTTCCACGCTTAGAATTAAGAATGAAATCGTCAAAAGCTATTATCGTTTAAATGTTTCTTTACCAGATCAATTATATCCTGCAAAGATCCCTCTCTACCCTCTTCGACTGCCTTCCAAACCGAACTGAAAGGAAAGGTCTGAAACTTGGGTACTTCGGAAACACAAGCGAAATCTCTACCATACTCATCATTTATTATAGACCATACGGTGTGGCATTCCTTATTCATCAAGTAACCAAAAGCTGCCCCCAAAGCATTAATAAATTCATCTTCTTCAACCAGTTTAAACCAAGACCGATTATGCAGCCAATAGTATATCAAAATATCCAGATCAGTTGCTGAATATGCAGAAAGATCTTTGACTATATCTAATTGTTTCAATAATATTTCCGCATCAACAAGACAATAAGCCACAAACTCCTTGTCTTTGTCACTCAGATTAACAACATCTTGCTCAATCTTATCAACAATCTTGGTTTTATACTCTACTGTACGACCATTGATCTCAAATGATTTATGTTCAAATCCATCCGTTTTCATATCATACTTATTTTAAGGGACATCCTTGCACCGATATAAAAAATTTAAAGGTACGAGACCTTGCCCGGTTAAAGTTAATGAAGTATTGCACCAAAAACAACACCTGCTATAGAAAGATATATCATCAGACCTGTAACATCAACAATAGTTGCGACAAAAGGAGCCGACGATGTAGCAGGATCAGCACCCAAACGTCTTAAGATAAACGGCAACATAGAACCGATTAAAGATCCCCACAGCACAATTCCGATTAAAGACATAGAAACAGTTGATGCCACCAAAATCCAATGTTCACCATATAAATGAGGGAATATAAAATGCCACACATAAATACGTATAAATCCGATAATACCAAGTATTAGACCGAGGCTTGCACCTGATAGTATCTCACGTCTGAACACTCTCCACCAATCCGATAAACGTACATCACCGACAGCCATAGCCTGAATAATAAGGGTTGAAGCCTGAGAACCACTATTTCCCCCACTCGAGATCATCAAAGGAAGGAACATAGCCAAAACTATTACTTTAGCCAGTTGGTCTTCATAATACTGCATTACCGAAGCTGTAAGTAACTCTCCGATAAACAGGACAATCAACCATCCGGCACGCTTCCAAACCAGCTTATGCAAGGGTACATCCAGATAAGGTTCATCTAACGTTCCACTACCCCCAAACCGTTGCATGTCTTCGGAATACTCTTCATTTGCAACCCATAGAATATCATCAATAGTAACAATACCCAAGAGTAAGCCTTCTGTGTTTATAACAGGGAGAGCAACCCGGTTGTTCATCTTAAATATCTTAATAGCCTCTTCTTGTGGATCTTCTGCATTCAGTGATATTAACCGGTTATCCATAATATCGGAGATTGGGGTCGAAGGATCTACAATCAATAAATCCCTGATACGAAGGTCATCTAATAAGACGCCATTATCATCAAGAATATAAATAACGTCTATAGTCTCCGAATTTTTACCTTTTTTCCGGATGGTATCCAAAGTTTGCTGTACCGTTATATTTTTATTGATAGCCAGATAGTCGGGGGTCATCAAACGACCTACACTATCTTCGGGATAGGCTAAAAGAGCAGCTACCTCCAGTTTATCTTCCGGAGACAATAAAGCCATTAATTCCTGAACCAGATCTTCATCTTTTAGTTCTCCCAATAATGCCGTCTGATCATCAGGGGGCAAAATGGATAACAGCTCCTTTAGTTTTAACTTGGATAACTTTTTAATGACTCGTTCCTGCGTGGGAACATCTAAAATCCTAAATACGTTGACAGCCCTGTTCGCACTCATCGTCTCGATGATTAGAGGGGCATAATCGGGCAACTCGTCAATTAAATCTTCAATAGCTGAAATATCAAAGCTATCAAGATAAATTCTCAGTTTCTTTTTATCTCCGCCTTTAATCAGAGATCGGGTTTGATGAACAATGTTCTTTAGTTCTCTTTTCATACTGAGCCCTTTTTAATCAATAAATACTGGAAAGGTCGCTGACCTATCTACGACTTTGGCAAATAAAACATTTACAGCCCGTTATAGCCGAAAAACATTTTATTTATGTATTGCTAATCATGAATATCTTTTTTTCGCAAAAAGGTATCCATTAATACACTTTTTTCCTAGACGCCTTATTTTCTAAGACGTGTATAGCAAAGCCTACACAAAGGCTTATACTCCTGAAGTTCTCCCAGCATCACCTGCTTATCGTTGTTCGAAATCAGGCGATATGAATAGTTAGCCAACCTGCCGCATTCAACACATATGGCATGCACTTTCTTCACATCATCAGCAATAGCGCATAGTGCCGGCATCGGACCAAAAGGATTTCTCTTAAAATCCATATCCAGACCAGCTACAATTACTCTTATCCCCTGATCAGCAAGCTGCTGACAAACATCAACCAATCCTTGATCAAAGAATTGAGCTTCGTCTATCCCAACAACCTCAATATTAGAAGATAATAACAAGATATTACTCGAATGTTCAACAACAGTTGAAGGTATAGAGTTTTTATCATGTGAAATAACTTCAACTTCCGAATAGCGAGTATCTATTGCCGGTTTAAATATTTCAATTTCCTGCTTAGCTATTTTTGCCCGTTTTAATCTTCGGAGTAATTCTTCCGTCTTTCCTGAAAACATTGAACCACATATAACTTCTATACTTCCTCTTCGGGGTGTCTCGTGCAATGTATTTTCAGAATAAATCATTTTATTATTTCTATAAACGGATAAAAATCGAAGGTCACAGACCCATTTATTATTTCAAGCAGGTTTTTCAGATAATTAATGATCACTTACTTTATCAAAAATACTATCATTAATATCCAAAGATTATTTTGTTCTTTTCCTCTTAAGCGGTGCAAAGATAGATTATATATAAAACAAATAAAAATGATTTTATATAAATGTGGAATAAAGAAAAGATGCTGATTTCAATTATCGCCGATAACAGACAATCAAAACCAGCATCTTTATTCTACAACTCTCTAATTGTGATCTCTAAACAGAGATCTATTAAGAGCTAAAAGATTCTTGAAATACGTCAATTTTTATAGAAAAAACAATAAACAGCTTATATTATATGACACTCTTTCCCGAAGACTTCCGCAACAGCTTTGAATGTAATTTTTCCATCTACGATATTAAGACCCGATTTAAGGCCGGCATCTTCAGCCACGGCTTTTTCCCAACCTAAATCTGCCAATTTAAGAGCATACGGTAATGTTGCATTCGTTAAAGCCAAAGTAGAAGTTCGAGCTACAGCTCCGGGAATATTAGCTACGGCATAATGTATAACACCTTCTTCTTCGTATACAGGGTCGGTATGAGTTGTAGCATGAGAAGTTTCAAAACATCCACCCTGATCTATTGCAACATCTACAACGACACTTCCTTTTTTCATCAGTTTAAGCATGTCACGAGTTAATAAATGAGGGGCTTTAGCTCCCGGAATAAGTACCGAACCTATAACCAGATCGGTATACGGAAGAACTTCTTCGACATTCTGCACCGATGAATATAAAGTCTGAACATTTGCAGGCAGGACTTGATCAAGATAGCGTAAGCGCGAAAGAGAGATATCAGTTATAGTAACTTGAGCTCCGGCTCCTGCAGCAATAACCGCAGCATTATAACCTACAATTCCGCCTCCCAGAACCAAAACTCTGGCAGGACTCACACCTGATACACCGCCCAACAATATACCACGACCTCCATGAGATTTTTCCATAAAGTGCATACCAACCTGAATCGCCATCCGACCTGCTATTTCGCTCATTGGAATCAATAAAGGAAGTAAACCTTCTTTATTCAATACTGTTTCATATGCCAGACAAGTAGCTCCGCTTTGCAGCATTGCATTCAATAACTTTTCGTTTGATGCAAAATGAAAATAAGTAAAAAGCAATTGACCTTTTTTGATCAGTTTGTACTCTTCTTCGATTGGCTCTTTGACCTTAACTATCATCTCAGCAACATTATACACATCCTTTATATTATCAAGGATCTGCGCTCCTGCAGCTAAATACAATGAATCGTCAAAACCACTGCCCTCTCCTGCTGTATGCTGAACATATACAGTGTGTCCTCTTTTTACAAATTCTTTTACACCTCCGGGTGTCATCCCGACTCTGTTCTCGTTGTTTTTAATTTCTTTTGGAACTCCTACTATCATAACTTTATCTTTAATTTTTTAATGGGTGCAAAATTACAAAACCAAGACCACAAAACAAACAAAAAGACATATTTATATTTAAATAAAAATCTATTTAACGCAAAATTCAAATTTTACATTTCAATACAATATTATAACACATAAATAATAGCTAATTTATAAAATAAGAAAGACGGATCTGAATATCAGATCCGTCTTTCTTATTTTTATATTTCAGTAAAGTTATTTCAGCTTTGCCAATGCTTCTTTTACTCTTCTAAAAGCTTCTATCAATAAATCATCGGCAGTTGCATAAGAAAAGCGGATGCAATCAGGAGCTCCAAAAGCTTGTCCCCCCACACATGCTACATGCCCTTCCTCTAAAAGATACATAGCCAAATCTCCTGAAGTCGCTATATTCTTTCCATTAAATGATTTTCCAAAATAATATGAACAATCCGGAAACACATAGAATGCACCGTCAGGTTTTTCAAGTTTAAAACCATCTATTTTCGATGTCAGCTTATACACCAAATCACGGCGACGCTCAAAAGCTTTACGCATTGTTTCCACGCATGTCTGATCTCCTACATAAGCAGCTTCGGCTGCCTTCTGAGTGATTGATGATGGACCTGAAGTGGATTGTCCCTGAAGTTTATTACAAGCGGCAGCGATCCACTTTGGAGCAGCAATCCATCCCAAACGCCAACCGGTCATCGCATATCCTTTCGATACACCATTGATAATAACCACACGTTCGCGAATATTTTCGAATTGAGCTATACTTTCGTGTTTTCCTATATAGTTTATATGTTCGTATATCTCGTCTGCTAATACTATAATATTAGGGTATTGAGACAAAACATCAGCTAAGCCTTTCAATTCGTCCTTTGAATACACACTACCCGTAGGATTAGAAGGAGAGCATAAAATAATAGCTCTGGTCTTATCTGTTATAGCCGCTTTCAACTGAGTAGGAGTAATCTTAAAGTTTTGATCTATTCCGGCAGAAATGATAACACTTTTTCCTTCTGCCAATTTTACCATTTCTACATAACTAACCCAATAAGGGGCAGGTATAATCACTTCGTCTCCAGCATTCACAACACTTAGCAGAGTGTTATATACCGATTGCTTTGCTCCATTCGAACAGACAATCTGATCGGGAGTAAATGACAAATTATTTTCCTTAGACAATTTCTCGCAAATAGCCTTTCGCAAAGATAAATACCCCGTTACAGGCGAATAAAATGAAAAGTTATCATCTATCGCATCCTTAGCAGCCTGCTTTATATGGTCGGGTGTATAAAAATCGGGTTCACCTACACTCAAGTTGATTACATCAATACCCTGAGCCTTTAGCTCTGAGCTTTTTTGCGACATTGCCAATGTCTCGGATGCTGATAAATTGGCGATACGATCTGCGACTTGTGCCATTTTCTGAAATTTGTTCTTATAAGTAATAGTAAGTTTTAACTAAAGCAAAGACTAACTTTCCGTAATTAATACATTCAATAAATCTAAATAATATCCGGTGCCAGCCAATAAAGAAAGTTCTCAATCGACATTATGCAAAGTATGCCCCATACGTTCTTTCTTGGTATGCATATAAAACATATTGTATTGATTGGGTTTCACCTCGATAGGTACATTTTCAACTACTTCAAGTCCGAAAGATTCCAGACCTACACGTTTGATGGGATTATTAGACATCAGGCGCATCTTACAAACATCCAAATCCCTAAGAATAGCTGCTCCCACTCCGTAATCTCTTTCATCGGCTTTATAACCCAAATGAAGATTAGCATCAACGGTATCCAGCCCCTCTTCCTGAAGTTTGTAAGCCTCCATTTTTGCCATAAGTCCGATTCCTCGTCCTTCCTGATTCAGATACACAATGGCTCCTTTACCTTCTTTCTGAATCATTTCCATAGCTTTATGCAATTGTTCTCCGCATTCACAACGTTTCGAACCAAAAATATCACCGGTCATACATGAAGAGTGAACACGAACAAGAATCGGTTCATCTTTTGTCCATGTACCTTTAATCAAAGCAATATGTTCCAGCCCATTCGATTTTTGTCTGAAAGGAATAAGATGAAAGTCTCCGAATTCGGTAGGCATTTTTACCTCTGTTCCTTTTTCGATTAATGTTTCACGTTCTAGTCTGTATTTAACAAGATCTGCCACTGAAATTATTTTCAGATTGTGTTCTTTTGAAAATTCTATCAATTCGGGAAGACGAGCCATTTCGCCATCTTCTTTCTTTATTTCAATCAAAACTCCCGCAGGCTGCATTCCCGCCAATTTAGCCAAATCAACAGCAGCCTCAGTATGTCCAACCCTGCTTAGAACACCTTTATCTCTGGCTCTTAGAGGAAAAACATGACCGGGACGCCCTAAATCTTCGGGCTTAGTTTCTTTATTTGCTAGAGCTAATATAGTTTGCGAACGGTCAAATGAAGATATACCCGTAGTACATCCATGACCTAATAAATCGACCGACACGGTAAATGGTGTAGCATGCACCGATGTATTAGATGTAACCATCATAGGCAGATCCAATTCATCACAACGCTCACCGGTTAGAGGAACACACAAGAGACCTTTGGCATGGGTCTCCATAAAGTTTACTTTTTCGGGAGTTATAGCTTCGGCAGCTATAATAAGGTCTCCTTCATTTTCACGGTCTTCATCATCAACAACAACTACAAAATTGCCATTTTTGATTTCTGCTAGAGCTTCCTCTATTGTATTTAATTTAAAACCAGACATAATATTTATATATTTTGAACAGCTGACATTTTACTTTCATTTTCAGCAATAATATTAGCCATTCTATTTTTATAATAAAGATACAAAACAAAATAGAAAAACAGACCTATCGTAAGGACAAAGGCTATTTCTTTTACTGTTATCCTTATTTTCTGCTGAGCTTTTTTATAAAACTCATATCTTTCCCTTACAAACTCACTGAATAATACCAGATATATAATTCCGCTAATCGAAGCCAGTACGGCTGTCATATTAGATAAGAATCCTTTTGTCAGAAAATGCATCAATAAAAATAATACACATCCGGCAAAAGCCAGAAGTCCGTATTTAACATTGCGGTTATAGGCTTTATAAAGCTCTTCGAGCGGCATTGCAGCCCTTTCGCCAAACAATCGAATATAAAAATTCCTATAAGCATCAGCATTAAACAATGCCGAGTCATTAATTGCCTTATAAGTTATAAATGCTCCTAACGGAAACAGTATAAATGAACTTAACCAAACACCTTGCCAAACCGGCCAAACTCCATCTCTGGCCATTTTAAAGCCAACATTATCTATTATATAATAAATAATGAACAAAATGACAGAGATAACCACCGGCATACCCAACCCTCCTTTCCTGATAATCGCTCCGAGAGGAGCACCTATAAAGAAAAAGACAAGACAGGCAAATGACAATGTAAATTTCTTTTGCAATTCAACGTTATGTCCTCTGATTTTTTTCTGCAAATCGATCTTAGCAAAAGACCTGAAAAGCATATCACTCTTCGAATTGTCGGCTAATGAAAAAGCATCGGAATAGATTCTCTGCTTTTCCTGCATAGATAATGAGTTGACAACAGAATCGAATGATATCGGGATAATATCTGCTTTATTTTTTACAGTAACCGAATCTTGCGGAGTATTATTTCGAGACGACACATAGGCATATTTAACCATCACCTTACGGTCGGTCACATTAAGGCTATCTACAATTTTACTGAGCGAATCTATGGACGAACGTAATTGAGTTACATTTTTCGCCAACTGAGTACCTTCCATTGCTGATTCATCAATACGATTGAAATTCGCATCAAATGGAATAATAACCTGTTTTTCTTTGAATATTTCGCGAGAATATGGAACAAACTCACTCCGAGAAGGCATATTTTCTCTAAAACCGGACTGCTTCACGTTCGAAAACTGCTGTCCATAATACAATGTCAGAGAAAGATAATCTTTATTGGATGATGTCCGCATCTTAGCCGAATCACAAACAATCACGGCCATGTTATCGAAACCTTTCGATACATCATATATCATCACATCCCGAAGCATTCCTGTTTCTTTATCTTTTTCCTTTACAAAAAGATTGTAATTATTAATATCCGAAGAAAATGTATTTTCCGGAATCTGCAATTCCGGAGATTTTTGTTTTATAGAGATCATCAATGTCCGAAACTTAACATTGACTCTTGGTATTACATCATTCTGAAAATAAAAGGCACCCACACTAACGGCCGCTATCAGCAAGATAAGAGGACGCATAGCCTTCAACAATGAGATACCGGCAGCTTTAATAGCTGTAAGTTCAAATCTCTCGCCCAAATTACCAAATGTCATAAGAGACGCCAACAAAATAGCTAACGGTAAGGCCATAGGAACTAAAGAAAGTGCAGCATACGCAAACAATTCCGCCAAAACATGAGGCTCCAACCCTTTACCTACAAGATCCTCAACATATTTCCAAAGGAACTGCATCAAGATAATAAACAGACAAATGGCAAATGTCATAAAAAACACAGGTACAAAAGTCTGTAATATATATAAGTATAACCGTTTTATACGTAGCATCAATTAAGCAACTGAAAGATTTACAACAATATATCTTAATAGTTTCTATACTTGCAAAAGCATCGGAATATCTAAAAAAACAAATTCTCTTTTAGACCACAAAGTTAACAAAAAAAGCTGCTTTACAACAGAAAAGGGATAGTTAATACTATCCCTTCTGATATCATATATTTTAAAAAATCTAAATATCAATATCTGTCACGGTTGTAACCGCCACCGCCGTTACCACCTCTTCTGTTGAAGCCACCACCGTTGCCTCCGCTTCTGCGTTGTCCGCCTTCAGCTCTTGGACGTGCTACAGATACAGAAATAGTTCTTCCGTCATATTCTGCACCATTTAATTCATCGATAGCTTTTTGACCTGCAGCTTCGTCGTTCATTTCAACAAAGCCATAACCTTTTGAACGGTTTGTTTCTCTGTCCATAACAACCTTAGCAGAAGTAATCTCGCCATACTCTCCGAATAAATCATTTAGGTCAGCATCTGTGATACTGTAGCTTAACCCTGCAATAAAAATGTTCATAAAAATGTAATTAAAAAAAATAAATAAAATTGTGTTTTGCAGAGAATCAAATTTCAGAGAGAAATGAAAAAACTTACCAAGGTCACTTGAAAAATAATTTAATACTGTCTGTAAAATATCTCTATGCATCGCAAATATAAAGAATAAAAAATTACATTCAATATTATTGAGGTTATTAAGTTTAATCCCGAAGCCTTTTTTAACTAAAAATTAATACTTCACGCCTTTTATTAACATCAATTTCATGCTCCCCAGAAATAAATCCGTATTTTTGCATCTATTAGGATTTTAGACCTTGTCATTTACGAAATAAATATATCAAAGCAACGGATAGCTATCACTTTAAGATATGCTATTATACACTTTCAGCTATCTATTTATCATTTTAATGAAAATACATAAAACAAATGCCGCCAGATTATTAGATCAGGCAAAAATAACTTATAGTCTCATTCCATATAATGTTGACGAGTCAGATCTCAGCGCTATACATGTAGCAGAACAACTTGAAGAACCTATTGAACAAGTATTCAAAACATTGGTATTACATGGTGATAAATCGGGCTATTTTGTATGTGTGATACCAGGAGCCGAAGAATTAGACCTGAAAGTTGCGGCAAAAGCATCGGGAAACAAGAGTTGTCACATGATATTAATGAAAGACCTATTAAGCATTACCGGATACATACGAGGGGCATGTTCTCCTATCGGAATGAAAAAGAAATTCCCTACATACATACATGAAACCTGCAACAATTTTGAGTTTATATACATCAGTGCAGGACAAAGAGGGCTACAGATAAAAATAGCTCCGGCTGATCTTATAAAGATCACCGAAGCCCATATCTTTTATTTACTATCCGAATAAATATATTCTTAAATCTTAATCTTATTTGCCAATTTACCAATAGTCAGCCCCTGTACTATTATAGAAAAGACAACAACAAAGTAGGTTGCTGCAATCAAAACCGGCTTCATATCACCTTCGGGTACGGATAAAGCCAACGCAATGGAAACACCCCCACGTAAACCACCCCAAACTAAGATCTTAATAGTTCCACTTGAGAATTTTTCCTTAAAAGGAATTATCAATGTTGGTATTTTTATTGAAATATAACGGGCAAATAAAACTACAAAGATACAGATAGCACCAATCAGCCAATATTCATGCAAATTTGGTATTAATAAAAGTTCGAAACCTATAAACAAGAATAGTATAGCGTTTAAAACCTCATCGAGTAATTCCCAGAAGGCTCCAACATGATTTATATTCCCTTCTTCCAGATCGTATCTTTTTCGTTTCGACTCCCCTATTATCAATCCTGCCGCAACCATCGTCAACGGACCCGAAATATGCATTGAATGAGCAACTATCGCTCCTCCCATTACCACAGATAAAGTCACAAGCACCGAAAGTTTATAATCATTTGCTGTTTTCATTGCCAGAGCCGCAATATACCCGAGTATAACCCCAACTACAAATCCTCCCAACGCTTCTTTTATAAACAACCACGATATATGAGTGAATGACAAATCTATTGATTCTCCTTGTGCAATTTTCAGTATCACCGCAAATACAACTACAGCAACCCCGTCATTAAACAATGATTCTCCCGCAACTTTTGTCTCTAGGGATTTAGAAACTTTGGCTTGTTTCAGTATACTCAATACTGCTATCGGATCGGTTGGAGATATCAGTGCTCCAAAGAGGAGGCAATATATCAGAGATATTTTCAGATGTAAGCCAACCGGCAACAATACATTTAACAGAAAATACAATGTAAAGCCAACCACAAATGTAGAGATAACAACACTCAATGTAGAGAAAACCATAATCGGGACTTTCTGCTCTTTCAGGTCACTCATATTTATATGGATCGCTCCTGCAAAAAGAAGAAAATTAAGCATACAGTTCATCAGAATCTCCGTAAAGTCTATATTACGGATTAGCACCGAAAAATCCTGTAAAGGACCTGCTGTTACCAAATTACCGATAAAAACCAATGCTATTGATAACACCATGGCTATAACCATAATACCTATAGTAGCCGGAAGTTTTAAGAACCGCAAGTTCAAATAATAAAATACTGTAGCTATAACAATTAAGATCGAAAAAGAGTAGTATAATTCCATTGTGTTGTGTTTACTTATAAGAAACCCTAATAAATAAGAGGAACAAATATATAAAATCGATTTTGTTTTCAAACATGTAAGAACAAAAAAAAGACTATCTATAACAGATAGCCTTTGATTTTATTTACTTTATCCGGATTATATCACCCCAGATAA
Source organism: Indolivaga capnocytophagoides (assembly GCF_036511535.1). Classification (GTDB taxonomy): domain Bacteria; phylum Bacteroidota; class Bacteroidia; order Bacteroidales; family Dysgonomonadaceae; genus Dysgonomonas_A; species Dysgonomonas_A capnocytophagoides. The sequence goes on along the minus strand of NZ_AP028867.1, from coordinate 834,678 downwards.
CCTTTTAGCAATTTACTTCTCGAATTTTGGCGTAATCTTTTGATAGCCTTCTCTTTGATTTGTCTTACACGTTCGCGGGTCAATTGAAATTTATCACCAATTTCTTCCAATGTCATCTCCTGACATCCTATTCCGAAGAACATTTTAATGATATCACTTTCTCTTTCGGTAAGTGTAGACAAAGCTCTCTCAATCTCTTGTTGTAAAGACTCATTAATCAATGAGCGGTCTGCAATCGGAGCATCATCATTGACCAATACATCCAACAAACTATTGTCTTCTCCCTCAACAAAAGGGGCATCCATTGATATATGCCGTCCTGAAACTTTCAATGAATCGGCAATCTTATCAACCGGAATATCCAATTGTTCTGAAAGTTCTTCTGCCGAAGGTTTTCTCTCATTTTCCTGTTCGAATTTAGAGAAAGCCTTACTGATCTTATTTAAAGAACCTACCTGATTTAATGGTAATCTGACAATACGAGACTGTTCGGCCAAAGCCTGCAAGATTGATTGACGAATCCACCATACAGCGTAACTGATGAATTTAAACCCTCTGGTTTCATCAAATTTTTCCGCAGCCTTAATCAATCCGAGGTTACCTTCGTTGATAAGGTCAGGCAGACTTAATCCCTGATTCTGATATTGTTTTGCCACAGACACCACAAAACGAAGATTAGCACGAGTCAGCTTTTCTAATGCCGCCCGGTCACCTCTCTTGATAGCCTGAGCCAATTCAACCTCTTCTTCTACAGTGATAAGATCCTCCCTACCAATCTCTTGAAGATACTTATCCAAAGATGCACTTTCTCGATTGGTAATCGATTTTGTAATCTTTAACTGTCTCATTTATTATATTGTATAGATATTAATTTAAAACGGGTGTGCAAAGGTAACAAATAATTATCAATTTAGCTAATATCTAATTGAAAAACATATTCCGATACACTACACGATGTTACTGTTATTACTAATATAATAACGTTTAATTCCCCTTTTTGATCAGAGAATTAAACGTTACTCATTGTTAAATATGTTTAATTTATTATTCTCCCAGATCTATAGCATAATATTTAGTACGTCCGTTTGGATAAAATCCGGATATAAATAAACCTTTATCCTGAGATTTTCCGACTGCCTGAATAATGCCTTCAACATCCTCTACAGAAGATACGGATTGATTATTGATTTTCATAACGATGAAACCTTTCTCAATTCCTTCTTTCTTGAAGCGCCCCCCGTTATCAACTCCGGCAACCTGTACCCCATAGCTTACTCCGTACTGGCGTTTCTGGTCTGCTGTTAGTTCTTTAAATGCCGCACCGATTATTGCCAAGCCATCAGTTTTTTTCATTACAGCAGTACTGCCCGAACTGTTTTTCAAGACTACAGATATTTTCTTCTGAGCACCATAACGGTCAATCAATAATTCGACCTTATCACCCGGACGATACCTATTTACTTGATCCTGTAATTCCCCAACACTTTTCACCTTAGTATTATTCACGGCTATGATAACGTCTCCTTCCAATACTCCAGCTTCTTTAGCCGGACTCCGGTCTGCAAAACCTCCAACAAAAGCACCTTCTTTTACCTTTAGATCTTTGGCTTTCTCTGATTTAGCATCCTGAGCAACAGAAATGTCACTGATCATTACCCCAAGTACAGCACGTTGAACTGTTCCGAATTCTTTAATATCTGCTACCACCTTAGCCGCAATAGAAACAGGTACAGCAAAACCATAACCGGCAAAGTTTCCGGTTTGTGAATATATCGCAGTGTTTATACCGACCAACTGTCCTTCGGTATTCACCAATGCTCCCCCACTATTACCGGGATTGATAGCCGCATCGGTCTGAATGAATGATTGAATGGTCATATCACCACCTTGTCCGGCTCCAATACCTCCACGTCCTTTTGCACTAACAATACCTGCAGTTACAGTAGATGTCAGATTGAAAGGATTACCAACAGCCAGCACCCACTCTCCTACTTTCAGATTATCAGAATTGCCAAAAGGAATGTATGGAAACTCTTTTCCTTCGATTTTCAGCAATGCAATGTCTGTAGTAGGATCTGCACCTACAAGCTTAGCTATATACTTCGAATTATCGTTCATTGTAACCTCTATTTCAGTCGCCTTATCTATCACATGATTATTAGTTACGATATATCCATCATTAGAGATGATAACTCCTGACCCGTAACCGACACTGGGCTGCGGTGTTCCATACCCGAAATCTTGCCCGCCACGATCACCAAATCCGAAAAAGTATTCAAAAGGATCTATCATTTGCTGTCTTCCTCGTCTTGATTCCTGCGAAACAGCCTTTACTGTCGATTTTATATGAACCACTGCATGTACCGAACTCTCGGCCGCTTTGGTAAAATCGGGATACCCATCAGCCGTCAAAGACGCCAGATGAACATTTTTTTGGTCAAATTCTTTTGCATAACTGTACATATCAGATGTACTATAGCCCGATCTGCTATTCAAATAGCTGAACGTTCCGTATGAAGCACCTACACTTATCAACGCTGCTACGATATAGGTAGATGCATTCTTCCAAAGTTTCTTCATATTCTAACTGTTTTATTAATTTCTAATGATCTGTTATTGCTTTTTAATTATATCAAATTTATACACAAAAATCATTCACTTAATCATCCACATCACCTTTTTTTAACACTTTTAACCAGCTATAATTAGGCTTAACAGCGTTTAACAAGACACCTCATAATTAGCCAAACAGTATTAATGACATTTTGGCAGAAACTAAGAATCAGTCATCAATGGAAAACTATATAATTCGAAAAAGGTAACAAAAGTTACGCACTTTATGTTCATCCTTGTATGAAACCTTTTCCATCCCTCTATCGTTTAAAGAACGTTCTATAAACAAGAGTCTTTGTGCCCCTTGGTGTATAGATAAAAATAGAAAAGCGGCACTTGTTGCCGCTTTTCTATTTTTATCTATGTACGCAGAAAACTATCACTGTTTTCTTATCTCAGCTCGTTTAATTTTTCCACTGATTGTTTTAGGCAGTTCGTCTACAAACTCAATAATACGGGGATATTTATATGGAGCAGTCACTTTTTTTACATGATCCTGAATCTCTTTAATCAAATGCTCCCCGGCTTTATCTTTATAATCAGATGCTAATATAATGGTCGCTTTTATAACCTGTCCACGTACCTCATCGGGTACTCCTGTTATGGCGCATTCTACAACAGCAGGATGTGTCATCAATGCACTTTCTACCTCGAATGGTCCGATACGATACCCTGAACTTTTAATAACATCATCAATACGTCCGATAAACCAATAATACCCATCCTGATCGCGCCAGGCAACATCGCCGGTATGATAAACATTATCGGCATAAACAGATTTCGTAAGTTCCTCGTCCCGATAATATCCCATAAACAATCCTAAAGGTTTGCTATGATCGGTACGGATAACCACCTCTCCCGATTCTCCTTCTTCAGCCGAACGTCCTTCTCCGGTAAGCAAATCTATATCATAAACCGGATTAGGAATCCCCATAGACCCTGGTTTGGGTTCAACCCACGGGAAAGTTACAATGGTAGGAGTTGTTTCGGTTTGTCCGAAAGCTTCCATCATCTTAATTCCTGTTGCCTTATAAAATGTCTCAAAAACAGAAGGATTAAGAGCTTCTCCGGCTGTTGTACAATACTCAAGAGATGATAAGTCATATTTAGAAAGATCTTCACGAATCAAGAACCGATATACCGTAGGTGGTGCACAAAAGGAAGTAATCTTACAATCCTGAATCAGATTCAATATTTTTGCAGGAGTAAATTTTTCATGGTCATAAGCAACTATTGTAGCTCCGACAATCCACTGTCCATAGAGTTTTCCCCATGCAGCTTTTGCCCATCCCGTATCGGAAACTGTCAGGTGAATACTATCTTCATTCAGGTTATGCCAATATTTAGCCGTAACAATATGCCCGAGTGGATAAGTAAAATTATGAATCACCATTTTAGGTTCGCCGGTTGTGCCCGAAGTAAAATACAACAATGAAATATCGTCATTATTATTAACATGGGCAGGACGCTCAAACAATGGAGCATCATTCAATCCTTTATGAAAATCTTTCCATCCGGGAGGAATTATTTTTCCGCAAGCCACAATATGTTTTACTGTTGGCGATTTGGGCAGCGCATCCTCTACATGCTGATGAATAAATTCGTCATCGGTAACGATGATGGCTTTTATATCAGCTGCATTATTGCGGTATATAATATCTTTAGGGGTCAGAAGGTGTGTTGCCGGTATGGCTATCGCCCCGATTTTGTGCAGGCCGATAATGGAAAACCAAAACTCATAACGGCGTTTCAATATCAGCATCACCAGATCTCCTTTTCCGATTCCTAAAGTCTGGAAATAAGAAGCTGCCTTATCGCTTTGTTCCTTTATATCCTTAAATGTAAAGTTGATGTGTTCACCTTCTTCATTAGCCCAGCAAAGTGCTATTTTGTTCGGTTCTGCTTTTGCCCATTCGTCTACAACATCATAGGCAAAGTTGAAATTATCGGGAACATTTATATGAAAATTTTGCTTGAAATCATCTATGGAAGAGAAAGATGTTTTTGTTAAAAATTTTTCTAACATTGTATTGTTATTTTTGATAAGTTTAAGGTAGACTAACTACTCTGTTATCATTGCTTATACTTAAAGTAAAAGCAAATATTTAATGATTTTATTAAATTGAAAACATTCTCCGTCTTCAACTTTTAATTGATTATCAACAGGTCTGCGACCTTAAACAACTACAGCTAAAAACTTCACAGGCTTGCCATCCAAAGCTTTCATCCCATGAGGCAGACTCGGATCGAAATACAAGCTGTCTCCTTTTTCAAGAATCAAATCTTTTCCGTTTATACGGATCAGTAAGCGTCCTTTAAACACAAGGTTAAACTCCTGTCCCGGGTGCGAGCTTAAATGTATTGGGGTATCATCACTCTTAGGCTGAACCGTAACAACAAAAACATCGGCTTTGCGGTTTGTAAATCCGCTTGCCAAAGCCTGATACTGATAATCTTCGACACGCTTTATCTCAAGACCTTTTTCGCGGCGGGTAAGAGCATAACTGCTCATGCGGGGTTCTTCATCAAACATCAGGGTAGTTATATCCACATTGTATTTGGTCGCAATATTCTTAAGCATGCTTATAGAGAAATCTTTTTCTCCAGCCTCGTACTTAATGTAGTCTTCCAAAGGGATATCACAGGATGCAGCGAATTCTTTCTTCGAAAGATCCATGGCATCACGCAACCCTTTCAGGCGCAGTCCAATTTGTTTTAGTTCTTCATTCATATTTCAAATGAAATTTTATTTATTAAACATGTATTTGTAAGTATAACGATGTATTGCATTTTAAAACAACAGTAAATATTTAATGATATATTTTCCTAAGACATAACTCTTTCTCATTGTTTTGCTCGGGAAAGTCAATAAATAGGTCTGAGAGCTAAAAAATAGCGAAAGTCAAAGTTAAGAAAAAACTAAATGCAGGCAGGCAAAAAAATCTTAATAAAGGAAACTCTCCCGATATACATTCAAAATATTTATCTTTGCACCGATTAAGTAACAGAAAATACTTTTAGTTTATAACAGGCTTTGATTATTTATCTTACCAAAATCTTTAATAGGTCTGAGACCTTAAAAAACCAAGGTGTACGAAAAATATGAAAAAATATAAAAACTTAATTTTTTACACTTCAGTTCTAACTATAACAGCACTACTTTTATATACGGTAATCAGTCTGGGAAAGGGCAATCTGGAAGCAGGAAAGAATATTACAGAATTAACGAATAATACTTCAGCATGGAATGATTTTATAAGATCGGTTGCAGAAGAAGCCACAAGTTCGGCAGCCTTACTAATTCTTCAGATCATAGTAATACTCTTTTTTGTTCGTTTCTTCGGATGGATATGCCAGCGCATAGGACAGCCAACAGTTATTGGCGAAATTATTGCCGGCGTGGTATTGGGTCCCTCACTACTAGGAGCTTATTTTCCGGAAATATCAGCTGTTGTATTTCCCGAATCATCAATCCATAATATAAAGTTGCTGAGTGAGATCGGTCTTATTCTGTTTATGTTTATCGTAGGTATGGAACTCGATCTCAAGGTATTGAAGAACAGAGCAAATGATGCCGTTATTATAAGCCACTCATGTATAGGTCTGCTTTTTGTCATGGGTACTACATTCGCTTACTTCATATACCCTTATTTTACGTTTACCGATGTGCATTTTTTACCTTTCGCTTTATTTATGGGTATAGCGATGAGTATTACTGCATTTCCGGTTTTGGCTAGAATTGTGCATGAAAGGGGACTCAACAAAACCCCATTAGGGGCAATGGTCATTACATGTGCGGCCGTCGATGATATCACCGCTTGGTGTCTCTTAGCTGCAGTAATAGCTATTGCAAAAGCGGGAACATTTATCAGCTCTTTGTACGTGATTGCATTTGCCGTATTGTATGTTATAGTAATGTTTAAACTGGTCAGACCTTTCCTTCAAAGGATTGCAGATCTCCAGACTTCGAATAATATTATAAGCAAATCCGTAATCGGGATTTTCTTTCTCACCTTATTTTTATCGGCATATCTTACAAGTATAATCGGCATACATCCTCTTTTCGGAGCGTTTCTGGCAGGAGTTATTATGCCTCCTAATCTCAATTTCAGAAAATTGTTTGTAGATAAAGTCGAAGATATTTCGCTGGTCGTTTTATTACCTCTGTTTTTTGTATATACAGGACTTAATACTAAAATAGGCTTGCTCAACACTCCCGAACTTTGGGCATTGTGCGGATGCATTATATTTATCGCTACTTTCGGCAAACTGGTAGGAGGAACTCTTGTTTCGAAATATTTAGGTTTCGACTGGAAATCGAGTATGACCATCGGAGCATTGATGAATACAAGGGGATTGATGGAGCTTGTAGTATTGAATATCGGTTACGATCTGGGAATACTCCCTCCCGAAATATTCGCTATGATGGTCGTAATGGCTTTGGTGACAACATTTCTCACAAGTCCGATTCTGGATTTAATAGAAAGGATATTTAAAAACAGACCGGTTGAAACAGAAGTATCACAACGTAAGACGTACAAAATACTTATCTCTTTCGAGAATTCTGTGGTTGGTAAGAAATTACTGCTTATAGCCAGTTCTTTTGTAAAGAAAGACCATCTTTATTCAGAAATAGATATGGTACACATATCTCCGGGAAATAATTTGTACCAACACGATATGGAAGATGAAGAACACGATGTTTTCGATCCGGTAATATATGCATCCAAGGCTCTTAATCAACCGATAACACCTATTTTTGAAGTTGCTGCAAATCCAACCCGTAAGATTGCACAGATGAGTAATAACGGCAATTATGATTTTCTCTTGATCAGTGCCCATAACTCTATCTATGGAGGTAAAGGGAATTTTCTGGGGTATATACTCGGAGTCTCAAATACAATACTTCACATTCCTTCGCACATTTATTCGTGGATAACCAGAACGAAAAAAGCTGCGACAACCAATATCTTATCACTCGACGAAGGTACACGTTCTATTTTAACCCACGCCAATGCACCTGTTGGCATATTTATTGATAAAGGTCTTACAGAGATAAAGAACGTGATAGTGCCCGTACTTGACGAAAATGATGTTTTTCTTGGTGATTTTATGGGTCGGATTGCCCGTCATTCGTATGTCCGTATAACCCTATGGGACGGAATAGGCTTAATGGACAGTTCTATAGATTTTGTAAAAAGTGTCAGAGAAATCAAGGCTGTAAATCCTTATCTGTTCCAGCTTTGGAACAATAATATCCCCGTTGACAGAGATATCTTCAACAAGCACAATTTGGTAATGATCAGTCTAAACAGCTGGCGTACACTAAAAGAAAAACATCCGTCATGGATCAAGTCAATGCCATCGGTTCTATTATTGAATGAATAAATTATTGCGGTTAAAACAATAAGGGAGAAAAGTATGAGCAGTACAGAAATACTGAATATTAAAAAGAATATACTCGATAAACTGTCAAAACGTCAGTTGAAAGATGCTTTTGAGCTATTAACAAAATTGGTTGTAAATGTACAGGACTGGAGAATATCCGAAAGATTATCGGAACTTGAGACCAACTACACATATATGCTCCATTATCAGTTCGAGGGACTGGAAGATACCCAAAAGGATACTATATATAATAATATCCTGCGGACACTATATGAAATAACAGATGATTCGTCAGACGAACTGCTTTCGATAGACTCTTCCAATTTATTCTATGAACGTTTGAGAATAATGGCTGCACGTCCGGTTATTGCATTCAGTGATTTCATAAAACAGCTGAAAGAAATATCAGCATCCTTATCTGTCCTTGAATTACTTGATGACAGCGAAACCTCACGCATACAGAAGAGAGATCTGGCAATAAAAAGAGAGCGAATAGGCTCTGACATGTTTAACTTTGTATTTACTTCACCGAGAGCAAATGTCGGTGACGAAGAAGAATATTTAAGTTTTATATCTAATCAGGATGTTCCTGTCCGTGAAAAGAGCTTATTTATATCAGCAATAACGATGAGTCTGTTTCATCGGTTCGATTCAGGCAAAGTAACTGTACTTATCGAAGCTTGTAAAGCCAGCGATATAACCATCAGACAAAGAGCGATAGTCGGGTTGATCATCGTCCTACAGATGTATGACAAGAGATGGAAACTGTATCCCGAATGCCACTTCAGACTTGAAGCGCTGATTGAAAATGATTCATTCAAAAAATCAATTCTAACTGTGGTTAAGCAATTGATCAGATCAAGAGAGACTGAAGAAATCAGCCGCAAATTGACAGAGGAAATTATTCCTGAAATGATGAAATTCAATTCTCTCGCAGGAAAAAAGCTCAACATGGAGGACTTAATGGGTGAAACCGATTTTGCCGATAAAAATCCTGATTGGAAAAAAGAACTCGAAAACTCGGGATTGGCAAACAAACTGCAAGAATATTCGAGTCTTCAGATGGAAGGAGCCGATGTTTTTCATTCGACTTTTGCCAATCTCAAGAATTTTACATTCTTCGGAGATATGAGCAACTGGTTTTTACCTTTCGATACAACTTATTCTGAACTGCAAACCATATTTTCGAGCAAAGAGGGCACTAGCGGATTCCTTCAAACAGCTGTTCTCAATTCCGGGCACATGTGTAATTCGGACAAATACTCTTTTGCTTTGAGCCTGTTACAAATTCCTTCGGCTCAACGCGAAATGATGTCCATGCGATTCAATGAAGAATCCGAACAATTGAAGGAATTACAAAAGGACGCAGAATCCCTTAACCCTACAATTGCCGAAGATGTAATTTCAAATCAATATATACAGGATTTGTACCGATTTTTCAAACTATATCCATACCGGAGCAACTTTTTTGACATATTTACTCTACGATTAAATTTTTATGATCTGAATTCGATATCCCCACTCATTGCAGGAAAAGAAAACATGCTGCAGATAGCTAATTTCTGTTTCGACAAAAACTTCTTTTCGGATGCTTTACCGGTATATCAAAAACTCGTCAAAATTCACATCGAAGACTCTGACATATGGCAAAAGATCGGATACTGTAAGCAGATATTAAACGATTTGCAAGGTGCACTGGATGCTTATCTGCAAGCGGAAGTATTTTCACCTAATAATTCATGGATAATTAAGCGGATTGCGCAAACATACCGCTCTCTAAAAGATCCGAAACATTCTCTTGAGTATTACCAAAGGGCAGCACAATTAAATCCAAACAATCTGAATCTCGAATTAAATATCGGTCACTGTTATTTAGAATTAGGAGAATATGACCAAGCTCTGAACTGCTATTTCAAGGTAGAAGTACTCGAAACCAAAAGTAATAAAGCATGGCGTCCGATAGCATGGACCGCTTTTCTTCTGCGGAAGTTTGATGTTGCCGAGAAATATTATCAACAAATATTATCGGACAAGCCCAACGCTCATGATTTCCTGAATGCAGGACATGTACAATTATGCCTGAACAATAAAAAAACAGCTCTTAGCCATTATTTAAATGTGATATCAAAACTTTCGGTATTTGATCAGTTCCTAAAATTATTTGAGGACGACAAGGCAGAACTAATATCCGCAGGAATAGATGAGTCATTCTTGCCCCTTCTATTTGATGAGATCAGATACAAGCTCGATTGAAATATTATAAGGCTTTAATTTTAATCACAAGGAATTCCATATAAATCCAAACCATCCGACCAGATAAGATTAACTCCCTTATCTGGTTCTATTTTAAATGCCATCCGAGACGGGAAAAAACATTTAGTATCTTCCGACAGGTTCTGATTCCATTTAAAATCATCACTATAAGCCAGATACAAATCGCCTATATTTGCGAATACCACCACTGAAGTCTGGTCTTTATAATCCGCTTCGATATTATCAAAATATTGGTTTATCTTTTGCTCGGCATCTTTATACTCTTTTCCGTATACAATATCCAGCTTCTGATCTGTTGCTAAAATAGGATGTCCATTTTGCTTTACATCGAAATTCTGTAGCGGAAAAGCAAATACATTAGTCATACATTCATCCAAGGCTAATGTTATGTCTTTTATTTTAGACTTAGAATATCCTTGTAAACCATATATGTAGTATTCGTTTTCAATAAGGGGCAAGAGTTCTTTTGATAATTTCTTATTAATCATTAATTTATAGACACCTGTAGTGTCATAATAATGAAGTGTCGTAAATTTTTTATTGTCATACAAGCTAGAATAAAATTCGGCACGAATAGAATCCGACTCATCAATACTATTAAATACTTCATCTAACAAAGTGATATCATCTTCTGATTCTGCTTGATTAATTACTAATGCTGTTGTTTTGGGAGACAGCTCATAAACCGAGAAAAAATGAATTTCGGTCTGATCATTTTTCGATAATACAGACATGCTCACCAACAAACAAATAAGTAGTAAATACCCCTTCAATGCTTTTTTCATACAATAGATATAATATTCAGAAAAATTAACAAACAAATGTAATAAATATCCGGAGCAGAAAACTATTAGACAAGATAAAATAATGGACAGGATATAATAAAAGGAGATTTTTCACAAAACCTCCTTTTATGAGTTAATTTAGGTATTAGTGTTTAAGGTAAAAAGATTGTTTTAGGTTATCGATACAAAGGAAAAGATTTCCGGCTTACACACCAAATAAAAAAACATATTCTACAACATATAATATTATCAAATTATAAGAAATATTTTTAATATTTTAATATGTGTCAAATACACCCTATCAATATTTTCTTCTTTGTTCGATATAATATATCTTTACGATCAAAAGTACAGATTTTCGACTAAAAAATCGGATATTTGGCTACTGTTTAAATATAATTTGCAAAATATAAAGAATGAAGAAGGTTTTATTTCTGCTTTTTATGGCTGCAATATCTTTTCCGAATGGATTTGCCTGTACAAATCTATTAGTGGGAAAAGCAGCCTCCACAGACGGATCTACATTAGTATCCTACTCTGCCGACTCTTACGCGTTATACGGAGAACTGTATCATTGGCCGGCTAAAACTTACACTAAAGATGAAATGCTGAAAGTGTATGAATGGGACACCGGAAAATATTTAGGTGAAATAAAACAAGCCGCACAGACCTATAATGTAGTAGGCAACACCAATGAGCATCAACTTACAATTGCCGAAACTACATTCGGCGGACGTGAAGAATTAGTTGATCCTGCCGGAATTATAGATTACGGGAGCTTGATATACATAACACTTCAACGTGCAAAAAACGCCAAAGACGCGATTAAAGTAATGACCGACTTGGTTAATGAATATGGATACGCTAGCAGCGGTGAATCATTTTCTATCGCAGACCCGAATGAAATATGGGTGCTTGAAATGATCGGAAAAGGAAAAGACCGAAAAGGAGCAGTGTGGGCTGCCGTACGGATTCCGGACGATTGTATATCAGCACATGCAAACCAATCTCGGATACAGCAGTTTCCTCTGAATGATACAAAAAACTGTATTTATTCGAAAGATGTAATATCATTTGCTAAGGAAAAAGGATACTATTCGGGCAAAGATGCAGACTTCAGCTTTGCGAAAGCATACAACCCGCTCGATTTCGGAGGACAACGTTTTTGCGAAGCCCGTGTCTGGAGCTTTTTCAATCGCTACAATAAGGACATGGCTAAATTTGTGACTTACGCACAGGGTAAAACACAAGACCCGATGCCATTATACATCAAACCAGACAGAAAACTGAGCTTGAGTGATGTACAAGCGATGATGAGAGATCATTATGAAGATACTCCTCTTGACGGACGTTACGATGCCGGAGCAGGACCATTCGAATCACCATACAGATGGGCTCCTCTCGAATGGAAATCAGATTCTGTAAAATATTGTAACGAACGTCCAATATCGACACAGCAAACCGGTTTTGTATTTGTTTCACAAATGCGCTCATGGCTACCCAATGCAATCGGAGGCGTACTTTGGTTTGGAGTAGATGATGCCGCTATGACTGTATTCACACCGATGTATTGTTCAATCACCGAAACTCCTGAATGTTACAGAATTGGCAATGGCGATTTGTATACCTTCTCTTGGACTTCCGGATTTTGGATTCACAACTGGGTGTCTAATATGGTATATAACAAGTACAACTATATGTACCCTGAGGTACAGAAAGTACAACAGGAACTGGAAGGCAAATTCATTTCTCAACAAGCAGAAATCGAAGCAAAAGCAAAACAACTATATGCTGAATCTCCCGACAAGGCCATAGCTTTCTTAACTGCTTACAGCACAGAAAAAGCCCAATTTGCATTCGACAGATGGAAAAAACTAGGAGAATTCCTTACTATAAAATATATGGACGGAGTAGTTCGTAAAGAAAAAGACGGACAATTTATCCGCAACGAGCATGGAGGTCCATCTTCACCGCAGCGTGTTGGATACCCGCAAAACTATTATGATAAAGTGGCTAAAGAAACAGGAGACAAGTATAAAATACATTAACATTACTAAGGTCGCAGACCTTTCTATAACAAAAGCCGCAGAGATATATCACTGCGGCTTTTTAATAAATGAAAGAATTTAATGATATATTTTCAAGTTAAACAAACTTAGTCGGTTATACTTGCCAAAGTAATAAATAGGTCTGTGACCTTATTTTATATATCCAATTTTATTATTTTTGTAGATAAAGCAATTTTTATATCATATTATGAAAACAAAGGCAACTTATAAATGCCGGATTGTAATTAAAATAGGGAGTAATGTATTAGGGCGTAAAGACGGCTCTCTCGATATAACAAGAATGTCGGCATTGGTAGACCAAATGGCTGAACTCCGCAAACTCGGATACGAGATTATACTGGTTTCATCGGGTGCGGTTGCGTCCGGCAAATCGGCTCTGAAGCCCAAAAACAAATTGGATCTGGTCTCAGCCCGTCAGTTATATTCTGCGGTAGGACAGGTAAGACTGATAAATCAGTATTACACGTTGTTCGATCATTACAACATAGTGTGCGGACAGATTTTGGCTACAAAAGAAGATTTTGCGACAAGACGCCATTACTTGAATCAGCGAAACTGTATGACTGTCATGCTGGAGAATGGGATTATCCCTATTGTAAACGAAAACGATACCATTTCGGTCAATGAATTGATGTTTACCGATAACGATGAACTATCGGGACTGGTAGCGACCATGATGAATTGCCGGACTCTCATTATACTCAGCAATATAGATGGTATTTTCGATGGAAATCCGGCGGATCCCAAATCGAAAGTCATACTAGAAATAGATACAAAAAAAGACAATATAGAAGACTATATACAAACATCTAAATCGAGTGCAGGACGTGGAGGAATGCAGACAAAGTACAACATTGCCCGCAAAATAGCCGAAGAAGGTGTTGAAGTGATTATAGCTAATGGTAAAAAGGATAACATATTGCCTGATTTATTAACTAAACCGCAAACAATATGTACCCGATTCAATCCTTCTTCAAAAAGAGTCTCGACTGTAAAAAAATGGATCGCCCACTCCGAAAGTTTTGCCAAAGGTGAGATACACATCAATAACGGAGCGAAAGAGGTATTGACGAGCAATAAAGCAGTCAGCCTTTTGCCGGTTGGAATTACCAATGTTATAGGTACATTCGAGGCTGATGATATTGTAAAGATTATAGATGAATATGGAAAACAAATAGGCGTAGGCAGAACAGCTTTTGACAACGAAGGAGTAACAAAACTTATAGGACATAATAATTCGAAACCAATTATACATTACGATTACTTATATATTGACAAATAAAAGTTATGGATGATACGGAGAAGCTGTTTGAAGCAGCAAAGAAAGCAAGCAAAGATCTTTTGCTGCTTAGCAACGAACAGATAAATAATATATTGGAGGCTATAGCCAAAGAAACAGAAAAGAGTTTTTTTCATATTCTTTCCGAAAATCAAAAAGATTTACAACGGATGGATAAGGAAAATCCTAAGTACGACCGCCTGAAATTGACTGAAGACCGTTTGAAAGGCATAGTAAGCGATATACGCAATGTAGCAACACTACCCTCTCCGGTTGGACGTATTCTTGACGACCGTCATTTAGAAAATGGATTACACCTGATAAAAAAAACGGTGCCGTTTGGCGTTGTTGGTGTAATTTTTGAGGCCAGACCCAATGTATCGTTCGATGTTTTTTCTTTGTGTTTCAAATCAGGCAATGCCTGTATCCTGAAAGGTGGTTCGGATGCATACTTCTCGAATCAGGCTATCGTCGAAATTATTCGTAATATACTTGATGAAAAAGGGCTCAACCCAAATATATGCGTTCTTCTGCCAAAAGAGAGAGAAGTTATTGATCAGTTGTTAAACGCACGGAAATATGTCGACCTCATTATTCCCCGCGGAGGAAGCTCTCTGATCAATTATGTGAGAGAAAATGCACACATACCTGTTATTGAAACAGGTGCAGGCGTTTGCCATACTTATTTCCATACCAGCGGAGACCGTGACATAGCACGAAAAATCATACATAATGCCAAAACCAGGCGCGTAAGCGTTTGCAACACGCTAGATTGTCTCATTATAGACAAGGAACGATTATCTGATTTACCTTATCTTTGTGAAGAACTGGCTAACGATAATGTGACAATCTACGCAGACAAATTGGCATACAATGTATTATCGGGCAGCTATCCCGATAAATTATTAGCAGAAGCCACCGACGAAAGTTTCGGTACTGAATTTTTAGATTATAAAATGGCTGTAAAAACAGTCAATAATATAAACGAAGCTATTGCCCATATATCGGCATACGGATCACAGCACAGCGAAGCTATTATCGCAGCAGATATATCAGCCAGCCAATTATTCGAAACCCTGATAGATGCTGCATGTGTTTATGTTAACGCATCAACTGCATTTACGGATGGAGCTCAATTCGGATTAGGAGCCGAAATAGGTATCAGCACGCAAAAAATGCACGCAAGAGGGCCAATGGCTTTACAGGAATTATGCAGTTATAAGTGGCTTGTTGAAGGGAACGGACAAACAAGAAATCCTTAGAATGAAAAAGAAAAATAATAAAAACAGAAAAATAACAATAGAAGACTATATAAAAGCTGTAAAAAAAGCAGACAGGGAAATACAAATCGAAAATTCGACAGGATGGTCTGCTACAACAAAGGTACACAAGAGTAAAAAGATATACGACAGAAAAAGAGCCAGGGACAACTACAACGAAGAATACTAAGAATGAAGGAAAGGAATATAACACTCGATTACTTTAAGATTATATTAAGTATTTTAGTTATTAATATACACGCACCATTTGTATCTATTTATCCACCGACTGACAGCGGATTTTGGTCTCAGTTGGGATATGTATCCGGATGGTTCTTTTCGCATGGAATAACTAAAATAGCAGTTCCTTTATTTTTTATTATTAATGGTTTTTTTCTGGACCTGAGTAATACTTCGAAAGTTATAAAGTATATAAAACGACTCTTTATAATGTATATAGCATGGGCTCTGTTTTATTTGCCTATGTATTATCCTTATTTGGATACCGCGACATTCATCCGGGTATTTGCCACAGGATTTTTTCACTTATGGTATTTACCGGGGCTTATTGGAGCAATCGTTATACTTTTCTTTTTGAATAAGATTATCAAAAAGAAGATTATTTTAATACTTATAGCTATTATCCTTTTCGGTATTGGTTATATGATACAAATGAAAGACCCGTATACCAATGTCGAAATGATCAAATACCGCAATTGTTTATTCTTTGGATTTCCGTTTGTCTTATTTGGCTATCTGCTTAAGACATTCAATATTAAACAATTTAAAAGCACAGTTATCATTCTCATAACAATAGGTTTTGTACTTCTGATGTCGGAATCCTACCTGTATATGATACAGCAAAAGACGAACAACCTGATGTTTTCGTTGCTAATCTTATGTCCGGCATTGTTTATTTTCGTTTTACAGCACAGTAAGACAGGTATAGATAAAAGCGAAGGTGTTATCAGCCAGTTATCAACGGCTGTATATTATATACACCCTATGGTGCTCAGATGGACATCTTTATTATTCGCTGTAAATATTATATCATTTCCTTATATTGTTATAACTTCGCTGGTTACAGGCGTATTGCTGATTAAATGCAACAAGTATTTTAAAATTCTACTATAAACCGAAATGAACAGTTTATCACATATATCAGACCTTCTTGAGTCTAAATCAAATACACTCCCGATCAATAAAAATGAGTTGGAAGAGGCTCTGGACACAATTTTTCAGCAACTATTATTTCCAATATGCAAAAGTAACAGATGCTCTACACGCCCTCTGCACTTTGTGTTTTCGATACTGCTGGAAAACATCTCCAATTTAATGGGACGTGAGAAAGCCGAAATAATAGTTGAATCTTTCATCTCAGGATTACCCGATTTGCAACATAAACTGTATAACGAAGCCAAATGCTATGTCCAGAACGACCCCGCAGCCCGCAGCATAGAAGAAGTTATTCTTACATATCCCGGATTCTATGCTCTATCGGTACATAGGATTTCTCACATTCTGTTCGAACAGGGAGTTCCCATTATCCCCCGTTTGTTTTCTGAACATGCACATTCGCAAGTAGGTATAGATATACACCCCGGAGCACACATCGGCAACAATTTTTATATCGACCACGGCACAGGCATTGTTATTGGAGAAACTACTCAGATAGGCGAAAATGTCAAAATTTATCAAGGAGTAACTCTCGGAGCTTTATTTGTAAACAAAGACTTAAAAGGTAAAAAGAGACACCCGACCATAGAGGATAATGTTGTAATATATGCAGGTGCAACTATTTTAGGAGGCGGAACTATTATCGGACATGATTCAACCATCGGTGGGAATGTTTGGCTGACAAAAAGCATTGTCCCCTATTCTATCGTGTTCAATCATTCGGAAGCCAGAATTAAAACGACTCAGGATTTCGGGGATCTGGATTCTTTCAATTATACAATATAGGTCTTATTATAGTTGAGAAGTAAACAAGCTGATATGCATTCCTGCTCGTTAACTTGTTCATTGATTTAATAAAAGGTCTGAGACCTTTTCAAGATAAATATTTGTAAGCCTTTGTAATATTTTTCTATCTTTGCGATCTTAAATATCATATCAGCTTATTAATAAGCATAACTGAATAATTTTAATAATCTAAATACATTTTATGGCAACTACTGCAGATATAAGAAACGGTATGTGTATTGACATCGAAGGTCAATATTATGTAGTGATAGAATTCCTTCATGTAAAACCAGGTAAAGGAGCTGCTTTTGTGAGAACAAAAATGCGCAGTGTTACAACAGGCCGTATTCTTGAGAGAACATTCAACGCAGGAATCAAATTAGATGAAGTACGTATCGAAAGACGTCCATATCAATATCTATACAAAGATGATATGGGATATAATTTCATGAATAACGAAACATTCGAACAAGTTTCTATTCCCGGAAATCAGATTGACGGGGTGGCTTTTCTTAAGGAAGGTGATACAATAGAAGTACAGGTACATGCTGAAACAGAAACCATTCTTACAGCCGAACTACCTCAGAATGTTGTATTGCAAATTACATACACCGAACCCGGACTGAAAGGAGACACCGCAACCAACACATTAAAACCTGCGACCGTAGAAACCGGTGCAGAAGTGCGTGTACCTTTATTCATAAACGAAGGTGAAAAAATCAAAATCAATACTCGTGACGGCTCTTACGTTGAAAGAGTAAAAGAATAAGAAGATCATTTGATATTCCGAAAGATCGTGTTTAGCTTTGTGCCAAACACGATTTTTTTATACAACACTTGATCTTTTATGAACAACTCGACACAAAAACTACGTATAACAGACTGGGCTGAAGAAGACCGTCCACGTGAAAAGCTCCTGATGAAGGGAGTGCAGACTCTGTCTGACGCAGAACTTTTGGCAATACTTATCGGATCGGGAAATAAGAATGAAACGGCTGTAGAACTATCACAACGAATATTACACTTCGTAAAAAACAATCTAAATTCCTTAGGACGATTATCAATAAATGAACTAATCAACAACTTTAACGGTATAGGAGAAGCTAAAGCTATCACCATTATTGCAGCCCTCGAATTAGGAAGACGAAGAAAAGATTCCGAGAGAGAAAAAATGGCTCAGATAAAATCCAGTATAGATATCTTCAATCTATTCCAGCCTATTTTAGGAGATTTACCTCACGAAGAAAGCTGGATATTATTATTAAATTCAGCTAACAAGATTATAAAAAGATTACAGGTAAGCAAAGGTGGTCTGAATGGAATAACGATAGATATACGCATGATAATGAAGGAATCAATCGAAAGTCTGGCAACCGGTATCATACTTGTACACAATCATCCATCGGGCAATTTAACACCAAGCAGGGAAGATGATGACATTACGACTAAACTCAGTGTTGCATCATCATTTGTCGATATCCAGATGATAGATCATGTGATTATTACAGATGATGGATTTTATAGCTATAAAGACGAAAACAGGATTATCTGAGTAGAACTAACATCATTGCTTTTCTATATCAGACAATCAAAATTCTTTATCAATAGCAGAATAAAGATATTTATTCCTTAAATTTGCTTTTTATTAAGGCTTCAGACCTTTTTATAGCTTTGGTTACTAAAAATAAGCAAAGCCTGTTATGAACCCAAATATATCATTTGATACATTTTATTACTTAATTTCAAAATTATGGATAATAATATAATGCAACTAGAAGAGGAAATAGTACGTATGCTGAAAACAGTATATGATCCTGAAATTCCTGTAAATATATACGATTTAGGCTTAGTTTATAATGTTGATGTCGATGAAGAAAAAAATGTAACCATTACTATGACATTGACTGCGCCGAACTGTCCGGCTGCTGATTTTATACTCGAAGACGTTCGTTTAAAACTCGAATCAATCAAAAGCCTCAAAAACGTAATTGTCAATCTGACTTTTGAGCCCGAATGGAATAAAGATATGCTTAGTGAAGAAGCTAAACTCGAACTTGGGTTCTTATAATTTAAGGTCTCAGACCTTTTTATTGCTTAGCAGGTAAATGGCTTAAGCTTGTAATAAATTGAAGATATATCATTAAATATTTTCATATACTTAATATGTCCGAAAAGAAAAAAATATATTTCCTCTCTGATGTTCATCTGGGATCTGCATCACACAACAAGAACAATACAAATGACAAAGGAGCATTGACTCTACCCGGCAGTAAAAAACAAACGGACAACAATCTCCCTGTCAACCACGACATCGAGCGAAAGCTTTGCAGATGGTTCGATTTTGTAAAGAATGATGCTAAAACCATTTATTTGTTAGGTGATATTTTTGATTTTTGGTTTGAATATAAGTATGTTGTACCCAGAGGCTTTACACGGGTACTCGGTAAAATTGCAGAACTGACAGACTCGGGTATAGAAATTCATTTTTTTATCGGAAACCACGATGTATGGGTGACTGATTATTTGCAAAAAGAATGTGGAATGATTGTTCATACCGAACCTCTTGTCACTGAAATATACAGAAAGAAGTTTTTTCTGGCTCATGGGGATGGACTCGGAGATGACTCAAGGTCATTTAAATTGATCAGGCATATCTTTCACAGCCAATTGTGCCGTAAAGCATTCGCTAATCTACACCCGAGATGGGCTCTGGCGATTGCTCACAAATGGTCGAACCACAGTCGTGCTACAGGTGGAATTGTGAATTACCTGGGGGAAGATAAAGAACACCTTGTTCTCTTTGCCAAAAAGCAGCTGAAAGAATCTCCATCTATCAACTTCTTTCTTTTTGGTCATCGACACATCATGCTCGACCTCATGTTATCGGTTTCTTCACGGATAATTATATTAGGAGACTGGATCACATTTTTTTCTTATGCTGTTTTCGATGGACAAACAATGTCTCTTGAAGTTTTCGAGGAGGAAAACTAAAAAATCTCATTTTCAGCCCCCTCAATATGGAGATCTATAAAGATAGAAAAGATAACTATTTATTATATAGCAAATAATCAATTCCATTTATTTCAGCAAATTCTCCTCAAAAAACACCGAACCCTCTAATCTATAATACAAGGATAAAAACAATACTCAATCAAGGCTAAAATAAATAGGATCTCAACGAAATAAATTGAGATAAAACAAGTAGCTCTGCTCAAAAAAGCATAACTTTGTACCGTTAATTTTTAGGTATTAGTTATATGAAAATGGTAAAAGGTATGTTTATCATTCTTCTGTTTTACTTCATAGGAGAATGTGTCAGCTACCTCATTAAAGGGTTTGTTCCCGGGAGTATAATAGGGATGATGTTATTATTCCTAGCTCTTTATCTTAAATTAATCCGTACGGATAGCGTAGACTCAACAGCGAATGCCATTACTAAAAACATGGCAATATTTTTTATTCCGTCCGGAGCCGGACTTATGACTTCATTCGGTGTTCTGAGTAAATTCTGGGCTTCTATTATCATTACATGCTCAATCAGCACAATTTTAGTAATCGCAGTTGTTGGACTGGTTCAACAACGCATGGAAAAAAAGAAAGAAGATGAAAGCATTAATTGAAACTCCAGAGTTTATACTCGTACTCATATTCGGCAGTTATTTGTTTGGTCAATGGATATTCAAAAAAACAAGAGTTGCAATATTACACCCGTTAATTATATCAATAGCGATCATTATACTCTTTCTACAGGTGACAAAGATGGACTATGATAAATTTCAGCAGGGAGGACAATTTGTCAGTTTTTTATTAGGGCCGTCCGTTGTTGCATTAGGGTATATACTATATGAACAGATGTCATACCTGAAAGGCAACGTCATATCAATACTTACCTCTATATTCGTAGGTAGTATTACGGGTATTATCAGTGTTATCGTCCTTGCGAAACTGACAGGTGCTGACGAAGCTTTGGTTATGACTCTAGAGCCTAAATCAGTGACTACCGCAATCGCCATAAACATTTCGACACAAAGCGGGGGAATGCCTTCTCTGACTGCTGTTATCGTTTTGTTTTGCGGAATATACGGCGGAATAGTTGGTCCATATGTATTAAGAGTGTTAGGAATTAAGAGTAGTATAGCCAAAGGGCTAGCTATGGGAGCATCAGCACACAGTGTCGGCACAGTTAAAGCTATGGAGATGGGAACAATCGAAGGCGCTATCAGTGGATTAGCTATCGGACTGATGGGTGTTATGACCGCTCTGTTGATTCCTTTTGTACATAGTTTGATATCGTAACAAGCATTTTAGCCATAACAATATGGCTCTATTAAGTATTAAGGTCACAGACCTTAGGTAAAATCTAAATCCAAACAACAATCGGATTTAGATTTTTTTATCTATACCTAAAAAAAACTTTACAATTATGGCAAAATACACAGAACAACTAGGCAAGAAAATAGCGGATGCAATAGAACAAGACGAGTATACATTGGGTGAAATCTGTACAATGAACAGCATCAGCCGTAAAACATTCTATCAATGGGCACGGAAATACACCGATTTCAAAGAAATGATAGATGATGCCCGTGCAGGTCGTGACGAACGGCTGGCTCAAAAAGCCCGACAGATACTCAAACAAAGATTAGAGGATGGCTATACCGTAACTACAACCCGTTATAAATATGCCGTAGATGAGTACGGTGAAATATATCTGACCGGAAAAACAGTGACCATGAAAGAATATTCAGCAGATGAAAAGACCCTGAAAATGGCAATGGCTAAAGAAGGAGAAATTGAAGAGAAGGTAGAAAATATTCGCGTGCCCTGGGAAATCATAGTACAGAATCAAGAGGCAGCGGATCAACTTCAATTTCTGCAAGACAATGGCAGCGGTAATTTCACGGAAGAAGAAATGCAAGCAAGACGAGAAGCACTCAAAGTCAAGTCTGACTCTCTGGAGACGGAGGTTGCTTACGATCCGGCATTCGACAGGTAATGGGAATGAATAATGACTACAATCATTGGTCACTGATCTCGTTACTTTTGTTACCTTTTCTGAAAAAATCATCTTGTGATTTTGATTCAACAGGCTTATTAATCACGGTTTTTATGTAAGTTTGCAGTAAAATAAACATAATATCATTTCTCCGAGACATGACATAGTCGGCTGTGCCGATTACTATTGAATGGAGAGCAGAAAGGTCTGAGACCTAAAAAGCCTTTTAATACAAAATAATGAGTCAACAATCACTCCTCGAAAAATTAGATGCATTAGTTATTCGTTTCGAAGAAATCGGAAAGTTAATAACAGATCCCAATGTGATATCCGACATGAAACGTTATGTTAAACTAAACAAGGAATACAGGGATTTGGAAAAAATCGTAGATGCCAGAAATGAATACGAACAAGTCTTAAATAGTATTTCGGAAGCGAAAAGTATTTTAGAAAATGAAACAGATCCGGAATTCAAAGAGATAGCTAAAGAAGAACTCGAATCAGCCAACAACAGGTTACCTTCACTCGAAGAAGAAATAAAACTGTTGCTTGTTCCTGCTGACCCTCAGGATGAAAAAGATGCCATAGTTGAGATACGTGGCGGCACAGGGGGAGATGAAGCTGCAATATTTGCGGGTGATCTTTATCGTATGTATCAGAAATACTGCGAAACGAAGGGTTGGAAAACTGA
The DNA here is from genome assembly GCF_036511535.1 of Indolivaga capnocytophagoides. Taxonomy (GTDB): domain Bacteria; phylum Bacteroidota; class Bacteroidia; order Bacteroidales; family Dysgonomonadaceae; genus Dysgonomonas_A; species Dysgonomonas_A capnocytophagoides. Next base: position 811,362 of record NZ_AP028867.1, on the reverse strand, counting down.
ACTCACAAGCTATACAGAAGGTTCATCAGGTGGTTTTAAAGAAATAATCTTTACCGTATCTGGTGAAGGTGTCTATGGCATTCTGAAATACGAATCGGGTGTTCATCGTGTGCAGCGTGTTCCTGAAACCGAAACCCAAGGACGTGTACATACATCTGCCGCCACTGTAGCAGTTTTGCCCGAAGCAGAAGAAGTGGATGTGGAAATAAATCCTGCAGATCTTGAATGGCAGACAGCTAGATCAAGCGGTGCGGGTGGACAAAATGTAAATAAAGTGGAAACAAAAGTTCAACTTACCCATAAACCTACAGGGATAATGATTCAGTGTCAGGAAGCCCGTTCTCAGTTAGCTAATCGTGAAAAAGCATTATTGATGCTTCGGACAAAGCTATACGACATTGAGTTATCAAAATATCAGGACGAAATTGCTTCGAAAAGAAAAACTATGGTATCAACCGGAGACCGATCTGCAAAAATACGAACGTATAATTATCCGCAAGGACGTGTAACCGATCACCGGATAAATCTTACTCTTTATAATTTGTCGGCAATAATGGATGGAGACATTCAAAACATTATAGATCAGCTGACTATTGCAGAAAATGCAGAGAGATTAAAAGAAAATGAATTATAAACATCACACATTCTATAACTACTAAAACACTAATACTATGACTCGACTTTTTTTTATTCTTAGTCTTATTATGATGACAGTCTACGCTTCGGCTCAAGAGCATAAATGGAGATTTGGTTTGTCAGGAAGTGCATCTTATCTAACAGCCAGCTCTAAAGAAGCCGAAAGAAGTTTAATTGATGCCGGAATGGCCTCAAAAGATGCTAAAGATTTTTACAAAACTCTTAAATGGGGACAAAGCCTTGATATTGATGCCCATTATCTTTTTCAAGCTAATATGGGTGTAGGATTAAAGTATCACTTATTCACATCATCGTCAAAGAAAAATAATCTTGCATTTGATACGGATGGAGATGGTTATATTGAGATGCTTAACATTGATGAAAGAATGTATTATAACTTTATTGGACCGTCTTTCTATATGCAGACAAGATTTAATAGTGACAGTCCATTCCAGTTAACAGCACAAATCGCAATCGGCTATCTTCATTATAGAGATGAAGCCCGCTCTATCTACAATATAGTTGCAACAGGAGGAACTATTGGGATGAACAGCGAAATAGGTATAGAATATTTTTGCTCAAAAAATATATCAATCGGAGCTACTCTAAGCAGCATGGTCGGTACAATAGGAAAAGTAACTCTTAATGACGGTTACCAAAGTCAATCCGGAAAACTATCGGGTGACAATAAAATAAATCTGGCGCATCTGAATCTGGGCTTGGGTATCCGCTTTTACAAATAAAAACAACTAACTACACTGAAAATGAGAAAAATTTATAATTTAGTTTTGATAGGTTTTATTACAATCCTGACAGCTTGTAGTAATGATTTTCTGGATGAAAACAAGAATAATATCGACAATCCGATAAAAACGGAAGGAGTTTTAGCTTTAGATAAAAAAGTTTCTGAGTTTACTCAGGCTGAAGTTACAGTTAATGGGCTTCCTGATGGGGCATGCCAGATTATCAAATATCCATCTTGGCTGGAAATAAATTCAAATACGGGGTCTGTTAGTAATAATATCTTAAATTTCAGCTATAGAACCAGCTCTGATATTAATCTTTCTGGAGGTCTTGGCTATAGTGAGCTTGGAACTGTATACTTCAAACAAAACAATAATGTTTATACATTTAATATAGTTTATCAGAATCTTGGAAATCCAACCTTATCTATAAGTACGGATCTTTTAAATTTCGGAAAATCTAAGGATCAGTTAGAACTCTCCATAACTAATACAAGTAATAATGGTATTGTTGTTTGGTCTGTTGACAGTACGCCGGAATGGTTAATTTGTAGCAGCAGTCCTAAAGCGATTAGTCCTTTTTCTATACAATCTGTATTATTTACATTAAACAGAGAAAAATTAGAAGAAAAAGACTATGAAGGTAAAATTGTTATAAAAACTAATGATAAATCAAAACCCAATATCACTATTCAGGTAAAAGTATCAGGAAGGAAAGGAAATGCAGATAATATATATGCAATAAATGGTACAGTAAAAGATGTATATTATTCAAAAGTAAATGATGAATTGTATGTTTTGACTCAAAACCCTGATAATATGGTTGTTTTCAAAAACAATCAGCAAACTATAATTGAGTTACCAAAATCGCCTAATTGCATAAGTGCAACCGAAGATGGAAAACTTGCTTATATTGGGTTCAGTGAACTTGTTACCGAGATAGATATTCCAACAAGAAAAATAAGCAAACAATTCAATATTGATCTAAATACACATAGTGTAGTTTCAGGAGAAAATGGTTATTGCTATTTTACGACACATACTACAACCTACTCAGGTGACGGGTTGTATGCCATCAATCTTAAGGATGGAAATACCAGTAGGCTTAGTCGATATTCATCGCAACTTGACAGAAATAGTAATCTTATAAAGGTTATGAACAAACCATACATTATAGGAAGTAGAGAAAATGTTTCTCCTAATGGGGTTATTCTGTTGGATTTGTCTAAATTAGATGATAATAATAATTATACAGAGTACTATTGGCATCAAAGTCTAGGAAAGAAAATATTTCAAACAGAAAATGGTAATTATTTGATCGGCTCTTATGGTTCCATAGTCAAAACTCCAACAATAAATACTTCAACATGGGATGATCTTCCGGAAATTGGCAAGTTTAATGAAAAAAGCTCTTACTCTAATGAATATTTATGGATAGATCATAATGCCAAAACAAATACATTTTACGCAATAAATCAAACGAATTCGTATTATAATCCGACTAATACAGCGATTAAACAATTCAATGGCTCGAGCTATTATTGGATAAAAGATATCCCTTTTGAAAAGGATTATTATACATCTATCAATAATGTTTCAGCATTTTATGAAGTTACCCCTTATTATATATTTAGCAGTAAGGCCGGGGACATATTATATGTAATCAGAAATATCTCTGACTCTCAAAGAAGCATCGAGTCTTGGAGTCTTGAGACCATTAGTATAAAATAATAAACAATGACTAAGCAAGATCTTATCGAAAACATCAAACAGAAGCAATCCTTCCTTTGTGTAGGATTAGATACTGATTTGACAAAAATCCCATCACATCTTCTAGAAGAAGAAGACCCTATCTATTCATTCAATAAAGCGATAGTTGATGCTACAGCTCCATATTGTGTAGCTTATAAACCTAATACTGCTTTTTACGAAAGTATCGGCATAAAAGGTATATGGGCCTTAGAAAAAACGATAGAATACATTCGGACTAAATACCCTAAGCAGTTTATTATACTTGATGCTAAGCGAGGAGACATCGGAAATACGTCCGAAATGTATGCTAAATCAGCATTTGAACACCTAAAGGCAAACGCTATAACTGTGGCTCCTTATATGGGAGAAGATAGTGTAAAACCTTTTCTTATCTATCCTAATAAATGGGTAATATTATTGGCTTTAACATCTAACAAAGGATCAGCTGATTTTCAGCTCACAGAAGATAGTAATGGTGAAAGGCTTTTCGAAAAGGTACTGAAAAAATCTAAGGAATGGGCAACAGATGAACAATTGATGTATGTTGTCGGAGCAACCCAAGGTTCTATGTTCGCTGATATAAGAAAACACGCACCTAATCATTTTTTGCTTGTACCGGGAGTCGGAGCTCAAGGTGGATCTCTTGCCGAAGTTGTAAAATATGGGATGACTAAAGAGTGTGGCTTATTGGTAAATTCTTCTAGAGGTATTATTTATGCCGATAATACTGAAGACTTTGCAAACAGGGCAGCTTCAGAAGCTAAAAAGATACAAGCAGAAATGGCGGGGTATCTAACATCTATTTTCTAGGTATAATAACAGAAAAGCGATTGTCAATAGACAATCGCTTTTCTGTTATATTAAAGAATTGAAACCTTATTTCTTTTTCTTTTTATTAGCTATTGAACTAGGCTTTCCTTTTTGTTGCTGCTGTGTTCTTTGAGCTTGTTCTGCTTGCTCCTGAAGGCGAGCCATAAAACCTTTCTTCTTAGGTTTCTTCTTGTTTTCTTCCAATTTGGCTAAGACCTTATCTTCATCGATTACCCAGCGACAAACTAAAGTAATGATAATAGTCATCAAAGTAGACAAGAAATAGTAATAAGTCAAACCTGAAGGGTAGTTATTCAAGACAAAGAAGAATACAACCGGCATAAACATCATCATCCATTTCATACCCGGCATTTGTTGCTGTCCAGTATTTGTGGCATCCATATTGAATTTAGTATAGATAACATTAGTCACAGTCATCAGTATACAGAATAAACTCAAATGATTACCAAGCCAACTTGAAATGAAGGGAATATTAGTATTCCACTCTATAATAGCATCGTATGTCGATAAATCCGAAGCCCAAAGGAAACTCTCATGACGCAACTCTATCGCAGACGGGAAAAACGAGAACAATGCTAATAAAATAGGCATCTGCAATAACATAGGGATACATCCACTCATCGGGTTCACTCCGGCTTGGCTGTATAACTGCATAACCGCTTTCTGACGTTCCATTGCTTTCTCCTGTCCGGGATACTTCTCATTAAGTTCATCCACTTGAGGCTTTAACACTCTCATTTTAGCTGATGACATAAACGACTTGTATGTAAGAGGGGAAATGATGATCTTAACGATAACCGTAAGTAATAAGATAACAAGTCCCATTTGCATACCCGTATTTTCCAACATATTGAAGAGTGGAATTATAAAATACTGATTTATAATACGGAATAACGACCATCCTAAAGGTATTAGTTTATCTAATTCCAATTGCTGTGCATTATCTTTGACACCATCATCATAGCCTTTAAGCATGTAATACTCCAAAGGTCCTAGAAAATATTTGAACCCACCGACTAATGCACCCTTTTCGCCTAATGTAGGTTTAAAGTAAAGCGATGCGGAATAGCTTTTCAGATAATCTTCGGACTGAAGCATCATTGTATTTAACGTAGGAGAAGTAAATTCATTATCTGCAATAAGTACCGAAGCAAAGAACTGATCTTTAAAAGCAACCCATTTTGCTCCGGTTGGAACTTCTTTCGATTCGTCATGACTATCACTCAATTCTTCAAAGCTGCCATCTGTTCCTTTATAGTGGATACGGGCATAACGTTGCTCGTTCTTTTCACTTTTTTCTTGCCTGCGAAGATTTTGATTCCAATTTAGTTTAAACCTCTCCAAACAATCAACACTTAACATATCCTGCATTCCTACAACAGCAATGTCAAATTTGACCATATAATCATCAGGTGCCAAAGCATAGATAAAATCAATATACTGATTTTCGGAATAATTCATCCGCATAACAACAGTCTGCTCATTACCCGAACTTTTGATTACTCTAAAAGCTGCCTCAGATGTATTAAGAGTAACCCCTTTCTTGTTCATCAGTTCCAAAGCGAAACGAGCATCATTCTTAAACAGATACAAAGAATCACCCTTATAAGTATTGTACTCCTTGAGTTGAGCACTAATCATTTGTCCACCTTTAGAAGAAATATTAATCTTTATCTTCTCATTTTCGAGTGAAACAATTTGTTCCGCATCACTTTGTTGTTTAAAAGCATTGACAGCCAAAGAGTCGCTATCTGCACTTGTTACAGTATCATTACTAACCTGGGTATTTGTTTCGAAGAACTCACCAACCGCCGATTTTGATGCGTTATCCGCAGAGTCGGCGGTTTTAATATCATCCTTGACCTGCTTTGCTTGTACATTCTGTATAGAGTCCTGATATCTCTGCTCTTTAGCAAGCTCCTCTTGGCTGGGTTTCATTAGTACGGTGAAACCAATCACTATAGCGGCTATTAAAACGAAGCCAATACCTGTGTTTTTATCCATTGATTATTATGTAAATTTCTAAATTAAAACAATCCTTATAACGAATACTAAAGTCATAAGGATGTGCTGCACTTATTATTTAAGTCTAAGACCTTTATTCCTTTACTTGGTATAAATACAACAGAGAATAAAATCTCCAACTAGAGTTGCATTAATACTTAATGTTGTTTATTAGCAATGACAGCTTTAATAAAACTCATAAACAACGGATTCGGAGCCAATACTGTACTATTATATTCAGGATGGAATTGTACTCCTAAAAACCATTTGAGAGAAGGAATTTCCACGACTTCCACTAATCCTGTTTCGGGATTAGTACCTGTACATTTCATTCCCGACTCTTCGAACTGAGCTTTAAATTCATTATTAAATTCAAAACGGTGGCGGTGACGTTCTTCAACGACATCCTTTCCGTACGCTTCATGTACAAGGCTTCCTTTACCTAATGCACATTTATATGCTCCAAGCCTCATTGATCCTCCCATATTCGTAATATTCTTCTGTTCTTCCATCAAGTCTATTACCTTATATGAAGTCTGAGGGTTCATTTCTGTAGAGTTAGCATCATCCAGCCCCAAAACATTGCGGGCATATTCTATCACCATACACTGCATACCCAAGCAAATACCGAAAGTCGGATAATTATTTTCACGGGCAAACTTCAACGCAATGAATTTTCCTTCGATACCTCTTTGTCCGAATCCAGGAGCAATAACTATGCCATCGAGATGTGACAGCTTTTCAGCTACATTTTCATCGGTCAATTTGTCCGAATGTATAAATTGCAAATCCAGTTTACGATCGTTGTATATCGAAGCCTGCAACAATGATTCATTTATCGACTTATAAGCATCGTGTAGCTCCACATATTTCCCAACAAGTCCGATAGTGATTGTATCTTTTGCATTCTTTTTCTTATCCAGAAAATCTTTCCAAGGTTTCAGGTCCGGTTTAGGTCCGGCTGCAATACCAAGTTTACGCAATACGGTTTCGTCCATACCCTGTTCTTGCATTTTCAATGGTACTTCATAGATGGTCGATACATCCACTGATTGTACCACAGCGTCAGCTTCTACATTGCAAAAAAGAGCAACTTTGCGAAGAATGTCTTTATTTAATGGATGCTCAGTTCTAAGAACCAGCATATCAGGCTGTACTCCTGAAGATTGCAAACTTTTAACAGAGTGTTGGGTCGGTTTGGTTTTAACCTCCCCGGCAGCAGCAATATAAGGCACATATGTTAAGTGTATGCAGCAACTGTTTTTTGCCCCCAACTCCCAACGCAGTTGACGAACACTTTCGATAAAAGGCAGGGATTCTATATCACCTACAGTACCTCCGATTTCGGTAATAACAAAATCATAGTTATATTTTGCACCCAAAAGTTTGATATTACGTCGTATTTCGTCCGTAATGTGGGGTACGATCTGAACTGTTTTCCCGAGATAATCACCTTTACGTTCTTTATTTATCACATTCTGATAAATACGTCCGGTGGTAATGTTATTATCTCTGTGAGTCGGCTCGTTCAAAAAACGTTCGTAATGCCCAAGATCAAGGTCAGCTTCATGACCATCAACCGTAACATAACATTCGCCGTGTTCGTAAGGATTAAGGGTACCCGGATCAATATTGATATACGGGTCTAATTTCTGGATAGTTACTTTATAACCTCTTGCTTGGAGTAGTTTACCGAGTGAAGATGCTATAATACCTTTCCCTAAAGAAGATATAACGCCCCCGGTTACAAAAATGTACTTAGTATCAGTCACGATTGTATATTTTATTATAGATATTTATAAAATCAATAAAAAACAAACACAAACAAACATACCACTTCATCCTGAGTAAGCAAAAGTAATATTTATCAAAATAGCTTTTAGTAATAATACTTTTTGTATCTTCCTCTTATCAAAGTGATTAAAAAGGCTAAAACCTTAATTAATATCGTTTATTTGTCAAAGCAACAAATAACTCTGCGACTTCTAAGTATGCAAAAGTACAAAAATATCATTAGATTCAATCTGAAAACTTATCCTATTTTTTGATAAGGTATATTGATTTAAGAAACATTCTTAAAAGGTAACAAAAGTAACAAGATCAGTGAATAATAATTGTTGATCATTATTCACTCTCATTACTTATCGAATATCGGTACGGGCATCATCTGTCATTTCTTTGAAATCGGTGTATTTTCGTGCCTAGTTCTTCTGTGTATTTTGCCATAATTGTAATGTGTATTTTTTAAGTATAGATAAAAAAATAGAGGATGACTTAATTGTCATCCCCTATCCTATTCTTATTATAAGATCCGAATCAATAAACGTGTCCGTCTTCTTTCAAATCTTCTTTCTTGAATTTCTTCTTTTCTAAAGCATTCCAAGCATAGATAATATATCCTAATACAAAAGGCACCAGCAACGATACATAAAACATAGCAGTAAGAGTAAACTCACTTGACGATGAATTTTGTATAGTTAATGAGCTTTGGGGATCCACCGATGATGGATAGTAAGGAGTGTTATTAAAACCGGTAATCAACAACAAACTGCAAACGGCTAATACTGTACCCAATCCGCTAAACCAGATACCTGATGAGAACGTTTTAGAGATAACCGTTTTAATAATACCAAATAACACTAACACAACTCCAACTAAGAATACAATACCAACTATCGGTAATTGAATCAGGTTGAAGAAGTATTTATTAGCAACTTCACTTACAACTTTTGTTGTTGGATCGACCGCATATCCTTTAGATAATAAGGTCCAAATAACAAATGCAAGGAAGAATACCACAAAAGGAATTGCATTATATATTAAAAATTTACGGGAACGAGCTACAAGTTCTTCATCAGCCAGACGATTGATAAAGAACAAACAGGCAATGGTACGTGCAAGGAAGAATACTGCGAGCCCCAAGCACCAGTTACGGAAATCGCCAAGAGCTTCGAGTCCGTGTAAGGGGTTTTGCCATTGGCTTATAACCAATCCGGTTACATTTTGCACTCCCAAATTCGCTATATTACCTTTATTCACAGCAAACTCTGCACCTGTGAAGAATGTTGCTATAGCCACACCTACAAGGAAAGTCCCCAATAACCCATTAATAAATAAAAACGTCTGATAAGTCTTACGTCCCCATGTATTACCGGGTTTCGACATGTATTCATAAGATACCGCTTGAATAACAAAGCAGAATAAGATAAGCATCCAAACCCAGTATGCACCACCGAAGCTAGTCGAATAGAACAAGGGAAACGAAGCAAATAACGCTCCTCCAAAAGTTACCAGAGTTGTAAATGTGTACTCCCATTTACGCCCCAGAGCATTTACCATCAAAAAACGGTGGCGGTCTTCTTTTCCTAAAGAAAACAACATAGATTGTCCTCCCTGTACAAATAGTAAGAATGCGAATATACCTCCAATCAAACTAATGATGAACCACCAGTAATGTTGCAAAAATGAATAATCAATCATAGTTATTATATTTTTATAGTCCAAGACCTCTTATTTATTATGACATCCAACCTTATTCGGCCTTAGGTCCTTTTTTAATCTGATTCAACATAATACGTATTTCAGCGATCAGAAGAGCAGTAAACAGTACAAAGAATATAAAGAATGTAATTTTCACAGACTCAACACTCAACGCTGAAACAGCAGCCTGTAAAGGCAGCACATCCTGTATAGTCCATGGCTGACGACCTATTTCGGCAACTAACCAGCCTGCCTGACTACAAACATAAACCAATGGAACAGAAAGAATCGAAATCCATAGCATCCATTTAGTATTTTCGAGCTTATTCTTATAGTTCAGGAACCATAGTAATAAGAAGAATGCACCGAAGAATCCTCCCAGATAAACCATTATATGGAATGACCAAAATACCAACGGAATATTAGGCACTAGCTGATCGGGGCTATCTAAGTATCCATAACCGAAATATGCATAATTTTCTTTCAGAATAGTTCTATTTTTTTCGGCAGCAACTGCATCGCCATCTTTTTGTGCGGTCTGGTAATCAGATAAAGCCTGAATAGCTTTTTTACCTGCAATTTGTTTTTCTGCAAAAGACAATTGAACATCGCCTTTATAGTCTTTATACCCTCCTTTTATAATATCTGTTATACCCGGTACAAATGCATCGAAATCACTAAACCCTAGGGCAGATAATCCTTTAGGTATTTCAATTTTCAGGATGTATGGTTCTACTCCGTCATCATAAGATTTTTTATCGGGATTCGGTATAGCAAAGGCTATAAGTCCAACCCCTTCCTTACCTTCGTATAAACCTTCCATTGCAGCCAGTTTCATTGGTTGCTTCTCGGCTACTTGCTGTGCAGATCCATGACCAGTCCAAGCTGTCAGAATAATACCCACAAAACCAAAAATAGCCGCAACTTTCATGCTTTGCTTTGTAAATTCGGGTTCTCTTTTTTTCAACATATACCAAGCTGTAATTCCGGCTACAAATGCAGCACCGAATACCCAACTCGAAGCGACTGTATGAGTAAACTTATTAATCGCAACGGGCGATAAAGCAACTGCCCAGAAATCTGTCATCTCATTACGAACAGTGTCCGGATTGAACTCCATACCTATAGGGTATTGCATCCAAGCATTAGCAATTAATATCCACAATGCTGAAAGTGTCGCACCTGTAACTGTCAACCATGTTGCAGCCAAGTGCATTTTTTTGCTTACACGAGTCCATCCGAAAAACATAACGGAGATAAATGTGGCTTCCATAAAAAATGCAACAATAGCTTCAATAGCTAAAGGTGCACCGAAAATGTCCCCTACAAACCACGAATAATTAGACCAGTTGGTTCCGAACTGAAATTCCATGATAATACCTGTTGCAACACCTATTGCAAAGTTTATCCCGAAAATATTCATCCAGAATTTTGCAGTTTTTTTCCACTGCTCGTTTCCTGTGCGGACGTATGCCGTTTCCATTATAGCCATTATGACCCCTAGTCCTAATGTTAATGGAACAAACAGCCAGTGATACATAGCTGTCAGAGCAAATTGTGCTCTCGACCAGTCAATCAGTGAAGAGTTTAAAATTTCCATAAGATAGACGATATATTAGTTAATTCTATTTTTCGTTTTTTCACATCCGATTTGCCATTCATTTCCTGACACATAAAAGATGATTGAACATAAGTATAAAACACCGGATTCAAACGTAATTTATTTTCACCATTACTAATTTATTCATATAATTCATAGTATTCAGTTCAGGTTCAAAATTAAAAAAAGAGGAATCTACATGCACATCTATTCTTAATAGAAAACGATATAGTCCGATTCCGAAAAACCAAACCTAACCAGCTTCACTCAAAAAATATATATCGATGTGCCGATTTCCTCTTAGCCCGTGCGTAAAACAGGTCTATGACTAAGTCTACAAAACACGGAATTAAGCCTGTCCTACCGGAGTAAAATCCCCAACAGAACCACCTTCCAGATTTATCTTTCCATGTATTTTTTCGTACTGGCTAACATTGTCATTCAAAGCTAACAGCAAGCGTTTAGCATGTTCCGGAGACAAAATTACACGAGATTTTACCTTAGCCTTAGGTACACCGGGTACTATCCGGATAAAGTCCAGCACAAACTCAGACGATGAATGTGTGATTACTGCCAAATTAGCATAAGAACCTTGTGCCACATCTTCAGTTAATTCGATCTGTATCTGATTTTGTTGATCTTTTTCGCTCATAATTATTTGATAAGTTTATATTTGGGTAGGTTTATCCGTTAATATTACTTACACAAAGAAAATTAAATCTAACAGAATGGCAAAATTTTTGACAAACCATTTCCCTATATAACTTATAATTTATTTATATTGTTCATCAATTTTTTCTATATTTTCGGAATTATTGATCTCCACAGGGCTTTCCTGAGTCATAACCTTCGGTTTTCTCTTTCTCAGAGCTATCAACTGAGCCACAGTACCTATCACCCCTAGCCCTAACATCAGGTAGTGCATCGTATAATTATCTCTGAAAACCCAGAAAGCTGAGATACATATCATTACCCACATAAAACCGATAGAAATAATTTTCACCTTCCAGCTAAGTCCGGTTTCGAGTCTCTTTAGATACATACCGGTAAGCTTATTACCCTCTAGTTTCTTATATAAAGTTGGAGAGCTTTTAGCATACAAAGCTCCTGTAAGTAAGATAAAAGGAGTAGTAGGCAATCCAGGAGTAATCAGTCCTAAAAGTCCGAGGAAGAGACTGATTGTTCCACATATGATAAAGATATATTTTTTCATTTTATTATTAAGTTTCATCGCAAAACACATTTAGTTATACACAAAAATATTATTTCTTCAGATGAAAAGACGAAAGCCTAGTGTTAAATATACACATAGACACAAAAACGGCTTCCGAATAAGAATTCGAAAGCCGTCTGTTGCTTATTATATCTTTATTATTTATCTTACTCCATGCATCATTTTCAGTAAAACTCTGTTAAGACATAGCAATGCCACACCAAAAGCTATAGCGGCAATCGCTAAAACCTGATAAACAGATCCTGCTCCCATTGAGCTTGTAGCTGCTGCCACCTGACCGGCTATAAGGTTTCCGAAGAAAGAAGATAGTAGCCATACCCCCATCAACAAAGAAGCCAATTTAACCGGAGCTAACTTAGTTACTGTAGAAAGACCCACCGGCGATAAGCATAGCTCACCCATTGTATGCAACAGATATGTAAAGACCATCCACCACATGCTTGCTTTAACTGCAATATCAGCAGAGTCTCCTCCTCTACTAGCCGATGCGCCGACCATAAATAAAAATCCGACACCAAGAAGCATCAACCCCATACCCATCTTGACCGGAGTAGTCACTTTTTGTCCGGCTTTCGAAGGCCAGAACAGAGCAAATACAGGTGTCAATAAAACGATGAAGAAAGGATTGATAGATTGAAACCATTCTGTAGGCACTGTAAATCCTCCGATACTTCTATCTAAGAATTTTTCAGTATAAAGAGTAAATGAAGATCCGGCTTGCTCAAAACCTGCAAAAAAGAATATTGCAAAGAAGAAATATACAAAAATCGCAATTGTACGTTGTTTTTCTTCTTTTGTTAGAGGAGTTTTATGTTCAACCACTTTGTCTAATTCAGCGACCGCTTCTTCTTCAGCACCATCACCAACAGGATCAACACCGAGATCTCCCAGATATTTATTAGATAATGTATTAAACAATATCTGCCCTACAAGCATACCAATCGCAGCTGCCAGAAAACCATAGTTATAGGCATGACGGATTATCTCTCCAGTAACTCCGTCTACATCTGCAAACCATTGATTAGCAAAAAGACCGACTACAAGAGGTGCAAAGAATGCTCCGACATTGATACCCATATAAAAGATAGAGAATGCAGAATCACGTTTTGCATCACCCGGCTTATACAAACCACCTACCAGAGTAGATATATTAGGCTTAAAAAAACCGTTACCTATAATCAGCAAGAATAACCCGGAATACATTCCGGCTTTAGTAGCCACCAGAAACAAAACCATCTGCCCCAAGAACATGGTGATACCACCTATAGTTATAGCCTTACGATGTCCAAGGTATTTATCGGCAAGCCATCCCCCGATAAGCGGAGTAAAGTAAACCAAGCCGGTAAACGATCCATATAAAAGACTGGCATAAGATTCCTCGAATCCTAAACCTCCTTCGATATACGATTTGGTCAGATATAACACCAAGATAGCACGCATTCCGTAATACGAAAAGCGTTCCCATAGTTCAGTGAAGAACAATAAATAGAGACCTACAGGGTGCCCTAGAAAGGTCTTATCGGAGGGTTCTCTATACACTTTTGTTTCAGTCGACATAAATTATTTATTTTAATTAAGGTCATAGACCCGTTTATTGATTTTCCAAATATGACATTTTAGATGCATTTTAAAACAAACTTAATCAAAAGGCCTGAGACCTTATTTCACTTCCTGCATCAGTTTTCTTACCATTGGAGCAAATACAAGCACTACTACAGCTACTATAATTGCATACAGAGCCAATTGTCCGTATCCGCATGTATAAGAATCCAGTTTTTCCAATAATGAAGCATTTTCATTCGGATTAGAAATTCCAGCTCCGATCAACCCTGCCAGATATTGTCCGTAGGCACTTGCCAAGAACCAAAGTCCCATCATCATACCTGAAAGATGTTTTGGAGAAAGACTTGTTATCATAGACAACCCTATCGGCGACAAACAAAGTTCCGATATTGTCATAACAAAATAAGCTCCGGTAAACACATTCAAAGATGTCATACCATTACCATCAGCAAATAATTTTGTAGAAAAGAATATATAATATGATAAAGCCAATAAAACGAAACTAATACCGAATTTAACAACTGTATTAGGTTCCAAACGTCTTTTATCGAGCCAGACCCATAACAATCCGAGTAATGGACTGAACAGGATCACAAAAAGAGCGTTAGCTCCATTATTTACAATATTAGGATCGACATGAAAGAAAAGAAGTTTATCGTGTAGATTATTTTTAGCAAACAAGGCTAAAGATCCTCCTGCTTGTTCAAATAATGCGAAAAATATAATAGATAAAAGGATCAGGATAAAAGCTGCAGTAAGCTTCTTACGTTCGGCACTCGAAGCTATTTTCGAAAACTGATAACCGAAATAAATAACAGCTAAAGGTCCGACTGTATACATGAAATAATCAGTATAATCGGTATTCTGGATCATTATATATATTAAAGGAATAGTAAGAATAGCGATGATATATACAAATATTTCTTTTTTCAATCTCACTTTTGGCAAAGCCTCATTCAGAGGACTATCACCAATGGGCCCAAGATATTTTTTAGTGAAAGTAAAGGTTATCAAGCCTAAAAACATAACGATAGCCGCAGCCAAAAAGGCCAAACTCCATGAGTGATCTTTACCTAGCCAGACACAGATTGCTCCTCCCAGAAAAGCTCCGACATTAATACCCGCGTAAAACATACTGAAACCAGCTTCTTTTCGAGAGTCTCCGTCCTTGTAAAGAAAACCGACCATAGATGATATATTCGGCTTAAAGAAACCAGTACCTATAACAGATAAAGTGATACCTATGTAAAAGAAATCGTGTGGAGCTATTGCAATTAATGAATTACCAAGTATCATCATCAATGCACCAAAAGTCAACGATTTTTTAAATCCGAGAATTTTATCGGCAAAGATACCACCAAGAAAAGTAAAGGCATAAACAAAAGCTTGTATTGCCCCATATTTGAGGTTAGCTTCTTTTTCGTGAAGGAATAGCTGATCGACCATAAAAATAGTCAGAATTCCACGCATTCCGTAGAAACAAAACCGTTCCCACATTTCCACCGTAAACAGATACCACAACTGTTTGGGATACTTTCCTTCAAAATTTTGAATCTGATCCAAGGTCAATGCTGCACTTTTTGCAGACACACCTCCATCTTTAGGAGCTGACTCGGGAGAGTTTAGCTCAGGCTCTGACGTCTTCATTATTATACTTATCTATACTAAGGTCACAGACCTATTTATTAACTAACCCAACATAACAGCAAGAGTTTGTTTTAATCAAAAACATAAACGTTTAACACCGGCTGATACATGAGTGACAAAAATAAAAAAAATAATTGAGTTTGCTCTCCTTTTGTCAATCTTTATCAAAATAAAAGATATTAAGTTCTCAGCCTATTTTATTTACCTATCAAGCATAAAAGCAGCTACCTCTGACCATTTCAAAACATACCACTAAATTTCAAACTGTAATTCAATCAAAAAAACACTCAATTTTACACTTTTAACCATTTAAAGCCTATTCTTTTACAAAAAGTATTATATATTTAAAGTCAAAGACCTATTTATTCATATTTAAACACAAATATACTAACAAGTAGACAAAAGTAAAAACATCATTTTCACCTGTCTGTTATTTGTGCAACAATATCAACTATTTAGAGTCTTATATATAATGAAAAGATTAAAATAATAAGAAATAAAACAGACATAAGACAATTATTTTGATATTTAAGAGTGAGGATATCTTTCAAAACACTATATTTATATTTAGTTTACAGGGCAGATTAACCCATCTCATATGCTTATTAATTATGGTGGTATCATAGCATACATCTATTGAATATGGATAATAAATATGACTACAACTTTTATGGCATCATTTTTGTTTATAGTCTGTGGATATAAAAATAGCAACATTATAAGTTGAATTTGTATATCAAAAAATGGAAACATCAAATAAAAGGTATAAAAGATTATGGAAAATAACTTTTCGCAAAGAGTCCGCAAGATCATGAGCTACAGCCGTGAAGAAGCAGGACGTCTTCAGAACTCATATCTGGGACCTGAACATTTGATGCTCGGTATTCTTAGAAATGGGGAAGGATTGGCCGTACAGGCATTGAATGACTTCGGGATAGACCTGAATGATCTGAAGCTGGATGTAGACAGTCGCATTATCAGCCAACAAGATATGCCTCTCAATTCAGATAATAAAGAGGTAGTTTTAACTAAAAGCACTGAAAAAATATTAAGATTGAGCATATTAGAAGCTCGTTTAACTAAAAGTAAAGAAACCGATTCGGAACATCTGTTACTGGCGATATTAAAAGATAGTGACAACATTGCCGCACAGACTTTAGAATCGAGAAACCTTAATTACGCAGGAGCATTTATGTATATCAAAAATTCAACAGAAGAAGAAATAGATAAAGATTTGTCACCTAAAATGGGGGCAGATTTTACCGACGACGAGGATGATGACTCTCTGGACAATGCTGCGCCATACCAGAATGTCAATACCCAGCAGTCTCGTCAAGCCTCAGACACACCTGTACTCGACAACTTCGGTACGGATATGACAAAGGCTGCGCAAGAAAATAAGTTAGACCCGATAGTAGGTCGCGAGAAAGAAATAGAACGATTGGCACAGATACTTAGCCGCCGCAAGAAAAATAATCCGATATTGATCGGTGAACCTGGCGTTGGTAAATCGGCTATCGTTGAAGGACTAGCTTTGCGAATTATACAAAAAAAAGTATCGAGAGTTCTTTTCGACAAGAGGGTTATTTCTCTGGATATGGCATCGGTTGTAGCCGGAACCAAGTACAGAGGACAATTCGAGGAACGTATCAAAGCGATTCTGAATGAATTGTCTAAAAATCCGAATATAATCTTGTTTATAGATGAAATTCATACAATTGTCGGAGCTGGAGGAGCAACAGGTTCTCTAGATGCCGCTAATATGTTGAAACCAGCATTGGCCAGAGGTGAAATACAGTGCATTGGAGCAACCACTTTGGATGAGTACCGTAAAAATATCGAAAAAGACGGCGCACTCGAAAGACGTTTCCAAAAAGTATTGGTAGAACCTACTACAGCCGAAGAAACTCTTCAGATATTAAAGAACATCAAAGAACGTTACGAAGAGCATCACAATGTAAAATATACTGATGCTGCTCTTGAGGCTTGTGTAAAGCTGACCGACAGATATATAACCGACCGTAACTTCCCGGATAAGGCTATTGACGCCTTGGATGAAGCCGGTTCTAGGATGCACTTGTCTAACATACACGTTCCGCCGATCATCGAAGAATTAGAGAATTCTTTAAAAGAAATAGTGGACCAGAAGACGAATGCAGTAAAAGCTCAAAAATACGAACTAGCTGCAAGTTTCAGAGATAAACAACGTCAGCTATTGCTTCAACTCGAACAGGAAGAAACCAACTGGGAACA
Source organism: Indolivaga capnocytophagoides (assembly GCF_036511535.1). GTDB lineage: Bacteria > Bacteroidota > Bacteroidia > Bacteroidales > Dysgonomonadaceae > Dysgonomonas_A > Dysgonomonas_A capnocytophagoides. The sequence continues at coordinate 793,619 of NZ_AP028867.1, read as the reverse complement.
ACAGCTTAAAGAAAAACCACAGACCGTAGATGAAGAAAAAGTAGCGGAGGTTATTTCTATGATGTCCGGAATTCCGGTACAAAGTATTGCTGAAGCCGAAGGTTTAAAACTTCTGGGCATGGGTGACACCCTGAAAAAAGCTGTTGTAGGACAAGACAATGCTATTGATAAAATAGTTAAGGCAATACGACGCAACCGTGTCGGACTGAAAGATCCTAATAAACCGATAGGAACATTTATGTTCTTAGGCCCTACCGGAGTCGGAAAAACCCACCTAGCTAAAAAGATAGCCGAACAGTTGTTCGACTCTCCGGATGCACTTATCCGTATCGATATGAGTGAGTACATGGAAAAATTCACTGTATCCCGTTTAGTCGGAGCGCCTCCCGGATATGTAGGTTATGAAGAAGGTGGTTTGATGACTGAAAAAGTTCGTCGCAGACCTTATTCTGTAGTGTTGCTTGATGAGATCGAAAAAGCCCATCCCGATGTATTTAACCTGCTTTTGCAAGTGTTGGACGAAGGACATTTAACCGATAGTTTGGGACATAAGATAGATTTCAAGAATACTATTCTGATTATGACATCCAACGTAGGAACACGTCAATTGAAAGACTTCGGTAAGGGGGTTGGATTCAGTGCAGGAAATGCAATTGACAATATCAATAATGAATATTCAAGAGGTATAATTCAGAAAGCCCTAAACAAGACATTTTCACCAGAGTTTCTGAACCGTATTGATGACATTGTCACATTCGATCAATTGAGCAGAGAGTCTATTAATAAGATCATCGATATCGATATGTCTGACTTCAACAACCGGATCAAAGAGCTTGGTTACACATTGGTTCTGACAGATGAAGCTAAAGGTTTCATTGCAGACAAAGGATATGATATCCAATTTGGAGCCAGACCTTTGAAAAGAGCTATACAAACATATCTGGAAGATGAGATTGCAGAGTTGATATTGACAGGTAATCTGAAAGAAGGAGATATAATAGAAGCAACTCTTGACAAGGAAACTAATAAGATCAAGGTTGTACAGAAATCTCCTGTTAACGTAGAATAATTATAGAAATATGAATAAGAAAAAGGTTGCAAGTTATATTCTTGCAACCTTTTTTATTGTTATCCTTCATCCGAATCAAAGTCCCATTCATCAAAAAATGAATCGTCTATAAATTCATCAAGGTCTCGTCTTTCTTTTTTGGTAGGACGTCCCAAACCTCTGCCACGATCGACAAAACCGCTTGCTTTACTAACTTCAAGTATAGCATACTCTGAAGCCGGGGTAACATCTTTCATAAATTCGGGGACTAACTTGGCTCCCATTCTTTTATCAGCCAAAGCCAAAACTTCGAACGAATATGTTATAGGAGGCTTCCGAACCTGTATTACCTCTCCGACTTTGATATTTCGGGATGGTTTTATAGTTGTTCCGGATATAGCTATACGTCCTTTTTTACAAGCCTCTACAGCAATTGTCCTAGTCTTAAAAAGCCTGACTGCCCATAGCCACTTATCTATACGAACCTCATTTTTTCCTTCTTTCATAACAATAGATCTCTGTAAAAGAAAGTATTTTATTGATATACTTAGAGTTTATAACAGCTTTTGGCTGTTTTTATTTACCAAAGTAATAAATAGGTCTGAGACCTTAGCAGTTCAATTCACCTATTTATTATTATACTGATTCATTGTATTCTGCAATCCTGCAAGACAGAAACTTTTTATTATTTCGTCTGCAGTTTCGAGTCTCTCGGGAAGAGACTTCTCTTCTTCATCCGAAAATTCGCCTAATACATAATCTATCTGACGCCCTTTTGAAAACTCACTGCCAATGCCAAAACGCAGGCGCGAATAAACTTGTGTACCCAATACAGATTGAATATTCTTCAATCCATTATGTCCGGCATCACTCCCCTTTCCTTTCAGACGAAGGGAACCAAAAGGTAAAGCCAAATCATCAACTACAACCAGCAAGTTCTCAACCGGAATTTTTTCTTCTTTCAGCCAGTACCTTACAGCATTTCCACTTAGATTCATATAGGTCGATGGCTTCAATAGTATCAAAGTTTTGCCTTTTACTTTCAGCTCAGCAACTTCACCATAACGTCTATCTATGAAAACAATATTGGACGCTTTAGCTAAAGCGTCCAATACTCTGAATCCTATATTGTGGCGGGTATATTGGTACTCTGCACCAATGTTGCCCAAACCGGCAATCAAGTACTTCATCAATTTTCTTATTATTTACCGCCCTTCGCAGCAAGACCTCTTGCAGCACGAGTCAATTGAACACGACATACAACGGCATTTTTAGCATTCAATAATTCAAGTCCATCGAAGCTTAGTTCTCCAACCTGAATAGATTTTCCTAATGCTAAATGCTCTATATTGATATGAAGTTTTTCAGGTACGGCATTATACAATGCTTTAACTTTCAACTTACGAGTATCTAATGACAATTTACCCCCGGCTTTCACACCTTCAGCAAGACCGTCAAGCACAACAGGTACTTCTATTACGATTGGTTTATCTTCGAATACATGAAGGAAGTCTAAATGAAGAACTTCATCTGTTACCGGATGAAATTGAATGTCTTTCAATATAGCTTTGTAAGCTTTTCCATCAAGGCTTAAATCTACCAAGAAAATTTCTGGAGTGTAGATCAATTTACGCACATCCGATGCCGCAACACCAAAAGATATAGCTTCTGTTGATTTTTCACCACCATAAATTACTGAAGGGATAATTCCTTCTTTACGAACAGCTTTTGTAGCCTTTTTTCCTAAATCTGATCTTAAAGATCCTTTTAATTCAAATGTTTTCATTTTCTAATTTTAAATGTGTTACTCAAAATTAAGGACTATTCCTTATTTCCCATCACACGGGCTTGCCGGAAAAGCGACTGCAAAGATAGTCTATTATTTAGAATATACAATCGGGTATAGTTGAATAGTTTACTTATTCATTTCTCTCAGCCTGATTTTAGTTAAAGCTTGTTTGGTATTTAATGGAAAATCGGCATCCATCATCCAGGCATAAAAACTCGGTTCAACACGTAGAACTTCCGATACAGGCTTTCCTTTATGTTTACCGAAATTGAAAACTTCGATTCCGTTCTCATTTCGGATAATACGTCCTGCCAAATCGACATTATCATTAAAGAACGAATATTCTTCTGCCAATTTTGCCATATCATTCGGCAAATCATCATATTTATCGAGCTGAGCCTTCAGAACTTCAAAAGTTGCTAAAGTATCTGCTTCAGCGGAGTGTGCGTCTTCCAAATTTTTATCGCAATAAAAACGATAGGCAGCTTCTAATGTACGTTGTTCCTTTTTATGAAAGATAATCTGTACATCTATCAGCTTTTTCTTTGAAAAGTCGACATCAAGACCAACTCTCAAAAATTCTTCTGCCAATAAAGGTATATCAAATCGACTGGAATTAAAACCTGCTAAATCACATCCTTCGATTTGGTCTGCCAATGATTTTGCAACCTGACGAAAAGTCGGAGCATCCTTTACATCTTCATCTGTAATACCATGTATTGCTGTCGATTCCGCAGGGATGGGCATTTCAGGATTGATCCGTTTTGTCTTTATGTCTTGCTTTCCATTCGGGAAAACCTTCAAGACCGAAATTTCGACGATCCTGTCATGAGTAATATTAGTTCCGGTTGTTTCCAGATCAAAAAAAACGATCGGATTCTTAAGATTTAATTCCATTATTATAAGCCTTTAAAAAGCATTATCATCTCCGAAGCCGGAAATGATAATGCTTTAGATATTTTGTGTTAGTAACTTCTTTTAATCGTTTAGCATCATAGGCATAAGAAGCATCAGCAAATCTTCGCCCTCCTCTTTTTCAATTGGAAATATAAGTCCTGCTCTTGAGGGATCTGACAATTCCAATGAAACTTCCGCTGCCGGAATATTGTTTAATATCTCAATCAGAAAGTTTGATTTAAAACCGATATTCATTGCAGTGCCTTCATATTGACAAGGAATTGTTTCTTCGGCTGCTGTCGAAAAATCAATATCCTGAGCCGATACCAACATCTGATTGTCTGATAACTGCAAACGCACCAGACTGCTTGCAGGATTAGAAAATACCGAAACTCTCTTCAATGCATTCAGAAATGAAAGACGGTCTACTACTACTTTATTGGGATTGTCTTTCGGAATTACCGAATTATAATTAGGATAGCGTCCTTCTATAAAACGGCAAGTCATAGTATAGCTCGACAGAGTTATATAAGCATTATTTTCGTCAAATTTGATATTTACCTCTTCATTTTCCTTGGGAAGCAAACTCTTCAATAAGTTCGCAGGTTTCTTGGGCAGGATAAAAGAAGCTCTTTCAGAGCCTTTTACCGACAAAGTTTTACTTCGAACCAACTTATGCCCATCAGAAGCAACGAATGTAAGATCTTCGGTTGTGATATCAAAATAGATACCATTCATTACAGGTCTTAACTCATCATCAGCACTGGCAAACAATGTACGGTTGATAGCAGTACACAGCAACAGAGGATCAATTGTCAGACTGATAGCTGTTTCTTTCAATTCTTTAGGCTGTGGATATTCTTCTCCGCTTTGACCTATAAAATTATATTTTCCATTATGGAAATAAATAAATATCTCGAGATTATCGTCATTGATCTCGAATGTCAATGGCTGATCGGGCAGTTCTTTTAACGGATCTAAAAGATTACGGGCATTGATAGCCAGTTTTCCGGAACCTTCAACTTCACCGACTTCGAGCGAGGTTACAAGACGTGTTTCTGTATCTGCAGCTGTAAGCGTCAGTTTAGAGTCGTTCAGTTCTAATAAGAAACAATCTAATATAGGCAATGTGTTTTTTGAATTGATTACTTTGCTTATTGACTGCAAATGACTTAGTAAAGCAGTACTAGATACAACAAATCTCATATATTTAGTTTTATTAAGTTACAATAAAATCAGATTAATTTAAACAAAAGTAACGATATTTTTTTTTATCCCCAAATGCAATAAATTCTCATTGACATTGATGTGGAAAACTTTTATATTTAGCTATAAAAGTGTACTATAGTTATTCTAGATCTGCACTTATTCCGGTATCATTCAACTCGCTCTTATCATTTATCATACGGATGATTTTTGTTCTGAAAAAATCGTCCTTTTCAGGAAAATCAATATGAGTATTCTTCAAGCATTCATTTATTTCTTTCACAACGATGAAAGCATTCAGATACAAATGATCTCTGATTGCCTGATCATATAATTTTTCGTATATAGTATGTTCTCTTAACCGAGCAACCTTATCAGGATTCCGCAAGGCCGGATCCGTAAAGAGCCAGTTATACATGAAACACAATTTACCGGAATAAGAATCAGTCAAAATATCGGTCTCGTCGGATGCCAGTTTTTCGAGATGCGCTTTTATGACCTGATATTCTCCATCTTGCAAATTATGCATCCAATATAAATAATTTGAATTAGGATTGTCATGCTGACTATAAAGCAATACTTGTAATGGAGTAATCTCCATTATATAACGTCCGCCTATAGCCGCACTTTCCCACGAAACCTCCAATGCATAGATAATTCCATCCTGCTCATCATCCCTCAGAATATAAGGATATACTAAGATTTCGTAATTTCCGGACAAAGCATCATCTGGTATAACATTTACCTGATGTCTCTTATTCCAGACACTTTCTAATACTCTTGGAATATTTCTTACCTCCTGAGACAAAATATCTGGTGTAAGAAATGCTAACATAAATAGCACCCCTAATAATTTATTTCTCATAAACAGATTAAATCAATGATATCTCAACTGCCACTCTATACGTCCTATAACTTTCATATCCCCATCTACACCTGGCGTATAACCATATTCATCATAAGATACTGTTTTTGTTTTCGGATCAAAAGCAAAGTTATCCATTCTCAGACTTAGTACTTCATTAAACATATTACGACAAGGGAATAACTCATTTGTTTTTACTAATACGTTTCCATCTTTACGATATACACGTATCATTCCTCCAGAATCTTCTTCTGTTTGTAACTCGTCTTCTTCGTTATACAAAAATGTCACCACTGCATAATATTTCTTACCTTGCTCATCTAAGGTATAAATATCTCTGACCCATTCTTTCGTTCTATACATGGCACGCCCTTCGTTTATCTCTGCGATCTTGAGCCAGTAAGCATTTTTATCCTCCCCTTGATATTGAATATATATACAATCTTCATCACTCTGAACAACAAAAGATTCGCTTACCTTTGTACATTCAGGCATAGCCAATTCATATGATTTAATATCATTAAACTGTTTTATTTTCATTCGGGTCGATAAGCTATCCAGATGATTAAAGAAAGTCCGCGGATCTGATAAAGCCGATTCAAACTCAAGCCTAAACTCTAATGAATCTGAAATATCACATCCTCGATCATATAAAACAGTAAGTTTCTGATCTATCTCTGAAATCTTTTTTTGATTGCCATCACAACCAATAAGCAAACATATGAAAATCAATAGTATCAATACATACCATTCTCTAATATACATAATAATAAAAGTGTTGTTCATTATTATGGCAAAAATAGAACAAATAAAGGAAATCCCATACGGAATTTCCTTTATCATTAAAAATTTCAGGTCTTAGACCTTTTCGCTATTTAGTCTAATCAAATAGCTTTTATTTCTTTTAGTACGCTGTTTGTTTTATGTACAGCTGCAGCAGAAGCTTCGAATTTTTCTTTTTCGTCTGCTGTTAGTTTCAGATCGATAATTTTTTCCCATCCACCTTTACCAAGTACAACAGGTACACCTATACAGATATCACTTTGACCATATTCACCGTCTAAAGCAACACAACATGGAATTACCTTTTTCTGATCATGCAGAATAGCTTCCACAACCGACGCACCGGCTGCTCCTGGTGCATACCATGCAGATGTACCTAACAAGCCTGTCAAGGTAGCACCACCAACCATAGTATCAGCAACCACTTTATCCAAGGCCTCTTTTGATAGTAATTCCGATACAGGAATTCCTTTATATGTAGCTAAACGTGTAACCGGAATCATAGTAGTATCACCATGACCTCCGATAACCATACCTTCAACTTCGGTAGGATTAACACCTAGCGCTTCACTCAAATAATATTTAAAACGAGAACTATCCAAAGCACCACCCATACCTACTACTTTATGTTTAGGAAGACCCGTAACTTTAGATGCAAGATACGTCATAGTATCCATCGGATTAGAGATGATTACCAGAACTGCATTAGGCGAATATTTCAATATATTTTCGGCAACGCTTTTCACGATTCCGGCATTTACCCCGATCAGTTCTTCACGAGTCATACCTGGTTTACGAGGAATACCTGAAGTGATAACTACCACATCCGAATTAGCTGTAGCCGCATAATCGTTAGTTACACCTTTTATTTTTGAACTAAACTCCAATAATTGAGCAGTTTGGTTCATATCCATTGCTTTTCCTTCTGCAACACCTTCTTTAACATCAAGCATTACAACTTCGTCTGCAATTTTTTTAAAGGCCAAAACATTAGCACAAGTTGCACCTACATTTCCGGCTCCTACGACTGTTACTTTAGACATGGTTTCTTATTTTAGTATTTATATTAATATTATTATGTTCATTTTTTTACGAGTGTATCCTTATTTTCGTTATAAATAAGTTCTATTACTCTATAGAGAAACAAAATTAGCTTGTTATTTGTAATATATGAAGATTTTAGACATTTAATTTTTTACTTTTTATTAAAAATAATGAAAGATAGATGAGAGACCTTTTTATTTCTCCGACAAGCACAACTGGTACAGTCGGTTATCTTCTTTAAATACATCAATTTAAGCATAAAGTATCATAAAGTATTTAACAATATATATATTATCTGTCGAAAACATAATATATTTGTACTAAAATAAAGTAGAAGCAAGTATTTAACGTCCTACTTTCAGACACAACAAATAGTTGCAGGCTTACTTAATAAGCCAACCAAAAGATCTGAAAGCTTAAACGAACAGAACGATATTAATAAATGGGTCTGAGACCTAAAAAGCCTAATTAGCAGTAAACGAAATTATGGAACAAAAAGCAAGCACATCTTCAAAAAAGAATCAAATATTAATAGCAATAATCGTGGCGTTACTGGTCGCGATGGGTATTGCTGCGTATTTTATCTTTAACCAAAAATCTCAATTAGAAGAAATGCAGCAGGTAAACGAGATATCAAAACAACAGCTCGAAGATGAATATGCCAGCATTGACACACAATACGAAGGGTTCAAGATATCAATCAAAAATGATTCTCTTTTACAACAATTAAGCAATGAGCAAGCTAAGGTTCAGCGTTTAAGAGAAGAATTGAGAACTGTAAAGGCAACGGACAAAGCTGAAATAAGCCGTTTAACCAACGAATTGGCAAGTCTCAGAAAAATACTGAAATCTTATATTGCCCAGATTGATTCACTAAATAGAGCTAACGAAAAATTAACGAAAGAGAAAGAAGAAATTACTAATAAGTATCAGGAAACAACCCGTACTTTGAATCAGGTATCTCAGGAAAAAGCTAATCTAAACGAAAAAGTGACTCGTGCAGCCAAACTAGATGCCACCGCCATTAGTGTACGGGCAACAAATCTAAAAGGTAAAGATCAGAAAAAGATAAAGAAAGTAGAACAACTGATTGTCTCATTTACAGTAACCAAAAATATTACAGCCGAACCCGGGGAAAGAACTATTTATGTGCGTATAATGAAACCCGATGACGATGTATTAGTAAAGAATAGAGCGAATACATTCCCTTACGAAAACGGAAACATTCAGTATTCTATAAAACGTGTAATAGAATACGGTGGAGAAGAAGTAAATGTTTCTCTTTTCTGGAAAGTAGAAGAATTCTTAATGCCCGGAACATACCGTGTTGATATCTTTGCAGATGGAAACCGTATCGGGTCTAAGTCATTCTCATTAGAAAAATAAGATCATAGCCGTTTGATAAACAGCTGAAAATAAAGGACAAATCATGATCATCGAAAGCCTAAGATATGTAAGATACGAAGGTAAACCATACGAATGGGGTATCGAAGACAAGAATGGTAACCCGGCAGACTTCCAAAATATCAACTTGTTTGTGGGAAAGAATGCTGTTGGCAAAAGCCGTACATTGGCGGTAATCTGCGATATAGCAAGACTACTATCGGAACGTAAAAAAATCACACAGATTAAGTACCCAAATGTAAAGTACCAGATAACCCTCAAAGAAGACTCCACAAGATACGAATATACTATTACTATTGAAGATTTTACCATAACCAGTGAAATTCTCTCAGTAAACGGAATAGAGAAGATAAACAGGGAAAAGAACAGTATATTTTCGGAAAAAGCAAAAGGTAATATTCCGCTTGATTTATCAGACAACGAATTCATTACATCGCTGCACGCAAACCAAGAAGATTTCCCCTACATAGCAGAAATTTATGAGTGGAGTAATGCTCTCCGTTATTATACATTCACTAATCAGATAGAAAAAAACACGTTATTGGTTTCAGAGGATGAATTCGACAACCTGCTATTAGCTAAAGGACTTGACCCTGATAATATAATCTCTTTATTCTCAAAAGGGAAACAAGATTTTGGAGCCGGTTTTATTCAAGCGATAATCGCCGACATGAATCAGATAGGGTACTCCATCAGTGAGGTAGATCTTCTAAAGAACAAAAGAGGAATCGGCATATCCGTACAGGAAGAAGAACTGCCAACCCCTACCCTGCAAGTCGATATGTCTCAAGGGATGTTCCGTGCACTGTCTTTTATCATACAACTCAACTACTCATTAATGAGCAAAATGTCGGTATGTCTGCTTATTGACGATCTTGGTGAAGGATTGGACTTTGCACGCTCCAAATCACTTATCGACATACTGATTCATAAAATAAATAACTCATACCTCCAGATATTCATAACTACCAACGATCGGTACATAATGAATAAGATACCCCTTAAATACTGGACAATTATAGAACGTTTACCTAAATATTCGTTATTCTACAATTACGTCAATTCGAAGGATATTTTTGATGATTATAAATATACCGGATTGAACAACTTCGATTTCCTTGCTACAGATTTTTACTTGCACGGATTCGAAAACCAAGAAGAAGAATAGTCTCAAGCAACTCACATGAAAAAGATTGCATTCTTTGTCGAAGGACAAACCGAACAAATCTTTGTCAATAGGCTTGTAAAAGAGATTATTGGCAGCGGTAATGTTACCATTATACAAAAGAAAATATCAGGAGGAACTAATGCTCCGAAACGGGAGTTTGTGAGGAATTACAGTATTTCACGCAAGCCCACATACACAGTCCTCATATATGATTGTGGCTCGGACAACCGCGTAAAATCCGAAATACTCGATAATATATACAGTCTTCGGGAAAGCGGTTACAACTACATTGTAGGACTTCGGGATTTATACCCATTGCCGATAGAAGAGTTGCCCAGACTCGAAAAAGGTTTAAAATTTTTGCCATACGCATTAAGAAACCTGAATAGCCCCTTTGATATAGTTGTCGCAGTAAGAGAAGTTGAAACATGGTTTCTTGCCGAAACCAGCCACTTCATGAAAATAGATAAAAGACTTACAGGTCGTTTTATAGAGCATCACTTAGGATTCGATCCTTATACTGTAGATCCGGTATCCAGAGAACATCCATCGGAAGATCTAAATCGTATATACAAATTAGTAGGTAAATCGTATACTAAAAAACAATGGCAAGTAGAAAAAATGGTAAACAGACTCGATTTCAACAAACTTCGGCATGATGTAAGAAAAAAACTACCATCTTTGGACACTCTTATTCAGGCTATAGAATCGGTAAAAAAGATAAAATCACCTGCACAATAACTTTACTCCCCATACACATACATCATTCGACTTATATATAAAAAAGCAGACTAAATTTACATTCAGTCTGCTTTATATGATTAAGATCAAATAGATTAAGCTTCTGCTTCCGTCTTAGGAAGAACAGACACAAATGATCTTTCGTTTTTCTTTCTGCGGAAAACTACTACTCCATCAACTAATGCATATAGAGTATGGTCTTTACCGATACCCACATTTTCACCTGGATGATGAGCTGTTCCTCTTTGACGAACGATGATGTTTCCAGCTTTTACTGTTTCACCACCAAATGCTTTAACGCCTAATCGTTTACTTTCCGATTCACGGCCGTTCTTCGAGCTACCTACACCTTTCTTGTGTGCCATTTTCTTCTAAATTTTAACTGATTAAGCAATAATATCTTTAACTGTAACTTCAGTAAATTGTTGACGGTGACCGTTCAATTTACGATGTCCTTTTCTTCTTTTTTTGTGAAAAACTAAAACTTTTTCGCCTTTCACATCATCTCCGACTGTAAGTACAACTTTAGCACCACTTACATAAGGAGCACCAACTGTTACAGCTCCACTGTTGTCAACCAATAATACTTTTTCTACTTCGAAATCAGATCCGTTGTCTCCAGCTACTTTATGAACGAACAACTTTTGACCTTTTTCTACTTTAAATTGTTGTCCTTGAATTTCTACAATTGCGTACATTTGCAATATAAATTTATACAAGTTATGTGCCTGAGGCGAATCACTTTATGCAATTACTTGTCAGCCTATTAGCAATCAGGGTGCAAAAATAAGAAAAAATTCAGAACCGAACAAACTATTCTTTTGATTTTTAGGGAAAACATATCAAATTAATTACTGTCTTCTTGTTAGAATAATCCTCGCCATACAGAAAAGGTTACAAAAGTTACAGAGAAACTGCACTTTTCTGAATGATACCTTTTTTTCTTGCGAACCCCCTTAAAAAAACATTGTCCACTTATCAAAAAAACGCTCTTTAACAAGAAAGGTCTGCGACCTCAAAAAACATTTTACTTATAGATAAAAAAAACAAAAAGGCCTGAGACCTTAAAATAAAAAGTCGATGAAAATGCGTACTTAATTTTTTTCTATTACTTTTGCACACAATATCAATCATTGTGCAATTTCATAATTTATGGCAATTACCAAAACCAGAAATATGCTTATTGACGTTGCCCGCCAACTTTTTGCAAAGCTTGGTGTGGAAAACACAACTATGAACGATATAGCAGTAGCTTCTCATAAAGGTAGACGTACATTATATACCTATTTCAACAATAAAAACGAGGTATATAAAGCCGTTGTTGAGACCGAACTCGACAATATGATGAAGGCGTTGCAAGATGTTGCGGCAAAAGACCTTCCTGCTGATGAAAAGCTCATGCTATTCTTCTACACCCGTTTAGATGCAGTAAAAAAAGTTGTTGCCCGAAACGGTAATCTCCGTGCCGACTTTTTCAGAGATATATGGCGCGTACAAAATGTAAGAAAGACATTCGACCGAAAAGAAACCCAGATACTTAAAGAAATACTCCAAAAAGGAGTAGACGAAGGTTCTTTATCCATGCCTGATGTAGATTTTACGGCCGAAATATTACATAATGCCTTAAGAGGCTTGGAAGTACCCTACATACGGGGACTTATAAATCCGATTGACTCCGATAATAAGAGAAGATATCTAAACATATCACACCTTATATTTGAAGGCATAAAAAAGAAAAAAGATTGATCAATAAAGTAATTAATAATTAATTTAATAACCTATTATGAAATTATTAGAAGGTAAGACAGCCATTATAACAGGTGCTGCAAGAGGTATCGGAAAAGCTATCGCATTAAAATATGCTCAGGAAGGAGCAAATATCGCATTCACGGACCTAGCTGTGGATGACAACGCAAAACAAACAGAAAAAGAAATTGAAGCTTTAGGAGTTAAAGCGAAAGCGTATGCATCCAATGCCGCTAATTTTGAGGATACACACAAAGTCGTTGACGAAATTGTAAAAGACTTCGGACGTGTGGATATTCTTGTAAATAATGCAGGTATTACCCGTGATGGTCTTATGATGCGTATGAGCGAACAACAATGGGACATGGTTATCAATGTGAACCTGAAATCAGCGTTTAACTTTATCCATGCCTTGACTCCTGTTATGATGAAACAAAAATCAGGAAGCATCATCAACATGAGTTCTGTTGTTGGACTTTCTGGTAATGCAGGACAAACAAATTACTCGGCATCTAAAGCAGGTATGATTGGTCTTGCTAAATCAATCGCTAAAGAATTAGGATCTCGTGGTATCCGTGCAAATGCTATCTGCCCGGGATTTATCATCACTGAAATGACTGGTGCGCTTTCTGACGAAGTAAAGGCAAAATGGGCAGAACAAATACCTCTTCGTCGAGGAGGTACACCCGAAGATGTTGCAAATGTAGCAGTATTCTTAGGTTCAGACCTATCTTCATATGTTAGCGGACAAGCTATTCCTGTTTGCGGTGGAATGAATATGTAAAAGGGAAACCTATTTATTATATAAAATACAAATAAATAAAGGCATAAAGTTTATCTTTGTGTCTTTATTTTTTATTTATAGTTTAGGCAATGACAGTATTATACGAAGACAATCATATCATCATAGTTAATAAGACAACATCCGAAATCGTACAAGGAGATAAAACCGGAGACAAACCTTTATCTGAAACAGTCAAAGAATGGTTAAAAGAAAAGTACAATAAACCGGGAAACGTATTTTGTGGTGTAACTCATCGTCTTGACAGACCGGTGAGTGGTATTGTTGTATTTGCCAAAACAAGTAAAGCTCTTCCCCGTTTAAACAAAATGTTTCAGGAAAAGGATATAAAAAAGACTTATTGGGCTATTTCTAAAAATGCACCGAAAGAACCTATAGGTACTCTAACGGATTATCTAGTAAGAAATGAAAAGCAAAACAAATCATACGCTTACGATACAGAAAAACCAAACTCCAAGAAAGCAATTCTACATTACAAACTGATTGCTAAATCCGACAAATACAATCTTCTGGAAGTAGATTTAGAAACAGGTCGTCATCATCAGATAAGATGTCAGCTTGCAAAAATAGGATGTGTTATAAAAGGAGATCTAAAATACGGGGCAGACCGTTCGAATCCTGATGGAGGAATCAGCCTGCACGCCAGAAGTATCAGCTTTATGCATCCCGTGTCGGAAAAACTGATAGAAGTCACAGCTCCTGTTCCGGAAGATAATCTATGGAAAGCTTTTGAGAAACAGTTATCCAAATAATTGACGGAAAGCCTCTTCGACTTTACGAACCGATATAATCTCGATATTTACCTTAGTCGTAAAACCTTTAAGGTTATTATGAGGTATAAGTATTTTAGTAAATCCTAATTTTTCGGCTTCAAGAATACGCTGCTCAATTCTGTTTACAGGACGAATTTCGCCCGATAATCCGACTTCACCTGCCATACAGACATTCCGTTCTATTGATATATCAAGACTCGAAGACAACACAGCACTAATAACAGCCATATCTATAGCCGGATCATTCACTTTCAGACCTCCGGCAATATTAAGGAATACATCTTTCTGTACCAACTTAAAGCCTGCACGTTTCTCCAATACAGCCAATAACATATTCATCCGGCGAATATCAAAGCCAGTAGCCGATCTTTGAGGTGTTCCGTATGCAGCGGTACTGACCAAAGCCTGTGTCTCAATCAAAAACGGACGCACCCCTTCTATAGCAGCAGCAATAGAAACACCGCTTAACCCTTCGTGATTCTGAGTCAACAACAATTCCGATGGATTGCTTACCTCACGTAATCCGTTCTGGCGCATTTCATAAATACCTAATTCGGCAGTACTTCCAAAACGATTTTTAATACTTCGGAGTATCCTGTACATATAATGCTGATCTCCTTCGAACTGTAAAACAGTATCTACGATGTGCTCCAATACTTTAGGACCCGCAATACTACCCTCTTTATTGATATGCCCTATCAGAATAACCGGAGTACCGGTTTCCTTTGCAAATTTTAATATAGCCGCAGAACACTCCCTTACCTGAGAAACACTTCCGGGAGAAGATTCCACAACATCAGTAAATACCGTCTGAATAGAGTCTATCACGACAAAATCGGGTTTAGTATTTTGTATATGAACAAATATCTGTTCGAGGTTAGTTTCACAAACAATATAACAGTTCTGTGAAGACGGATTTATCCTGTCAGCTCTTAATTTTAACTGACGGGCACTTTCTTCCCCTGATATATATAAGGTTTTTAATGATGACAACGACAGTACAGTCTGGAGAATCAGTGTAGATTTTCCGATACCGGGCTCACCACCCAAAAGAATAAGAGATCCGGGTACAAGCCCGCCGCCCAATACACGGTTCAGCTCATCATCCTGAAGATCGAGCCGGGGATCTTCTCCTGTTTCTACATCCTTCAGCAGCATAGGTCTAGCCTTTGGTGTATCAAGAAAAACTCCGGGTCTCTTTTTGTCCGTATCTTTTGCAATAACTTCCTCTACATATGTATTCCATTCGCCGCAAATAGGGCATTTACCCAGCCATTTAGGAGAATCATTACCACAATTACTACATACATATACAGACTTAGTCTTTGCCATTTTTATCTTTTTATAAATTTATCTGATATCTTACCTTCGGATGTTTGTACTACAACATTATATACACCCTTGCTCCATCCATTTACATTTACGGCTATAGTAGACGCATTGTAATTCATTTGTGAATATAACAGCCTGCCTGCAACATCGAATATACGTATTGAGCGGATCAATGATTTTGCATTTATATTTATTTCGTTATCAGCGGGATTCGGAAAAAGGACAAAATCAACCTGATCATTGATAATTTCATGATTACCGGAAGTTCCATTCGGATCGAATCCGCCCAGATACCCGGAACTTACTCCATCCGGATCCAGATAAGTTTTCAGATTTCTGGTTTGCGGAGGATTTGATTCATCTGACTGATATTTGTCCCAGTGCATATAAAAACGACCATAATAGTCTGCCTTTTTAGGCTCATCACAAGAACTGCCCCCTGCAGTAAGAGTTCCGACTATCAAGCCATCCTCATTGAACAAGGGTGCTCCCGATGAACCGCTTTGAGTAACACCTTCTCCATTATAAATAACTTTAAAATGCGCTGAAGAAGCACATGTAACACCTTCAACTGTAATTGTAGCAATATTCACAGCTGGATTAGCTCCATCCGGCTCATATTTCGCTATTTTCTTCACGTCTCTGTTGGGGTGGTGAATTACCGCTCCATCACTAGGAACTTTATTCCGGTAATCCCATCCATTAAAATACACCTGATAACTATCGGGAATACGTGAATTCAGGAGAAGTAATGCAGCATCACTGCCCGCCTTTAATGGAATAAATGCTTTGATGGTCGATCCCACCATAGTCTGGGAAAGCGAAGGCTGCGACACACCGTTTGAACAACTAGGTTCTTCGTAATTGAAATAAAATACACTGGCATCGTAACTGCCTTGCATAGATGATGGGCTATCGCCGATCAGACAGTGAGCAGCTGTAAGTATATAAGGTTCACCGGCCTCTTTTGTATTATTGACTAAACTTCCGGTACAAGCATACCAGGCAGGTCCTCTGTCCGTCTCTTTTTTTACCAGCTGTAATACAACTCCTCTTTTATTATCTTTCCATTTATTATTCTCAGGATAACAATTTATATTGGGAATACAAGCATTACTTTTAACACCGTAATTTATATTAATATCCGTAGAAGACCTCAACAAAGAACTGATATCATAAACATATCCGACATCAAGTAATTCGATGCGGGGTTTCTCTTGTGATTTTTCAGATGTAACATACTCCAGAGTAAAACTATCTCCATGTATAATTTCGGTTGCAAACTTACCCCCTTCTTTATTTGTTGCATGTGTATATGCACCCAACACCTGAGACTTATCTCCATTATAGATAAATAGTCTTCCACCTTCGGGAATATAAAAATCTTTATAACTGACAATTAGCCCCTCAGCTCCAGAGGCTGTCACTGTTTGCTGCCAGATTTTTTGAGTATCCGATAGAGATGTCCAGATACCGGTACTATCAATATTTAAATTAACAGGGAATACTTCTGCAACACGTATGGTACTATGATTTCTTTCGGCAATACTATCTTCCCATATCAATCTCTTAACATCTATATTAACAGGAACTGTATGTATAGGGACAATCTGAGAAGATCTTAACTTATTCATGACTTGAAAGCTAGGCGGTACACCTCCCTCGCTGATTTGTGCCTTTAAGAACATCGATGGAGCAAAAAGCACCATCAAGAATATGTATTTTAAGTATTGTTTCATTTAAATATCCCTCGTTATATTATTCGTTTATCCTAGTCATCAGCTTAAGTACATACGCCCCTACATCTTCCCGGTTTACTAATTCTTCGGTTTCGAAAATAAGATTAGCCCGTCCATAAAAAGGCTCCCTTTTTTCTAGATTAGCGGCCACAAAAGTCAATAATTCGTCTTCGCTTTTATCCTTTATCAGAGGACGTTTTTCTTTACATGTATTTAATCGCGCAGCTAACAACTCGGGTGTTGCTTTAAGGTATACAGTCGTTCCTGCAGCATTCATTACTTCTATATTATCAAAAAAACAAGGAGCTCCCCCTCCTGTCGATATTACCACATCTTCAAACTCGGCGACTTCTTTCAAGACTTTATTCTCTATCTCTCTGAATTTTTCTTCGCCGCCCTCTTCAAACAATTGTGCAATTGTTTTATTATAACGGGTTTGAATAAAGTGATCAAGATCTATAAATTCAAGATTCATCACCCTAGCCAATTCCCGTCCGGCAGTAGTCTTGCCAACTCCCATGTAACCTATCAGAAAAATACGTTTCATAAAGCCTTTTTTGCAAAAATAACTAAAATATAGGCTTCACACAGTCTATTTAATAATAATTTCATCTATGTCTCTTTACAATTTAGATAAACGCAAAGAAGTACATAACTTTAAAAAAGCTCTTGACACAAAATGAATCCACTTTTTCGAATGAACAAAATCGACCCAAAAACCATGTCGGCTTAAATAGTAGAGCCTGTCGATTTCTTTATAAACCTGAGGAGAAAGTTCTTCTCCGGCAACAAGCCTTTTTTCCTCGAGAATAGCTTTTCCTCCAATTGTACTGCTCAATCCATCTGTATTGTAGACGGATAAGGTAACATCCACATATTGGACTCTTTCTCTATAAATTCCTATTGCTATAAAGAAGAGTTTCCAATCGGACATTATACGTAAACGCTCATCGTACAATCCGTACTTTTCAAACATATTTTTATGAATAAAAAAAGCCTGATGAGATAAAAAACCGGCATACAAATCATAAAGTGAGAAAGTCCAGTCTCTGTTTTTGTAGCATTTATCTTCAATTAAATCGCCACGTTTATCCCAGATTATATTACCACAAACAAAGTTTTCGGTCAATTCGTTTTCAAAAACTTTAGATAAAACATCCTCAGCAACCAATGTGTCTCCCGAATTGAGAAAATAAAGATAATCACCCGTTGCTTTACGAATTCCTTTATTCATGGCATTGTAAATACCCGAATCGGATTCACTCACCCAATAGTAAATCTGATCTTCGTATTTCTTTATAATATCTAAACTGGAATCAGTCGATGCCCCATCAATTACAATATACTCGTAATCATTGAAAGACTGAGAAACTACACTTCGAATTGTTTTATCCAATCCAACTGCATCATTTCTGTTTATTGTAATTATCGAGAGCTTCATATCAGACTTACTTATTTAGCATTAATTGTAAATCCCTGTATCTTCCGATCAAAATAGATAACAGGAGGATAATCGAAATTTTCCAACTTAAATTTATCTAACAATAACTTACTGTTGAATATTTTGAAGCGAGCAAGAAGCGATGATAAAGATCTGCGTTTATTGTACTTTCTCAGAATGGATAATTCCTCTTCTGACAAAATATTATCAGATAATACAGACTGTATCTCTCTATCGTAAGCATTTTTCTGATACATAGACAGTTGCATATCGTCCCTCATTCTGAAACCACTCAATATGGCTGTGGTTACATACAAACGGTCGATCCTGAAAAACCGATTCCAAAGTTCAAAATCTCCGGCATACTTCAACGACGCATCTATTTTCGAACCAGCGGCATTCCACAACGAGCGCCTCCAGAATACAGATTCTTGTTGTATCCAGCGGTATTGTCCTATATAAATATCGTATTTAGACCATTGTCTTAAAGTATGAGGACATTCAACAATACGGCTTTGAGCATCATAAACAGACGGAAAACCTAGTAGCCAATTGACTTGAGTAAAATTACGAAATATTTCAGATACTGTAAAAAATGATTTCGACTGATACATGTCATCCGAATTGATCCATGCCATAATCTCACCTGTAGATCTGGCAAATCCTTTTTGTATAGCGTCATACATTCCTTTATCGGGAACACTTTCCCAATAAGCCAACTGATCAGAGTATTTCTTTATTATTTCGACCGAATTATCAGTACTTCCTCCATCAATAATAATATATTCAAGATTGGGATACCCTTGATTCAAAACTGAAAGAATTGTTTCTTCGAGATACTTCGCCTGATTATAATTAGGTGTAATAATAGATATTTTAGGATAATCTGTCATCTTCTATTTAACTTTCGCTTCAATACACGTTTTATCCGATAGTAGATCGGCGGGAAAAAGTCGGAGCCTTTTATCTTTTGCGAGACAGCTGTTTCTGCCCTCTTTTCCAGATCTTGCTTTTTCAGTATTTCGATAAGTTCCACAATATTTGTTGTCGGAATATATTCCAATTCTTTCCACGCATTTTCGGCTAACGGATGCAGATTCTTCAACCGTTTATAAGTATATGAATCCACAAACTTCCAAAGTTGGAAATACTTTTCGGTATCGAAGTCATTTTTATGCCCCCAATTTTCTATTTTTTTACGAATCTGAACTTCATCTTTCGCCCAACTCTGATGCAATATAGGACTTGGCACAACATGCGTTCTTTTACATTCGGTATATCTGGCTCTGATAAACTTCGGATTATTAAATGCTACCGGAACATACTCTTCGGCATCTTTCACCACAAAAAAGCCCGTATTATCCTCTTTGAATATAGTGTAGAAAGGAACTAATAAAACCTGCTCAGTATCATAGTCCATATACCGGGATACATAGTTTTTGAATCCCTTGAAATCGATAAAATATTCATCCGTATCAATCTGGACATGCCATCCGCCTTCTCCCATAAACAGACTGAGCATATTGCGTTCGCGGGTCTCGCATTGCATGGGGGTCAAATTCAAATCGCAGAAATCATCTTCATATAAATGTATTTTGTTGTCCTTATCAAAATCTTTCAACCACTGAAAAAACGTATCGGGAATCTCAAAAGACTTTCCGACCCACGTTTTGCGGTTTATATCTACAGCGATAGCAATATAGTCTACCTCGTCGTAAACCAGAGGCAGAGAGTTTTTGATATAATCATAATCGTATGAAATCAAATAACCAACCTTTATTTCGCTATTTATCATTATTTTATTTTCAGAAGTTTATACATCTTGCTTAATGCTCTGAACACGAAGCTCATCAAACTGTGCTGTTTTACCGTATCTATTATATAAGCATCGCTCTCTAAAGCCCTCAGACGTTCATAATCCGTTAAGAGATTAGGCGGCATAAGCTCGGATATTACTTTTTTGCGCTCTTCGAGATGTTTTTCTCCATAAGATCGATTAGTGCTTATACCATCCATCTCAAAGAGAACAATATCTGTATTAAGAAAAACCGTCTTCTCTCCACATAAGATAGCTTTAAAAAAGAATTTCCAGTCCGAAACTATTTTCAGATTCTCATCATAACTGCCATATTTATCAAACATATCCAGCCGGATAAAGGTCGCCTGATGCAAAAGGGTATTCACAAACATATCATAAAGAGTTACATCCCTGTTTCCGAGATTCTCCCAGCGTTCGGTTCTATCACCGTAATCACAAATCTGAACACCTCTTAATAACGGAACATTGTATTCTTTCGAAAACACCGTGCTCAACACATGATCCGAAGTATAACAATCTCCCGAATTCAGGAAATGCAGGTATTCGCCTTTTGCCTGAGCAATTCCTTTGTTCATCGCATTATATACTCCTTTATCCGGTTCGCTCACCCAATAAGAAATATGACCGGCATACGATTCTATAATCTGACGGCTATTATCGGTGGAGCCACCGTCTATAATTATATATTCATAATCGGAATAATTCTGAGCAACAACACTCTCGATAGTGCGTCGCAACCCTTCGGCATTATTATATGAAATTGTAATTACAGATACTTTCGTCATGACCTTTCATTCAAAACCTTACGGTAAATTTCGGATGTCTGTCTGGCACTTTTTTGCCACGAAAAATCAGACAATCTTTTTCTGCCTTTTGCAATCAGGGTATCTCCGACTTCTCTACGTTCGAGAATTTCACGAACAGCATTTCTTAATTCTATCGGAGATTTCGGATTGAAGTACAGTCCTGCATCCTGCGCCACTTCAGGGAAGCAACTTGCATT
This sequence comes from Indolivaga capnocytophagoides, assembly GCF_036511535.1. GTDB lineage: Bacteria > Bacteroidota > Bacteroidia > Bacteroidales > Dysgonomonadaceae > Dysgonomonas_A > Dysgonomonas_A capnocytophagoides. Next base: position 772,019 of record NZ_AP028867.1, on the reverse strand, counting down.
AGCCAATACTAAAGGACAACCTGCCTGAAAAGCTTCTAAAACAGGAATCCCGAATCCCTCATAATAAGAAGGATAAATAAACATCTGAGCAGACTGATACAATCTGTACATTTCGTTATCACGGGCAAATATAATATGCATACGGTCTTCAAGCCCCAATTGTCGGAAGAATATTAACTCGTCATCCGTAAATTTATCTCCGGTACAAACAATATACAAATCGTTATATTCCGATAACAAAGGCTTTATCGAAGATACAAAAAAGTTGAAATTTTTATATCCTAAGCGCCTGTCTCCAACATATAGCAGATATTTGGAAGGCAGCCCCGAAGGTATTTTTCCTTCGTCTGATAAACTCGAAGCATGATATACTACCGAAATTTTATCTTCGGATGTTCCAAAAACCTGAATGATATCACGCTTTGTATTCTCTGACACAGCTATTATATGAGCTGCGTTATCCACCAGTTTCTTTTTTCGCTGGATAAATAACGGGCTGTTGATAAATTCGGGGTACAGTTCGATAATCATATCATGAACAGTAAGCACATAAGGCTTACCTTCGAGATAATCTAAATAGTAATCTTCGAAAAAAGTGGGATGAAATATATCATAGTCTCCTTTTTGGATGCTATCTATTGATTTTTGCTTATTAACCTTGAAATAATCGGGATATTTCTCCGGATTGTTTTTCTGTAAATAAGCGTACAACTGTCTCTTTCCTTTAAAATTGAAATTAGGCAGAAACGAATAATAAGATATAAGCTGATCTTTCCATGTAAAAGGAATATCAAGCCCCTTGAGATATTCGTTGAACGAGTATTGCACCGATACCTCCACATCAATATCATCGGGCATATTCCTTATGATCTCCGCAAAATAACGGGATACACCACCAATACGCTGATGTTCAAAAATCTGATGATCGTACAATACCTTCATCGTAAAACTGGTTAATCTTCTTTATGAACTATATTTCTTATATACTGTACATCCTGCCCTATCTTACTCGGAAGGTAGACGGGTACGGGTTTGTTATTTTTTGTACGCTGCAAAATTCCGGTCAAACGATCTACAATCTTATCCCAAGTTGTACGTTTGGTAAAGGCCAATGGATTCTTAGCCAATCGTTTCTTTGTTAGGATATGCAGATCCTTGCCATTAGTATAGAATGTACAGCCGAATTTTTCGGCAATTACGGCAAATGCTTTTTCAGTATAGAATGCAATGTGCTGTCCGCCTTCGGGTGCAAAGTACCACCAATCGTTATGTGATGTTATTGTCTTATGAGGAATAAGTTCTGTTGAAAAAATGATAGAATCAGCATAACTAAACAGTTTTTCTATCTCTTCCAGCGGATTTACTAAATGTTCGAATATCTCGAAAGCCGTTACCCCTTCAAATTTCTGTCCGTTTGGTAATTCTTTCAAGGTAAAATACTGAGCAAACAGATTATCACAATATTTGTCGTCCCAATAAAAGTCAAAACCTTTGTCTCTCATTATACGAACAAATAAACCATACCCTCCGGCATAATCGAGAAACTTTTTCTTGTAATCAAATGACGATTTTATCACATGCTCCACCTGTGGCGAATATACCAGATTACGATATACCAGACCTATATCCATAGAGGTAATGGCACTACTATATGCCTCATCCAACCAATATGGAGTATCCGTCTGAATAAATCCACAACAAGTACAACGATGATAAGACACATCGTACTGATGCAATACACATGTGGTGAAAACAGGTTTTGTATTATTATTACAAATCAGACATTTTATATCATCCATAAAGTATATTCTTATCCCTAATCTTTATTTAAAACTTCGTTATATAATTCAATATAACGCTTTGCTATATCTTCTATCCGAAAGTTTTCCAGAACTTTGTTTCGAGCATTTACCCCCAGTTGATTGGCCTTATTGTTGTTCAGGCAAAACCTGACACCTTCCGCTAAATCGGCTATATCATACGGTTCTGCCAAATATCCGTTAATGGAATGATCTATCATATCGGGGTTTCCTCCTATATCGAAAGCAACAACAGGTGTTCCGCATGACAAGCTTTCTAAAATAGTATTCGGTAGATTCTCATAAGTAGAAGGCACAATCATCACATCTGCTGCACTGTAAGCCTCACACAATTGATCTTCATCTGAAATATACCCTAAATACTTTGCCGGAAAGCCCAGATTATCCTCATTCTTCTGCTCTGCACCGAAGATTAACAATTCAAGTTGGTCTTTCAGTTCGGTTTCAGCCAATAATTTTAAAGCCTCTTTCAGCAGATGCCCTCCTTTTCGCGGATCTCCCATCGCAGAAATCCCACCAAACAGGATTGTTTTCTTTCCCTGCTGTAAAGATAATGATTTCTTTGCCTCTATTTTGTCTTTCGGTCTGAAAACCTGCGTATCCAATCCATTAGGAATAACCTTGACGGGGTATTTGCTTAACAATACACTTTCGGAAGCAGCCTTAGCCAACCATCTACTGGGTGTTACTATAACAAAGTCAAGCGGGGCATACCTTTGCCGCTTCATGTCGAAGACTTTATAGCTGAAATCCTTTTCTTTAGCCGACCCCAATTGAGGACATGCTCCGCAATGGGTTTTATATTTATTACATTCTTCGAAATACGAACAAAGAGCGGTAAACGAAAAACAGTCGTGTAATGTCCATATTATAGGATGTTTAACTGATCCGAATTCCGTAAAATCGACATAGCTCTCCCCTACCCAATGCAGATGTATAAGGTCGAACGGAATTTTATCCAACGCATTCTTCAATAAAGAAAGGGCAATATCTGACAATATTTTGTTTTGCATTCTAGGATATTTGGCCCAGTTACGTCTGCGTCTTTGTTCCTTATATTTTAGTCCGAGCATCATCATTTTCCGCTCGAACCGATTCAGATGATCATGAAAATCAGAAGCTAGACGAACCGTAGAACTGTTACTTCTCTTGTTATTTACCAAGAGCATGTTATCAATCCCCAGTTTATTTATCTCCTCATGTAAGCGAAAAGCAACACGGGCAGCTCCGCCGAATGAATCTTTTGTGCTTAATGTTACGACTTTCATATTATTTATATCAGGTCTGAGACCTTATTTTCTTAATTGTTTCAATTTTTGCTTTAATGATTTAGGCACTAAAGACCGAAGCTTTTCTAGACCTCTCAGATAGATAGCCAAACACTTTAAATCGAACGAAAGGTTGTTTTCGATCTGTACCCATTCCTCCGGGATCAGGTCTTGTGTACTGTAATTGCTGTATGATTTTCCGAACCATGGATCGGGGCATACAACCACTTTATCTTTATTCGGATTGAGCCATGCTCCCCACCAGCTGAAAGTACTGTTGCTGATTATATTATTATCGCAAAGCGTTTGTATATACAGATCGATAATAGGCTCTTCGTCATCGACAAAGTAAAAATTAGCACCTTTAAAATTCCGTTTACACCAATCAATATCATCACTGATTATCAAATACTTTTTATCACGCCCCAGAAAATCGATGGCTTTATTGTAATAAGACATACCGCAAACCGCGTACTGATGGGGTAAACGACAATAATCGCCACGCCGTACATTAATAGACGTTACTCCTTGGCGGATAATATCACCAAATTTTCCAAGAATATATTCTTTTACGTCATCGGGGATAGAAAATAATTCCCGAACAAATGGTTTATCAAAGTATTTTTCGGACTGAAATGCTCCATATAAAAGCATATCACGCCCCGAATAGGGAATCTCTTTGTATATATATTCTATATCGTAATAATAATCGCAATCGGTCTGCGGACGCCCTATCTGAATATCTATATTCCGAAGTATATTCGGGCGGAATTGCTCGATATACTCCTTTACATAGCAGTTGTCGGGCGGAGCCAGTTTATAGCCGTCATGACAAACGACTTTATATCCGACATTGTATTTTCGAGCCAAAGATGCTCCGGTTGCAATCTGGAACAAATGGTTGCCTAACCTGCCATTTAATTCGATATAGATCATCTTTATTTCTTTTTTCGGAATAAGTTACTTACTAATCTGAAAGGAGCTAATATATAACCACCCAGCCTATACTGGGTTGAGTTCTCAATCAGCTTGAATTTCTGTAATTCCTTATATTGTTCTATCGGATTTATTTCCGCTAAATATTTGTCTATATGATTTTTGAATATCTGTATACGAAGCTGCGCTTCATCTTCTAGAGATATAAGAGTCCGCATCGAAACTGCTTTTGTTCTATAATAAAAGTGTACCTTATTCAAGGTTATTACTTTATCGTTCTTGTCGAGAAGACTTATCCAGAAATCATAATCCTCCCAGCCTTTTTTCATGTTAGTGTTATAGCCTATCGTTTTATCATAATCTGATCGTCTATAGATACATGAATGATAAAAGCAATTTCGCTTAAAAAGAAGGTTCTCGTAAGTATAGGGCAGCATTTCACAAACACCGCTATCATCACCGAAAAGCATTACTTGACAACTCACCAATTTAACATCCGGATTTTGCTCCAATACTTCTATTGCCTCTTTTGAGTAGTCTTTCGAAACCTTATCATCCGAGTCCAATACCTGTATATATTTACCTGATGAATGCTTTATTCCAAAGTTACGGGTATGGGAAAGACCTCCATTTGGCTTTGACAAATATCGGAATCTTGTATCTTTCTTACACCAATCCAATGCTATTTCTTCTGTATTATCCGGTGAACCATCGTTTACAATCAGACACTCCCAATTGGGGTACACCTGCTCAATAACCGATTGCAAAGTTTCCGGCAAATACTGAGCTTGATTGTAACAAGGTATAATTATAGATATCAAAGTATTCCCCATGAGTATTACTCTTTTATCTTTATTTTTAAAGCGGTTATTATAAATGTAAAGCTAACATTCTTTCTGAACATTTTCAAAAAATCTTTAAGACCTGTATTCTTGGCTGATTTTCTATTTTTATATAATAATTGCTTTAAATAATGTTCGAATAAAGTAGGATTGAAAAATTTTTGTTTTCGGTTTACCTTATTCAATGAATTAATCAGAATCACTTTTTCAGTAAAAGAAGTATCATCCACTTTATTTACCAACTGTAACTCCTGTTCCGAAAAAAAATATTTAAAGAAATAAGACAAAAACTCCAATTTAATCTTGTCTTTTATCTGATCTTGTTCTGCCTGTTTGGTTGTGCTGACCTGCCCTTCGTGCTGACGGTACTCAACTAATACATCATCCAGATTCCCAAGTTCCAGTCCCTTTTCGGCAAACTGAACCCACAAATGATAATCTTCTGCATGTTTATAATCAGCATTATAGCGAATATTTTCTTGCCTTAAAACTTCCGATCTCAGTACTGCTCCCGGATGCAGTAAAGCGGTATTATCCAACAGCTTTATATAAATACGCTCACTATCCGTCGGGAAATGTATTTCGTGAGGTGTGTTCATAAACCGAAATGCACAGCTCAATGCAGTGACACCGGAGTGGCGTTCCATATACGCAACTTGCTTCTCCAATCGATGCGAAGTACAAATATCATCAGCATCCATGCGGGCAATGTATTTACCTTGAGCTATATCCAATCCTTTATTTAAGGTATATACCAATCCTCTGTTCTGTTCATTTTGAATCAGTTTGATACGAGTATCAGTATATTTCTTGACAATATCTATTGTATTGTCAGTAGACCCATCATCTATAATAAGAAATTCAAAATCGGAAAAAGTCTGGGATAAAATGCTGTCAATCGCCTCCCTGATATACAAGGAAGCGTTATATGCTGGCATCAATACCGATACGAGATATGGATATTGTTTGTCTGTCATTAGCTTTTTCCAAAAAATCTTAGAATAATACGTCTAAATTCATAAAAGACAAGAATAGGCTCTTTTCGAGCAAACATCATCAATATTTTAAAACTTGTCTTTTTTGTAAAACCATAAAAGGTTCTGTAATGCTGCCATTCGAAGAACCACTTCTGTCTGAAAGCCTTATCGCAAGGTATATGCTCTTTTCGGGCAATCATCTTCGATATAGGAAAACCTTCGAGGAATGTTAATCCGTTTTGCTCTGATCTGTTTGAAACATTGGCACTATGAGTTCTGAAATAATTCAGATATTCTTTTACTTCCGAAACTCCCTGATTCTGATTCATTATCAGTGTAGCCCAGAAAAGCCAATCACCACAATACTTCAACTTTGTAACCTCTTGCCAAATAGACGGATCTATGGCATCTTTACGAAATACAACCGTACTTGCATTGTAAATTACGTTTCCAAGAAGCAGGTGTTTCTTTATTAATGTATCTTTATCACAATATTCGCCTTCAATAATCTCAGCACGAGGTCGTTTGATATGCCCATTTTCGTTCACCACATGAGACAAGGCACATCCCAATACGGAGTGATATTTATTGATAGAACCGACAACTTTCTCCAAAAATATTTCATCGGCATAATCATCACTTTCAGCAATCCAGATATATTCTCCTTTTGCAAGGCTTATACCTTTTTGCCATTGCTTGAAAGTAGTTCCGCTGTTTTGTTTATTTAGTTCTATTTGTACTACTTTAGGATGACTCCGGTATTGTTCTATAATTTCGATGCTGTTATCTGTCGATTTATCATCCAATATAATTACTTCCATATCCGTATAAGTCTGATTCAAAACCGAATCTATCCTCTGCTTCAGATATGGGGCATGATTATAATTGGGGATAATAACGGATACCATAACCTATATTATTTTGTATATATCGAATCGCCTGTAAATTTGCCTTGCTCGTCAAATTTCCATGAACTCGAACTGTTTGCACTCTGATAATAATATCTATCCTCATCCGTCAGATTATTATTGTCAATATACCATCCCATATGCTTAGCTTCAAAATTACCAGCAATCCTTATGCCGGGATAAAACTCTTTTAATGTCGAATAATTAAAATAAGGAGGATAAATTGCAAAAGTCGTATCCAACTCATTCTTATATAAATTCTCGCCTATCTTTCCTTGCCAATGAGGTTGCTCCCAATGTATTACTTTATCTTTGAGTTCATAGGAATCAGGGATGTCATCTATTTTCAACGCAAAACCTACTTTTGTCACATCCTTATGAGCATCTAAGGTTTTTATCAGATAACTTACATAATTATCAGGGAGATTCTTATTCGGAAGAATATCCGAATCTGTAATTATATAATATCCTGAAGCATATTTATTATACAATTCTTTATTTTTCCAAAATACTAAATGGCCATAATTCTGATCCATTTTTTCGATCTTAACCCGATCTTTTATTTGTTCATAATATTCCAATAATGGCGGATAAGAAGATTTATTATCTACGATGATAATATTCTCATGTTTACGCTCTAATAGAAACGACACAAGTTCTTTCAAATCCTTCAACCTATTGTAATTAATTATTATAATAGGTACGGACAAAGGATTTCGCTTCTGTCCTTTTACCTTCTTATTGAATATCTTAATAAGAGAATGTTTACGGGTTCGGTGTATATAATCAGACCAATAGTCTTTTGATATTATATTCTTGACCCAATGTTTTACAGATCTTATTCCTCTAAACAACTTATGATTATAAAAATCGCGGTAAGCTCCATGAGTATAGTAAATATTATACAACTCATAAGAGAAAGATTCGGATATCACTTTTTGCCGTTCAGCCTGTACCAGATTAGCTTGCGAACTACTCATTCCTCCCATATCAAAAATAGCTATAACGATAGGAAGATGGGTTCGTGAAACATTCGAAAAAACAATTATTTTCAGAAAAAAAGCCCAATCAGAAACTATTTTCAAATCCTCTCTGTACAACCCGTATTTTTCGAATAAACTTCGACGAATAAAAGTTGTGGGATGTGTTAAGGTCGCTTCCATCAGTTGGTCACATCCTACAAAATCAGGCATTTGAACAAAGTCGGAATGCCCATCGGGGAAAGTCCGACAAAGGTCTCCATATATCAAATCATTATCGATATTATGCTTAAAGACTTCCGTCAACACATCATTATTATAAAGCAGATCGCCACTGTTTATAAAAAGGACATACTCTCCCGTGGCTCGCTTAATGCCCTTATTCATGGCATTATATACACCCGAATCGGATTCACTGATCCAATAATCGATATTCTCTGAATACTTGCTTATTACATCCACACTTCCATCTGTCGAACCTCCGTCTATTACAAGATATTCAAAATCGGAAAAAGACTGATTAATAATACTATTAATAGTCCTCTCCAAACCTTCAGAATTATTGTAATTTATGGTTATTATAGATAGTTTCATTTTGAATAATAAGTAACAGCTAATATTTAATGATATGCTTTTAGTTTATAACAAACTTTGATTATTTTACCTACCAAAACAATAAATAGGTCTGAGACCTTAAAAGTTAGCTTGTAAAGTCTTTCTTTGCTTTATCAATAAAAGATTCAATATCAAAGAATGATTCTTCCACATCCTTCAATTTATCTGTATCCCAATCCCACCATTTTATTTGGAGTAAATCTTTTATAATATGGTCTTCAAATCTGTATTTATGTATTTTAATAGGATTACCGAAGGCAATAGCATAAGGGGGAATATCTTTCGATACAACACTTCCTGCACCTATAACAGCTCCATGCCCAATTGTCACTCCATCCAATATAGTTACATTCATTCCGATAAAAACATCGTTTCCAATATTAATTGGCAAAGTTTCTTTAATTTTATCAGCTTCACTGAAGCTTGCACCATTTTGTTTTTGTGTAGAATAAAACATCGGCGAAGTAGACACTCCATTTGTCGGATGAATCCCCCAACCACAAATGAAGTTAGCTCCAATAGAACAAAATTTACCTATTTTAGCCTCTCTTATGGTTGCGTTCTGAGCTATGTAAGTATATTTATCTATGTAAGAATTTAATATTGTGTATCTGGGATATATTCTCGAATCTTTATCTATTTCCGAATTTGCACAGATATTCTTGTTATAAAACAGATTATCAGCATCAGTACTATTCAATAGATAAGCAATTGTTGAATCCTGCCCATATATCTTATATACCAGTTTTTGTATTATTTTACGAAAAAATTTCAGCATAAACTATTTATCCTTTCAAAACTTCTTCCAATGTAGAAAAAGGAAATACATCTAACATACTATCAGGTGTTAAATTTTTGATAGATACACCCTGTTCGTCTAGATAAGTATACATCAGCCGATATTGTTTCCATCTCAAATGGTAGATATAAAACCAGTCTTCTTTAGTTATCTGAGCTAAATGTTTTTCATCACTGAAACTCTTTCCATCATCGTAAAAATGGTGATTTGTCACACGTCCTACGTCTTTCAAATAATCATGATCGACTCCGAGTAAATAAATCTCTTTGAACCCCATATAGTAAGCTAGTTGAATAGCCTCATAAATAACAGTTCTTATCAGGAAAGGACGCTCTGTTATATCCCAGACTTCATTTGATCTGAAATTATGTTCGTTTAAATCAACAGCTCTGCTATAATCGATAAAATATGAATCAACATTATATTCCGGATTCTTGGCTAAGAAATTATAATAGGAATAAGTAAACGGTGTTGTTCCTATAAAGCATTTGATCGGAAACGAGTAAAACTTTCTATAATTATCGAATATAATCCGATTAGTAGTATCGTCAAACGGCTCATGCTGAGGAGCAAAACAATGATATTTCGGCCTGATCGATTCGATTTGCGGATGTAGAAAGAACTGGCTGACGGCAATACATGTTTCGCCTTGAAGAACTGAAAGATCATGCTTATTGATAGAAGGACCCGAAGCTAAAATAAAACACCTCTCTCCTTTATGAATATCTCTTACTTCTTTCAATCTATCAAACACACTCTCCGGCAAGTATCTTTCTTCAACGGGAACATTACGTTTTACCAGTCTGTTTTTCAGATTAATCCAACCGGGAGGAATCAGCCAATATTTAAATTTTTCTTTCATCTTATAATTTATATAGCCAGCAGATGATTTTTTATCAGATATTCTACAAATTCACGCACGGCACCTTCTCCTCCTTTAGAGTCAAGTAGATTTATTCCTTTTATACCCTTTATCTCCGATACTGCATCTCTGGGACAGGCAGCAAAGCCAACATTACTCAATAAATCTAGACAATTTACATCATCCCCTATATAGGCAACCTCTTCTATCGAAATATTTTCTTGTTTACAGATATCCAAAGCCGCTTGCAATTTACCTCCTGCGATGTGTCCTTGATATAAATAATCTAACTTAAGCTTTTCAGCTCTGCGTTTTACTATTTGAGTATCTTCGGATGTTATGATACCAGTTTTGATACCACGTTCTTTCAATAATCTGAAAGCAAGACCGTCTCTGGTATTAAATTTCTTCAGTTCATCGCCTTTTTCCGAATAATACATACCGGCATCGGTCAACACACCATCAACATCTGACAGAAAAAGTTTTACAGAAGATTTGTAATCTATCATCTTTGAAAGGATATGCTCTTTCATTATACTTTCAGCCACAACCCAATCTTCCGGCTCATCAATCTCTACGGAAGTATATTCGGGCATCCCGTATACTCCGATATTTCCTGATAACCGGTTCTTAGATTCTAATATATTCCCCACAGTATTGATATAAAATGCTCCGTTTTCGAGAAAACTGTCATTAAAATCCTGCCTTCTGGGTCTATGTTTATAATCATAGTTGAGAGGATGCCCTTTTACATTCCAGATAAAACGCTTAAAAGGTACTGCGCTCAACACCGAATCGATCTCTTTTTTATTAAATAATTCCAGTCCTCCGATAAAATCATTTGTCTGAGTTAACGGAGATGTAGCTTGTACAAGCATAAAGGTGGTGTCGGATGATAAATCTGCAACAGATAGATATTCCAACATAACATCTTCTGTACTTGATTGATCCTGTGCATTAGACGCGGAACGACGATATATTTCGACTTTACTAAAACCAAAATCTGAAACGCAGTCCTCTATTTGTTGAGAATCTGTAGCTAAGATTATCTTAGTTACCACATCAACAGACTGTAAGGCTTCCAGATTCCAATACACTAAAGGTTTACCACAAAACGATTTGATGTTTTTTAAGGGTATGGATTTACTACCTCCTCTAACCGGTATAAAAGCTATGACTGACATATTCTTCTTATTTCCATTTTATCTGATTACGTTTCAGTTTTTTACGCTGCTCCTCCTCTATATTTAAGATATCAGTGCTTTTATAAGTCAGAGCTTTATATACAGCTCTGCAATCACGTACTAACTTCCGTAACCCATCAGGTTCTAGAGATGCTGCATGATCTGTTCCTTTCCATGTACGGTCGAGCGTAAAATGACGTTCGATCCACTCTGCACCTAATGCTACAGCAGCAGAATCAACGGCTATACCCAAATGATGCCCTGAAAAACCAATCGATTTTACTCTGGATCCAAATGTTTCGTATAGTCTTTTTATTTCGAACAGACAGATATCCTCAAAAGGGACTGGATATCCTGATGTACAGCTATAAATAACCAGATTTTTTGCTTTATTCTTTTCTTCGAACAGTTGTACTATCATCTCTTCCTCTTCGTGGGTTGTCATTCCGAAAGAAAGATGAATTTCCCCTTCGTAATTATCACATAAATAAGTCAATAAAGCTTTATTGAGATTACATGCTGATGGAATCTTTATCAATTGAGGGTTTAGGCTTACAATTTCTTTTGCAGAAGCAATATCCCATACCGATGTAGAATACACTACACCATTAGATTCACACCACTCTTTCAGTTCTTTATGCTGTTCCAAAGAAAACTCGAGAAACTCTCTGTGTTCACCGTATGTTTCACCATAAGAGTTCGAAGGATTAGGATGAGGTTTATTGTATTCTTCTTCGGACAATAATTCTCTATTATTTCTTTTCTGAAATTTTACCACATCTGCTTTACAAAATTTAGCAGCAACATAAATCATTTCTTTTGCAATCTCAATATCCCCTTTGTGATTGCATCCTATTTCAGCTATAATTTGTGGAGTTTTCATTATTCTATATCTTTTACGTGAATAGTATAATCGAATTTACAATACTTATTTAATAATTCATAATCTAAATTCTTTTTATTGTCTTGAATATATTCCAGGTGGTGCTTTTTCTCTGGATTCTTATTATATTCATCTAAACGTATTACAGATTCAAATGATGGAGGCAGAATATAATATCCATTCACTAATAATCTATTCATTAATGCTTCTTTTATAAAAGAATAGCTAATATCATCAATATCCCTTGATATATCAAATTGAAGAATTAAAAACGAATTTAATTCCAAGCGTATTTTAGTTCTGTAGTCTATAATATCCTCAACTATGGAAAATTGAAACTGATCTTTTAATCTCATACAAAATTTCATTGTATTTGCGACCAGCTGCCTATAATCCGATTCACTACAGATTATATCAATATCTTTCGACAAAGGTATCTTTTCTGGGAATTTATTATAATATGGAGTTTCTGTTTTTACAAAAAAGTATTGCAAATTCGAAATATCGGCAAACCATCTATCTAGAGAGAAATTCTTATATATATTAAACAAGAGTGAAATATGCTTATTCTGCCAATAATTATCTCCCACATGGATAATTATATCATGAAAATAATTATCAATTTTTTCTTTATAAGCATTCCTTATTATTTTTTTCAATTTCTCACCTTGAACCGATAAAGTTTGCTGATTCAAATCCTTCAATCTAAACATAGGCTGTTCAAAATCAATCTCAAGTACCCTTACTTTTTTTTCAAGAACAAATTCCATTGATTGAATTTTCTTTTGAATTTTCCATGCCTGAATATCATCGACAGCATATACCCCTTTTACAATTGCATTAAAAGTGATTTCATCAAAATCATAATCCTGATAGCTTCTTATTTTATAGTTGATCCCTATAAGAGATGTTATTTCATCAAAAAATTCTTGAACAGGCGGCCACAAGGTACATAAGAAAGGTTTCAAAGCCCTATCATGTAATTCTCTATATTTATCAGTTATACATTTAATTTCATGTGATGAAAATCCATTTTCAATAAACCATTCATTGCCATAATAGGTGTCAGTCGAAATATCTTGAACAATAGCTTTGTATGTTTCTATGCCATGATATAAGGCTAAAGCCATTCTATGAGAACCATCTATGATTTTTAAATTTTTATCTAAAAGCAGTTTAGAATCCTCATTATAGCCTGATTCCTCATAAGACCTGATTAATTCTTTGAATATACTACTGCTAGATTGAGCCCAACCTTGCCCCATTCGGGCTGCTTGCATTTTATCGTATAAATTAAATCCAAAGATATTTTTATTATAATAGTTTTCTATAGCCAGATATCTGACTATTATATCCAATCTATTATAAGAACAGTTATTCTCCTGAAAAAAAACCTCGTACACATTTATCGCGATTTGTTTTTCCCGTAAAGCAGGAACTGTGGGTTTAGATATTTTCCTTTCCAAAAAATTCAATACCCTCCTTGATATATTTATTATACGAATAAAAATCCTCATCAACTTACAATTTATTGATTGTCCATGGAATCAATGCTTTCACCATTCCTCCTCTACTATATGCATTAGAAGCTCCATCAACAACAACATTCTCGATTTCAAACGTCAGGACATCCTCAAAAGACTGTATTAAACCTACATTTATGATTCCACATTTCACATTTAAAGAGTAAGTTCCAATATTTAAGAAATCCGGTAATATTATTTCAGCTCTATATTTTCCGACAGACCGACCTTCCAAAAGCTCTTTTTGTGTATCAACATCCCAAGTTCGAAACAACAAAGTTCCTTCTTTTAGAACATCTAATGTTATATTAGCACCTTTAATATCATACAAAACAGAATATTCAATAACAACTTTGAGACGATTTGTGACATCAAAAACCAAATCTGTTTCATTTTCATGTCCTACAATCTCCACTGATATTTTAGTGATCGAAATATCCTTACTCAAATCTTCTTTTATTTCAATAGACCTCAATTCGTTATTGAGGTTACTCCTTACATATAAATCTATAATCTGGTCAATTTCACCAACTTCCTTAACCATACCATTTTCCAACATCATGCCTTTATTGCATAAATTTCGAACAGAAGCCATATTATGGCTCACAAACAACACAGTACGTCCGCCACCTTGAGCCACATCTTTCATCTTTCCAATGGCTTTTTTTTGAAATTCGGCATCACCTACGGCCAACACTTCATCCACAACCAAAATTTCCGGCTCTAAGTGTGCTGCTACAGCAAATCCTAAACGAACGGTCATACCTGAAGAATAACGTTTTACGGGAGTATCAATATATTTTTCGATGCCTGAAAAAGAGACAATCTCATCAATCTTACTATTAATTTCACGCTTTGTCATACCTAGAATAGCTCCATTCATGTAAATATTTTCACGTCCGGTAAGTTCCCCATGAAATCCTGTGCCAACTTCTAGCAGTGACGCAATACGTCCTTTTGCCCTGATTATTCCGGTTGAAGGAGTAGTTACACGCGACAATATCTTCAACAATGTAGATTTACCGGCTCCGTTCTTTCCTATAATACCTAGAACTTCTCCTTGTTCTACATTAAATGATATATCTTTCAAAGCCCAGACATAATCACTTGTTGCTTTCGAACTTCGATCGTTTACTTCCCCTACTTTTAAGTATGGATCTTCTTTACCTCTTACTACGTGCCACCATCTATTCAAATCGTGACTAAGAGTACCTGTACCAATTGTTCCTAAACGATATTGCTTAGATATATTTTCAAATTCTATTGCTATATTAGACATTTTCTTTTTCCTTTAATTTAAACAATATCCACAAATCGTCGCTCTACCTTATTAAAGGTTACGATACCTAATAAGACTATCACTAGAGTAAACAGAGCACTATAACTTAATGCAAACCAAGAAAACTCACCTGTTCCCAAAAAGGCATACCTGAAAGTCTCAACAACTGAAGATAACGGATTTAATTGTATAATCCATTTATACTCCTGGTATTTATCGGGAATAGCCGATAATGGATATATTACAGGAGTAACATACATAAGCAGCCCCATTACAAAAGAAAATAAAATAGAAATATCCCTGTACTTAATAGTAACCGATGAAATCAGTATTCCTACACCAAAGCCAATACCTGCAAGCATTATAATAAGAAAAGGAAATAACAGCACATAGCTATTAGCTCCTATCTGAGCACCGTCAAACACATAATATATATAAAAGATAAAAAACAATAACAACTGAATAAACATTTTAATTGTTGCTGTAGCTAAACCCGCTATAGGAACAACTAAACGAGGAAAATACACCTTACTAAAAACACCGGCATTAGATGCAAAAGTACCAGAACTACGCCCCATACAATCACTATAATAATTCCAACACAAAATACCGGCCATATAAAATAAAGGTTGCGGTAAACCATCAGTTGGAATACCCGCAATTCCGCCAAAAACTACAGTATATATAATTGTTGAAAAAACAGGCTGAATAAAAAACCACAGCGGGCCAAGTATCGTCTGTTTATAAGTAGCTATAAAATCTCGGTGAACATAAAGATTAAGCAAATCGCGATAACGCCAAACCTCTTTTAAATTCAGATGTAAACCTTTCTCTTTGGGCTTAATGACGATATCCCATTGATCGTCTTTTGTAATATCCATATACAGTTCTTAAAAATTCAGTGAACAAAGATAACACTTTTTTACACAATCTTATTTTAATAAAAAACGCCTGCGAAAATCGCAGGCGCAGAATAGACTTATCTTATGCTATTTTTTTAATTCGCAGGAGCCTGAGGTGTAGCAACTTCATCAATCACAGCCGAAGAATCAACTACAGTATCAGATGGAACAACTTCTTTAACTTCTTCAATTACAGTAGATGTAGAATCAGCAGCAGATGCATTTTCAGCTGTTCCTTTATTAGAACATGAAGCAAAAGAAATAGCTACAACAGCAATCGCAAATAAAAATACTTTTTTCATTTTTTTATAATTTAACAGTAATAAAGTTTATTAAGGCCTCTGACCTTTCAGGTATTTGATAAGCTTAAATTCATTTACTCTTCAAATACGTGACAAAGATACTGAACAATTTTATTATACGATAAAAAAAGTCTTCATTTTTTTAT
Organism: Indolivaga capnocytophagoides; assembly: GCF_036511535.1. GTDB lineage: Bacteria > Bacteroidota > Bacteroidia > Bacteroidales > Dysgonomonadaceae > Dysgonomonas_A > Dysgonomonas_A capnocytophagoides. Next base: position 755,793 of record NZ_AP028867.1, on the reverse strand, counting down.
CGTATAATTATCTTTTTTCAAAACAGAAAGTCCAACTATCTATCATACAAATAGCGCTTTATACTTTTCTTTGGAGTCTTCTCAAACTCCGTAGGATATATATGGATCGCGGAGATCATTTCATAATTGGCTAATGATTTATTCAGGGCTTCTTTATTATCTGCCATCACCGGTTCTATATCTTTTGCTGAAACTCCATTTGAGTCCATTAATTCATAATCGGGATAAACCAGTGCCACAAGCTTTTTGTCTCGGCACACAACCAAAGACTCCGTTATATAAGGTAAATTATTAAGTTTAGCTTCTATTTCCTCAGGAAATATATTCTGTCCACTAGACCCTAATATCATAGTTTTACTACGTCCTCTCAAATAGATCCGACCGTTTTCATCTACTGTACCCAAATCTCCGGTTCTTAACCATCCATCTTCGGTAAAGACTTGGGCTGTAGCTTCCGGATTTTTATAATATCCTTTCATTACATTTTCACCACGTACCTGAATCTCTCCTAATTTATTATATGGATCATCCGAATCGACACGTACTTCCATAATCTTAGATAATATCTTTCCACACGAGGTCGGTATAAAATCATAATGATGATCATATGAAATCAAAGGTCCGCACTCAGTCATACCATAACCTACTGTGAACGGAAATTTTATCTTATAAAGAAAACTTTCTACTTCCTTATTTAATGCAGCGCCTCCTATTATAACTTCACAGAACTGCCCTCCGAAAGCGTTGATTAAGCCTTTTCTGATTTTAGCATATACTCTCTGTTTAAGTAATGGCACTTTAAGAGCCAACTTTATCGATTGTTTTTCGAGTTTAGGCAAGATCGCCTTCTTGTATATTTTTTCGATAACCAATGGCACAGTAACAATCAGATGCGGCTTGATTTCGGCAAATGCGGCCGATAATATTTTCGGTGAAGGTGTTTTGCCCAGCAATGTTGTATGTACTCCTTCGGATAGAGCATACAAAAAATCAAAAGCACACCCGTAAGCATGAGCCAATGGCAAAAATGACAAAACCCGTTGCTCCCTGAACAATAAATCCAAAGTTTTTGCATAAGTTACATTTCCGGCCAGATTATTGGCCATCAACATCACACCTTTACTAAAGCCTGTGGTGCCAGATGTATAATTTATCAAAACAACGTCAGAATTATCGACATCTGCATACATAATATCATCAGCAGTAAACCCCTTCGAATATTTATGTTGCATCTCTTGATCTAAGCTTCTCATAATCGCAGCAACATCCAACTGAGTCCTTTGATGGATACATGCAAAATTTTTTAATGAAAATATAGCCCTAAGTGCCGGCATTTGCTCTTCATCCAGCTGCTCCATATTGGAATCTCCGATAAAAAGCAATTCAGACTCTGAATGGTTTACAATATGCTGGATGTTATCAGGATGAAAGTCCTGCAATATGGGAACAACAATGGCTCCATAAGTCATCACAGCCATATAAACAATACACCAGTTGGTTGTATTTTTTCCAACTATAGATATTTTTGATCCTCTATTTACACCTACTTGCTCAAACAAAATATGCAGTCTGGCAATTTCTTCGGCCAGATCCTTATAATATAAGGTATCATTTGTTCCATAGTCAGTTAAGGCCGGTAAACTCCAGTTATGTTTAAAGCTATTTTCGTATAGCTTTATAAAATTTTCTTCTATCATAAAAACTGCTCAGACTTTAGTATTTTGTGCAAAAGTAGGTACAAGTATGATATTTGCAAATTATTTTAACTTCAAAGTTTAAGCATTTTATGTATTTTTGTGGTCTTGTAAGTTTACATAAACTGACATAAATAGACATATCGGTTTATACTCAACGTTTTACTGTCTTATATAAATGATTGATAATACTATATTCGAAAATAAACTTGCGGCTTACCTTACTCTTGGCTGCAAGTTGAATTTTGCCGAAACATCTGCTATTGGCAAACAACTGGCAGAAGTTGGTGTACGCAAAGCTCGTGAAGGAGAAATTGCGCATATATGCGTTATAAATACATGCTCGGTGACTGAATTTGCCGATAAGAAATGCAGGCAGGCTGTACGCAAAATGATCAAGGACAATCCCGGAGCATATGTTATCGTTACCGGATGTTATGCCCAATTAAAGCCCGAAGATATTGCCTCGATAGAAGGGGTTGACATCGTTTTAGGAGCAGAGCAGAAACTTGACATCATTGGCTATCTGGATGAGTTAAAGAAAAAGGAGAAAGGATCAGTACATACATCCAAAACAAACAATATCAGAACATTTGTACCGTCGTGTTCAAGAGACGACAGAACCCGTTATTTTCTGAAAGTACAAGATGGATGTGATTACTTCTGCTCATTTTGCACTATACCTTTTGCCCGTGGACGCAGCAGAAACGGAACAATCGAGAGTTTAGTTAAACAAGCCGAAGAAGTAGCTGCAAACGGAGGAAAAGAGATCGTACTTACAGGTGTAAACATCGGAGATTTCGGAAGAACTACCGGAGAATCGTTTTTTGATCTGGTAAAAGCTCTTGATAATGTAGAGGGTATTGCCCGGTATCGTATATCTTCAATAGAGCCCAACTTATTAACTGACGAGATTATTGATTTTGTTGCCCATTCAAAACGATTTGCGCCGCACTTCCATATCCCGTTGCAATCAGGCTCGGACGCTGTACTGAAACTTATGCGACGTAAATATGATACAGCATTATTCAGACATAAAGTGGAGATTATCAAACAAAAACTGCCTCACGCATTCATTGGTGTAGACGTTATTGTAGGTACAAGAGGTGAAACAGACGAATACTTTGAAGACGGCCGTAAGTTTATTGAAAGCCTTGATATCTCTCAGTTACATGTATTTACTTATTCAGAAAGGCCGAATACTCAAGCTCTGAAAATAGACTTTGCTGTAGATCCAAGAACAAAGCATGCAAGAAGTAAAGCCTTATTGGATATTTCCGATCATAAATTAAGAGACTTCTACCTGTCACAAAAGGGACTATTGCGAAAAGCGCTTTTCGAACATAGCATACATAACAATAAGATGTACGGGTTTACTGAAAACTATGTCAAAGTAGAAAGAGATTTCGATGAAAACCTTGTAAATATTGTCCGTGATGTAAAACTCGGAGGTCTCAATATAGAAGGTACAGCACTTATCTCTCAATAAGAAACAGAATGAGCCAAATTCTATATTATATAGTATACGCCGTATTATACCTACATGCACTTCTACCTTTAAGAGTGCTGTATATTTTTGCCGACATATTATATATACCATTATATTATATCATTAGATATAGGGTGACGGTGGTAAGAAAAAATCTCAAGAATTCGTTTCCTGATAAGAACATAAAAGAACTCAGGCAAATAGAGAAAGAGTTCTACCATCATTTCTGCGATTACTTTGTAGAGACTATCAAACTGCTTCACATCACAGATTCGGAAATCAGAGAAAGAATCACCTTTGACAATATGGATATCGTCAAGGATTTGATGGAGGATAATAAGTCCTGCATCATGTTTCTTGGACATTACGCCAATTGGGAATGGGTTCCTTCTATTACACTGGAATTTACCGATGGAACTCTCTTGGGGCAAATTTACCGACCACTGAAAAACAAGGCTTTTGACAATATCTTTCTGAAATTAAGAAGCCGCTTCGGAAGTGTGAGTATACCGAAAAACAATACCCTCAGAAGCATGATTGAATTCAAGAAAGAAAACAAGAAAGTTTTAATCGGTTTTATGTCCGACCAAACTCCATCTGTTGCAAACATTCATTACTGGACAAATTTTCTCAATCAGGAAACACCAGTATACACAGGAGTGGAACGTATTGCCCAAAAGACCGGATTCTCGGTTACTTATCTCGATATCATAAAAACAGGACGCGGCAAATACAAATGCTATGTAAAATTGATAACCGCAGACCCTAAAAACGAACCGGAATTTGCCATAACCGAGAAATATATAAGAGAGATGGAAAGAACGATCCTCAGACACCCTGCATATTGGTTATGGACACACAAACGTTGGAAACACAAAAGATCTGATGTTGAACACTCATGAAAAAAGTAGCTGTAGTTATACTTAACTGGAACGGACGCAAACTTCTTGAAGAGTTTCTTCCGTCTGTTGTCAATTTTACAAATACCGAGATTGCCGACATAATTATTGCCGATAATAATTCTACTGACGACTCCGTAGAGTTTCTTTCTTCTTATTATCCCACTTTAGAAGTTATAGCCCTTCCTCAGAACTATGGATATGCAGATGGATACAATAAGACTCTAAAACTTCTCAATCACGAATATTATGTATTACTCAATTCAGATGTAGAAGTAACCGCTAATTGGCTCGACCCGCTATACCAATACATCGAACAGCATACCGATGTTGCTGCTATACAACCCAAAGTTCTGGCTCAGCGCAATAAATCGTGCTTTGAATACGCAGGTGCAGCCGGAGGTTTTATCGATAAACTAGGCTATCCTTTTTGCCGGGGTCGTATTTTTAATCAGGTAGAAAAAGACACCGATCAATATAATACACCTCTCGAAATCTTTTGGGCTACAGGAGCATGCTTATTCATCAGGTCATCGGATTACTGGAATGCCGGAGGATTGGATGCTTCATTTTTTGCACATATGGAAGAGATCGATCTTTGCTGGCGACTCAATGCCAGAGGACGAAAACTGGTATGTCTGCCGGAATCAACAGTATATCATGTTGGAGGTGCTACATTACAGGAAGAAAGTCCAAGAAAAACATTCCTCAATTTCAGAAATAATCTATTGATGTTATATAAGAATCTATCGGAGAACGAATTCAAGAGGATATACACACAACGGAAAGCTCTCGATTATTTAGCAGCCTTACAATTTCTTATTTCTGGCAAAAGGCCAAATGCTTCTGCAATATTAAAAGCTCATAGAGAATTCAGAGTAATACAAAAGGAGTATGTGAAAGAACGAGATAACAATTTACAACGAACTACAAACTCTCCCATTAAAACTATTTATCAGGGAAGTATCCTTTATGATTTCTATTTAAAAAAGAGAAAAATATTTTCCGATCTTAAATGGCTCGAGTAGAACAAGCATTCATCAATCCCGACCACCAATCTTTCCAATATAAACAGATAGAATATCTATCTGAATTATTCAAAAAGAAGAACCTAATAATAAACCATCTAAATAGAATATCATTTTTCACTAAAAAACAATTCTATCTTCAACACTAAAAACATTCAATAAGGATTTAAAAACCAACAATATAAAAACACCACCAATCTACTACATTATACTACAACTAAACAAGCTGATAGAATATTAAATAAATGACAGAACCTTTTCAAAAACGTCCGATGGTGAGTTCTCTGACAAGTTTATCCAATTTATACTATTATCCCGTTTAAACCATGTCATTTGTTTTCTGGAATAAATACGGGAGTTTTGTTTAATTTTCTCAATGGCAAATTCTAAATTCCATTCCCCATCCAAATATTTAAATAATTCTTTATATCCGACTGTATTCAATGAATTCAGGTTTCTGTATAGATAAAATTTTCGAGCTTCATCCAACAACCCGTCTTTCATCATTTGATCTACCCTGAGATTAATCCTTTCATAGAGTTCTTCTCTATTTCTCATTAACCCAATCTTTATTATTTCGAATGGACGTTTTTTAGGGGTGTTTGTTCTGAACGAAGAGTAAGGTTTACCTGTCATAAGGCATACTTCGAGTGCGTGGATAACCCTTTTATGATTTTTAAGGTCTACCTGATCATAAAAGATCGGATCAAGTAGTTTCAGTTGCGCTTTTATAGGCTCTAAGCCTTCCTTCTCAAAGAGTTCATATACCTCTTTACGAAGAGATTCGTCAATGGTAGGAACATCGTCAATTCCTTTACAGAGGGCATCAATATACATCATCGAGCCACCTGTAGCTATAACCTGTGGATGTGTTTTGTGCAATTCACCAATCAGAGATAAAGCTTCCGACTCAAATTCACTGGCACTATAATAATCTTCAACACCCAAAGTCCCCACCATATAATGAGGAACTCTGGCTAATAAATCGGAAGTGGGCGCCGCCGTTCCGATTGTCAACCCCTTATACAATTGACGTGAGTCTGCCGAAATAATGGGACATCCCCAATGTTCTGCTAAACTCACGCTTAATTCGGTTTTACCAACTCCGGTAGGTCCGAGTAGAACAACAAGTTTATTCATCAAAACTTCTCGTCGTCCGGTAAAGGCAATGCATCATCTAATCCATCAAACCCCTCAGCATCAAGCTCATCCAGATCATACCCTTCGTCACCATAGAAATTTTCGCCGGTATCAATGCTGGTTGATTTCAATTCGAAATCATTAAAATCGATGAATTGAGCAGGAGGATTTCCCTGAGATTTTGAGCAAACGGCCTCATTCAGATCTTGTCCGGTTATAATCTCACGAAGTTCGATAAAGAAGGCACGTTCCGTCATGTAATCAAACACATACATCAGACGCTGTTTCTCATCCTCTAGAAAATCATTCAAAACAGATTCCGACATAATATATGAATCTTCTTCCGAACTGGTATCCATTTCGGTTAAAGTTATTTCCTGTTCCTTTTCCCAATTATCATCACAAAGGAAAAACGAAGTCATTTCTCCATCCTGAAATCCAGTCGAAGCTAAAATAGCCTTATGGAGATCGAAGAATGTTGCATCAGCATCAATCTGAATCTCTCTCTTGAAGTCCTCAACTTCGTCTGACAACATTAAAAATCTGAATACCATATATTTTCAATCAATTATATTAAATAATAAAAGTATTTTGGGCAATACTTTTAAGAGATAACTACTTATCAATGTTTCTGTTATTTAGTTACCCAAAAAGGTCTGAGACCTTATTTTGGTTAGCCAAAGTTATAAAATTTCCTTCAAATAAAATCTTACTAAACTTATTTAGTGAGATAAAGTATTTAATGATCTCGCATCCGAATCATTATAAGTTCCGGACTTCTAACAAACCTAAGCAATAAAAGGGTCTGAGACCTTATATTACTGTTATCTTTTTAGTATGTTTATTATAAACAGGCAATACATCCACCGTATCCATCGTAACACAAAAACGGGCTACATCAATTAAACCATGATCCTCGAGCCTTTTCATATGTTCACCGTTCGCAATGTATTTCATAACATCCGGTTTTGCATCCCTCCACATAGAAAGGGCAACACCCGCCGCATCGAAACGGGCATTATAACCTCCTTTCTCAACCAAAGCTTCTACTAATGCGCCGCCAAATAAAGAATCTTCGAGATTAAATTTATCTTTCCAGCCTGCACACAATACCAAAACATCTTTTTTCTGCTCAATACAATATGCAGCAACCCTCGACAAATTCGAGAAAGAACCGATAATAAGGCACGAACAATCTTCGGCCATATCAATGGCATGAGTTCCGTTTGTTGTAGAAATAACTACGTCTCTACCTTCAACCTTTTCTTTTGTATATTCAGACGGAGTATTACCAAAATCACCAAATTCAAACTTCACAACGTTGCGCTCTCCTCCAACCAGATAGCCTTTATCTTTATATGCCTTAGCTTCTTCCACGGTCGCAACGGGCATAATACTGCTTGCCCCATTATTAAGAGCCATACACATACTGGTTGTTGCTCTGAAAATATCCACCACTACAACTATAGTATCTCCGCTATCCTTATAATAAGGATACAATACAGGAGAAAAACAAACATCTATTTTCATATATTTCTTTATTTCAATACTACAAAATTAATAAATTAAGCCAATTAGATCAATAAACAATTATCAACCGGAAGCAATTCATTTTTCATCATTGATTTTCAAAAAGGTAACAAAAGTTACATACTTAGTATTCACCTCGGGGTGTTAGCTACCTTTTTATAAAGAGTCACTCTTTATTATGCTTGTAATTCAAAATTTAACAAGAAAAGGTAACAAAGGTTGCATGCTTTATGTTCGTTTCCATCAGTAACCTTATTTTATTAGCACATTTTCTCATTAGCATATTACAACATTATTTTACTTATTAGAGCAAACATCTTGAAATATATTCATTGTTTGGACATACTGTAGAGACGAAAAATCTTTCGCCCGCAGATTTATTTCATTTCGGGCAAATAATTATTTGCCCCTACGAGTACTAGAAACACAATATGTGAATTTGATACGTTTGCCTTATTTACTTATAGATAAAACTTCTGCATTTCTTTCTGTTTCACTATCTTTGTAGTCCGATTATCAATAACAGGCTGAAATACAGCGACGATCAACTAAGGTCTTAGACCTATAAAACATTTTATTATTCAGAATGATACAAATAGACGATGCTATAGTAGCGTTAGACATTATAGAAGAAAATTTCTTGTGTGACCTTTCCGCCTGCATGGGAGAATGTTGCGTAGAAGGAGAATCAGGAGCTCCCCTCGAAAAAGAAGAAGTGGCAGTTCTCGAAGAAATATTACCTCTTGTCTGGGACGACCTGTCTCCCGAAGCTCAGAAGGTAATACAAAAAACAGGGGTTGCATACAAAGATACAGATGGAGAAATGGTTACCTCAATTGTTAATGGTAAAGACTGCGTTTTTACTTACTACGACGAAAAAGGCATATGTAAATGTGCCATAGAAAAAGCGCATAAAGAAGGTAAGACAGATTTTTACAAGCCGATTTCGTGTCATCTATATCCTATCCGCCTGCAAAAATACCGGGACTTTACAGCGGTCAATTATCACAGATGGAGTGTATGTAAAGCAGCCGTCGCACTCGGAAACAAAGAGGGATTAAAAATATACCAATTCTTAAAAACTCCGCTGATCCGAAAATTCGGTGAGGCATGGTACAACGAACTCTGTATTGCTGTGGATGAATATAAAAAGATGAAAGAAGAAGGTAAAATATAGAAGAAATGGATGAAGAAAATACTTCATCCATTTTTATTTAATATTATATTCTATAGAGTAAAAGCTTTTTCTAAACACTAACACACGCATTCAAATATTCCTTGTAAAAAGACAAGTGCTCTGATACTCCGAAAGTAGACAATAAACAGGAAATGTAGGCACGAGCAAAATCTCCAGACTTTATTATCTTTTGATCCACAGCCAAAACATCCAGATCGATAATCACGATACCTCTTGATTTATCTGTAGATGTGCGTCCAAGCTGTTTTTCTATTTCTTTTAGTCTGTACTTAACTTGAGGCAGATCTAAATCAGAACATACTATTGCCAATTGGTTATAGAACAAACCATTAAACCCTTCACCCACAGGTTCTGTTTCCAACATATCGGAGTAATCGATACTCTGAAAGCATAATTCGAGCAATTGCCTGCACCTAACCATATTTTCAGTCCGATTTTCATTAGAACCTAAACTAACCAGATAAGTTTTCATAACCGACTACAAATATACACTCATTTTTGACGAAAAGACACAGTATTGGATATTTTGAATTATATTTGTTTATATAATCAAATGGTTCGTTTATGAAAAGAATTGCCTTCACTCTAGCTATACTTTTACTTGGAATTATTCAGCTTACGGCACAAAATAAAACACCTATCATATACAAAATCAATATCAAGAAGGAAATAGGTTCTACAACCTGGCATCACCTGCAAAACGGATTATATCTGGCAGAAAAAGAAAAGGCCGATTATATTGTTCTTGATATGAACACATACGGAGGATATGTTACGGAAGCCGATTCGATGCGGACAGCTATCCTCAACAGTAAAATTCCGGTATATGTATTTATCAACAACAATGCGGCATCCGCGGGGGCATTAATATCCATTGCTTGCGATAAAATATTCATGCGCAGAAGTGCGAATATCGGCGCAGCTACAGTCGTGGATGGAACAGGTGAAAAAGCACCTGATAAATACCAATCCTACATGAGAGCCTTAATACGCTCTACTGCCGAAAGCCATGGCAAAGATACTATTACTGAAAATGGTGTGACTGTAACCAAATGGAAAAGAGATCCTGCGATAGCCGAAGCTATGGTTGACGAAAGGGTAAAAGTGGCAATTCTGCCTGATACAACCAAAGTATTGACAATGACCGCAGACGAAGCCTTATCCGTGGGGTATTGCGATGGCATTGCTGAAAATATATCGGAGATAGCCGTAAAATACATGGGCTTGGAGAATTACGAACTAAAAGCATACAATCCATCTGTTTTCGATTACATCAAAGATTTCCTTACCAATGGTATTGTACAGAGCATCCTTATCATGATCATAATAGGAGGCATATATATTGAGTTGAAAACACCCGGAGTGGGCTTGCCCATTGCCGTTGCAATAACTGCCGCCCTACTCTATTTCACGCCTTTATACATGGATGGCTATGCCCAAAACTGGGAGATTATACTATTCGTAGTCGGGTTGATCCTTATAGCTTTCGAAATATTTGTTATTCCGGGATTTGGTGTTGCCGGAATTAGTGGTATTATACTCACTGCTGCAGGACTATTTTTGGCCCTTGTTGGTAATGTTGATCTTGATTTTGAAGGAGTTTCGTCCGATCAGGCATTAAAATCATTGATTACGGTTATTGTCGGAATATTCATGTCCTTTATTATGATTATTTCTCTGATCAGCAGAATTGGGAAAGAAGGCAGTATGTTCAGAAACATTGCACTGACAAGTGATCAGGAAGGTTTTATTTCTGTACCAGAGGAGCAGAAACAATTTATCGGACAAATAGCTATTGCCGCAACAGTGTTAAGACCTTCTGGAAAAGTGATTCTTAACGGCAATTATTATGATGCTGTAGCTAACAGAGGTTTTATAGAACAGGGCAAAACGGTAAAGGTGATAAAATACGAGAATTCCCAATTATACGTTGTAGAAATTAAAGAACAAGCATAAAAAAATGAAATTTATAGGAATTATTCCGGCACGATACAGTTCGAGCCGCTTCCCGGGTAAACCCCTTGCGGATATGGCCGGAAAACCAATGATACAAAGAGTATACGAACAAGTTAAACTTGCATTGGATGAAGTTTGGGTTGCTACCGATGACACTCGTATACTTGAAGCCGTAGAAGCATTCGGTGGAAATGCTGTCATGACCTCTGCCAGTCACAAAAGCGGTACGGACAGGTGCAAAGAAGCATATCAGAAAATAAACAAAGACTTTGATGTCGTTATCAATATTCAGGGAGATGAGCCATTTATCCAACCCGAACAGATAAATGCTATTAAAGACTGTTTTGACACCCCGAATATTGAATTGGCAACATTAGTAAAGCCTTTCAAAAAAGAAGATGGCTTTGAAGCATTATTTAATAACAATTCGCCCAAGGTCGTAATCAACAAGAATAACGAAGCTATTTACTTCAGCCGTTCCATAATTCCCTACATCAGGGATGTACACCATACCGAATGGCTCGACAAGCATACATTCTACAAACACATAGGAATGTACGCATACCGTGTAGATATTCTGAATAAAATAACAGAATTACCACAGTCTTCGTTGGAACTCGCCGAGTCGCTCGAACAATTGAGATGGATCGAAAATGGATACAAGATTAAGGTTGGATACACCAATGTTGAGACAATAGGAATAGATACTCCCGATGATATGGAAAAGGCTTTAAAACTGCTTAACATTTAAGTATAAATCAAGAATAAATATACACAAAACGCAGTATGATAATCAATTAATCACACTGCGTTTTTCTTTTTTATGACATTAAACACTTGTTTAATTCATTTTTCTTGACTATGTTTGCGTTAAACAACCGTTTAGAACAAATGTTTAACACAGAAGATTCACACATCGTTAAGAAACGAATACTCAGGGAAGCTCAGGATTTATTTATAAAAAATGGCTATAAAGGCACGAGTGTCAGAGATATAGCAAAAGCTTCGGAGACTAATGTCGCTATGGTAAACTATTACTTCCAATCGAAGTATAATCTTTTCGAGATTATTTTTGAAGATGCCCTGGATATTCTTGCAAAACGAATATTCGACACCATCCATTCGGATATGCCTTTTTTCGAACTTATCGAAACATGGATACACACCTACTACGAATTGTTATTCGAATACCCTCAGATAGCAGCTTTCATTCTGAATGAAGTCAGCCTTAACCCCGAAGGGCTGACCCAACGGATAAAAAACAAGAATCCCTACAGTTCATTCAGTAAAATAGAAGGACGAATACAGGAAGAGGTCAGAAAAGGAACAATCAGGGAAACTCCTGCTGCCGACTTTCTATTGAATATACTGTCGTTATGTATGTTCCCTTTTATATTTGGGAACATGGCTACAACTCTACTAGAGATACCTCGGAATATGTATGACAATCTCATTGAAAATCACGAAAAATATGTTATCGAATTCGTGATTAATTCTCTGAGACCCAATTCAAGCAATGCTGACAACACTTTCTAATCCTTAAGAATTATGAAACATCAATATAAAATGGGTGTTGACGTAGGATCAACCACTATCAAGATAGTCATTATAGACTCTCTGTTTCAGATTATTTATAAAGCTTACAGAAGACATCAGGCTAATATACAGCAATCTTTCGAAGAAGAACTTCTGAAGGTTGTGTCTCTCTATCCTGAAACGGAATTCTGTATAAACATTACAGGTTCGGCGGGAATGGGTATCGGCGAACGTATAGGAATCGAATTTGTTCAGGAAGTAGTTGCCGCAGTTGAAGTAGTAAATAAAGTGTATCCGGAAACACATACGCTTATAGACTTAGGAGGAGAAGATGCTAAAATGGTATTTTTCAAACAGGGCAAGCATCCTGACATCCGGATGAATGGGAGTTGTGCAGGCGGTACAGGCGCATTTATAGACCAAATGGCAAATCTGATGAATATTTCGACCGAAGAATTAGGAAAAAAGGCTCTTTTTTGTGAAAAGACCTACCCTATTGCTTCACGTTGCGGAGTATTTGCAAAAACAGACGTACAAAATCTGATAAGCCGAAATATTCCTGTTTCCGATATATCCGGTTCAATACTTCATGCTGTAGCATTGCAAAGTGTAACCACTTTGGCCAGAGGCTGCGACATTACACCTAAGATACTGTGTATCGGAGGGCCTCTAACGTTTCTTCCAGCCCTTAGAAATGCTTTTCGTTCGGTATTGAAAATCTCGGAAGAAGATCTCACTGTTCCCGAGAATGGGGAATACTTTCCTGCATGGGGTGCAGCCCTCTTCGAGAGTAAGCAAACTATATATCACGACTTAAATACTCTTCTGGCTAAATCAGAGAACAATATAAGTACACAAAAAGATTCCTTACCTGCTCTGTTTAAAGATGAAAACGAGTATCGGACATGGAAGCTGAACAGAAAAATAAAACCTCTGAAATTCAGAAAACTCAAGAATAATGACAAGATCGAATGTTTTCTTGGTATAGATTCGGGATCTACAACTACAAAGATTGTAATAATGGATGCCGAAGCCAATATATTATATACTTTCTATGGAGGTAATGAAGGTAATCCTTTGAAGAAAGTTGTAGAGGGACTAGCTAAATTCAGAAAACAAGCAGAGAATAATAACATCACGTACCGATTTATTTCTTCTGCAGCAACCGGTTACGGCGAAGACCTTATCAAATCGGCTTTGGGGCTCGATTATGGCATAGTGGAAACAATGGCTCACCTGTCTGGCGCACAATATGTCGATCCGCAAGTGTCTTTTATCCTCGATATTGGTGGACAGGATATCAAATCGATATTTACAGAAAACGGTGTCATATCAAATATCGAATTGAATGAGGCTTGTTCTGCTGGATGCGGTTCATTTTTACAGAATTTCGCATCTACAATGAATATGTCTTTGACCGAGTTTTCCGAATCGGCATGTATTGCTCAGTATCCATCCGACTTAGGATCGCGATGCACAGTATTCATGAATTCAAAAGTAAAACAGTCTTTGCGTGAAAATGCAGGAATGGATGATATTGCTGCCGGTCTGGCATATTCTGTTGTGAAAAACTGTTTGTATAAAGTCTTAAAGATTTCAAATCTGAAACAGCTTGGTGACCATATCGTTGTTCAGGGCGGTACATTCCGTAACGATGCAGTATACCGTGCATTGGAATTACTTTCGGATAAATCGGTCGGTTCTACAGATCATCCTGAACTAATGGGTGCTTTAGGTGCAGCTTTGTATGCTCAAAGTTTATGGAAAAAAGAACAAAGCAAGACCCATTTCAATAATCTTTCGTTATTACCGAATCCGGACTCGATCAATAGTAAGGAATTACAGTGTAAAGGATGTACGAACAACTGTTCGGTCTTAAGATTCAAATTCGAAAACGGCAATATATGCTATGCCGGAAACAAATGTGAGAAGATATTCTATAATAAAAGTACAACACATAAAGGAGGTTTCAACGGGTTTGATATTAAAAACGATATACTTTTCGATCAAAAGATAAATCCCGATAATATACGTCAGGGAAAAACGATAGGTATTCCCCGTGTATTGAATATGTTCGACAATTACCCTTTCTGGCATACTCTATTATCCGAATCGGGTTTTAATGTGAGACTTTCTCCCGAGTCTACATTCCCGTTATACCAAAAAGGTGTAGGAGGTGTTATGTCCGATAACATCTGTTTCCCGGCAAAACTGGTACACGGACATATACTGTCTTTGATAGAACAGAAAGTGGATCGTATATTTTATCCTATCATACCAAAGGAAGAAAAAGAATTTGGTAGTTCGTCCAATTCATTTAATTGTCCGGTAGTGAGCGGTTATCCGGAAGTAATAAGAAGTTCGGTTGAACCCGAAGAAAAATACGAAATACCATTCGATAAGCCTGTTATCACTTTTAGCAATAACAATGCTTTGAAAAAAGGCTGCTACGAATACCTAACTTTGCTGGGTATAAGCAAAAGCACATTCGAACATGCCTTTGCGAAAGCTATGCAGGTAAAAACAGATACAAAAATACAATTGAGGGAACAGCAAAAAGCGTTACTTCAAGATGCAATAGATAATAATCTCACCGCCTTCGTTGTTGCGGGGCGTCCGTACCATGCGGATCCTTTGATCCACCAGAAAGTAGGACAAATATTATCCGATCTGGGAGCTCTTGTTTTTACTGACGATGTGTTTCGCAAAGAAGAAAGTCATGGATTCGGTAAATTAAATATCGTTTCTCAATGGGCATTTCCAAATCGTGTGGTACAAGCAGCAATGGAAGTAGCTAAGCTTCCCCACAATATTCAATTGATACAGCTAAACTCATTTGGTTGTGGTCCCGATTCATTTCTTATGGACGAGGTTCAGGATATACTGAAACAGGCAGGTAAAAATCTCACAATACTCCGTATTGACGAAATAGCCAGTCCCGGATCTATCAGACTGAGATTACGATCATTAGTTGAATCGCTCAAAACCATCAATACCAAAGAACGAAAAGTTCATACCAAAGATTATACAGGATATCGCATACCCTATACAGCTAACGATCGTAAAAAGACAATACTAATACCCTGGTTTACCGATTTCCTATCTCCGTTTGCTCCTGCATTGGGCGAATTGGTAGGTTATAAAATAGAGAACCTTCCAAAATCGAATAAGGTGTCGGCTGATCTAGGACTGATGTACGGAAACAATGAGGTTTGTTATCCTTCCACCCTTATACTTGGCGACATTATCAATACTCTGCAATCAGGAGTATATGATGTACAAGATATTGTATTGGCTATAACTCAAACGGGAGGACAATGCCGTGCGACTAATTATTTGGCTCAGATAAAAAGCGGACTGATCAATGCCGGCTTTCGAGACATTCCTGTAATAGCTCTATCATCGGGCGATTCATATCAGAATGAAGAAAGCCAATTTAATATTGATTGGAAGAAGTTGGCTAAGATAGCCGTTGATACGGTTCTCTATTCGGATGCTTTGCAACAGATGCATAGTGCTATATCCGTAAGAGAAAAGAAAAAAGGGGATTCACAATCGGTCTTCGATTTCTATATAGAAAGAGGTATAGATGCCGTACGAGCGAATTCACCCAAAACTTTACGCCGACTCTTGAAAGAAGCTGTCGCCGATTTCAATAATGTATTGATACACGATAAACAATATACTAAAGTAGGTTTAATAGGTGAGATATTCCTCAAATACAATAATTATGCTCAAGCCAATATTACAGAATGGCTGAGGTCGAAAGAAGTCGAGGTTTCATGCCCACCCTTACTAGACTTCCTGCTACAATTCTTTGTGAATAGCAAGGAAGACGTAAAGAACGGTTTGAAAGAAGAAACAATCTTCGAAAAAGCATTGAAACCTGTGATCTGGCAGCTTATCAATATGAAAATCAAGAAATATGAAAAGATCATGAGCAGTTTCCGATTCTACGAACCTTCTGAATCGATCTTTGCGAAAGCCGAAGCTGCATCTGAAGTATTAAGCCTCTCAAACCAATTTGGAGAAGGTTGGCTTATTGCCGGAGAAGTTGCACACTATGCCCGTAAGGGGGTCAATAAAGTTGTATGTATTCAACCATTCGGATGTATAGCCAACCATATTGTTGCGAAAGGTGTCGAAAAACGAATGAAAACGTTGTACCCCGATATGAATATCCTCTATCTGGATATAGACGGTGGCATCGCCGAAGTAAATCTGCAAAACCGTCTGCACTTTATGATATCTTAAGCCATTAAATGGCTTACAAACCTATTAACGTTACAGAAATAATCATAAAAGGGTCTAAGACCTCTCTGTTTTAACAAATTGTTAAATAAGCAATAAGGTTATCCATTAATAGATAACCTTATTTAATATCTGTAAATGAGATCTTATATCTTATCTTAAAGAAGCACCAAGCTCCTGCTCCAGCGACTTCTGTATTTTCTGCATGATAGCATCTATTTGCTTATCAGTTAATGTCTTTTCATCATCCTGCAATACAAAGTTCACAGCATAAGACTTTTTACCCTCCGGCAGGTTCTTACCTTCGTAGACATCAAATAGGCTGACTTCTTTTAATAGTTTCTTTTCAGATTTTCTTGCAATGCGTTCAATCTGATCAAACAGAACAGCTTTATCCAATAACAAAGCCAGATCTCGTTTTACAACTGGATATTTAGATATTTCGGCAAATGTAACCTTATGCTTTTTGATCTCTTTCATCAAAGCATCCCAATTAAGTTCCGCAAAATAAACCTCGGTATTCACATCTGTTTGTTTCAGCAGTTTTTTAGCGACAATACCCAATGTTCCCAAAACTCGGTTACGGGTTTTAATAATCAAAGCAGAACTGTATATATCATTCGAAACAGCTTCGTATTCGTATTTGTCGGTAGGTATCCCCAAACGCAGCAATACGTTCTCTACATAAGCCTTTAGTTGGTATACTGAAGATTTTTCGGTAGGCACAGCCCAGCTGTTATTCATCGAATCTCCACAAATCCATATCCCCAGATGAAACTCTTCGGAATATTCGTTTAGAGGTTTTTCTGCATCTTTTTTCTTGGCATCAAAATAATAGCAGTTTCCGAATTCATAAAATTTCAGGTCGTTATTCTTTCGATTACGGTTATAGGTTATACTTTCCAAACCTCCGAACAGCAATGATTGACGCATCACATTCAGATCGGCACTCAAAGGGTTTAATAGATGTACGCAAGCCGAATCTGGATAAGTATTAAGACCTGTATAATATGCTTCTTTAGTAAGAGAGTTATTGAGTATCTCCATAAAACCTGCTCCTGTCAATTGTTCAGAAATCAGATTTTGCAAATCATAACTACGGTCGGTCGGTGTTTGATACGATAGGTTAGACTTCAACGACTCTCCTATCTCGATATTATTGTAACCATATATCCGTAAGATATCTTCAATAACATCCACCTCACGAGTTACATCTACTCTGTATGTAGGAATGCTCAGAACTAAACCTTCTGAAGTCTCGCTCTTTATTTCAATTTCGAGACTACTTAATATTGATTTGATCGTTTCGTTGGACAGTTCTTTACCTATCAATGAATTTACTTTTGTATAAGTCAATTCTACAACAGGATTTTCTATCACTGTCGGATAAACATCCTGAATATCTCCGATGATAGTACCTCCAGCAACTTCCTGAATGAGCAATGCAGCATGTTTCAACACATATAATGTATCGTTAGGGTCGCATCCTCGCTCAAAGCGGAACGATGAGTCGGTATTCAGACCATGACGACGAGCTGTCTTACGTACCCATGTAGGATCGAAATACGCACATTCGAGAAAAACATCAGCAGTAGGCTCTGTTACTCCTGATTTTAATCCGCCGAAAACTCCGCCGATACACATACCTTCTTTGTCATTGCATATCATCAGGTCTCTTTCACTCAAAGTTCGCTCAACTTCATCCAATGTGGTAAATTTTGTTCCTTCTGTAAGAGTTTTCACATATACAGTTCCTCCTGTAATGTATTTGCTGTCGAAAGCATGAAGCGGATGACCCAGTTCGTGCAATACATAATTAGTCACATCCACAATATTATTTATAGGACGCAACCCTATGATAGACAAACGCTCTTTCAGCCAATCGGGACTCTCAGTAACTTTTACACCTGTTATACTTACTCCTGCGTAACGAGGGCAAGCTTCTGTATTCTCAACTTTTACAGTGATGCCTTTCTTCGAATTATCAGTTTTGAATCCATCAACAGAAGGACGTTTCAATTCGGCTCCTTTTCCGTTCTGTTTCAGGTAAGCTGCCAAGTCGCGTGCCACACCGAAATGAGATGCTGCATCAACCCTGTTTGGAGTAATGTCAACTTCGAGAACGTAATCGCTTTTTATATTATAATAATCTTTGGCTAGTGTACCTACAACTGCATCAGCAGGTAGTACAATAATACCATCATGACTAGTTCCTAATCCGATTTCATCCTCAGCACAGATCATACCGAACGACTCCTCTCCCCTGATTTTAGACTTCTTAATCGTAAATGACTCTTCTCCTGAATATAAAACCGTACCAACCAAAGCAACAACAACCTTTTGCCCGGCAGCTACATTAGCTGCACCACAAACAATCTGAAGTGGAGCTTCTTGTCCTACATTTACGGTTGTTATATGTAAATGATCCGAATTGGGGTGATCAACACATGTCAACACCTCTCCGATCACCAAACCTTCAAGTCCGCCCTTTACTGTTTGAACTTCGTCTATACCTCCCGTTTCCAGACCTATAGAAGTTAAAGCATCCGAAACCTCTTCGGGTGTTAAGTCGAAATCAACAAAATCTTTTAACCAGTTGTATGAAATATTCATATTCCAAAATTCTTTCTAAGCCGTTTAAATCCGGCTGTTTATATATTATTTTTCTTTATTCATTTTAAGCCTGTCAAAATTACAAAATTTATCACGTAATAAAAAACCCAAAAGCCTTATTGTTATAGGTAGAATGTGATGCTCTGTTTACAATCAATATCATTAAACGATTAGAGAAACCAACAGAAAACAGCAAAAACTATAAATAATAAAAAGCAATTAATAGTATCTTTATCACCCAACTAAAAACGTATATATGTCTGATCAAGAAAAATATGACCGAATCTTCGAAGCGAATAACAAATGGATCGAAAAAAATAAAGTAGATAACCCCGGTTTATTCAAACTATTAGCAGCCGATCAACACCCTGATTTTCTCTATATCGGATGTTCTGACAGCAGGGTACACCCCAATCAGGTTATGGGTCTTAAACCCGGGGAGGTATTTATTCACCGTAATATTGCAAACATGGTAATATCTACGGACTTGAATGTGCTTTCAGTTATTAATTACGGAGTAGAATATCTTAAAGTAAAATACATTATCGTTTGTGGACATTATGGATGCGGAGGCATACAAGCTGCTATGAAAAAATCAGACTATGGAATACTTAACCCATGGCTACGAAGTATACGGGATGTTTATCACCTACATAAAAAAGAGCTGGATGTTATTGATGAAACAGAAGCCAGACACCGACGCCTAGTAGAGCTTAATACATATGAGCAATGCCGCAATATCATAAAAATGGGAGAAGTACAAAAATCCTATTACGAAAAAGGCTATCCCAAAGTTGCAGGATGGGTATTCGACATCAAAGATGCACGTCTTCATGATTTACATTTCGATTTGGATAGAGAACTGGATAAGATTAAAGAGATTTATGATATCACGGGCAACGCTGAATAATCCTATTTTAGTCTTACTTTGATTGTTAAAAACACACTATTAGAAAAAATCTATATCTGTGTCAAAACCTTTTCAGCAAAGAATTTGTTCTTTAACATGTAAAGTACAGTTATGCTCTTAGGTTTGAAATCAGAAAAAAGTAGTGTATATTTGTGCCGCTAAAATAATAAGCATAGCAGATCCTTAGAGTAGGACTGTTTTTTCCGAGAATCGGAGAAGTTATAATCTATGGAGAGATTCTGTGGATATAGCTTTAGTAGTAACCTAAATATTATTTTATGAAGTATTTGAAGTGCTTCTTGCTCGTTGGGATAGTGTTGATCACTTCGTCCTACACAACAAGAACTTCGAAGGTTTCAGAAGGTATATATCCAGGAAACCTAATGCCCGAGTTAAAAATAAATGATAACGAGGGCAATAAACTTGATCTTAAGTATTTAAGGGGAGTAAAAGTATTGGTAAGCTTTTGGGCGGCATATGATGCCGACTCACACATGAAAAATGTTCTTTTATGGAACTCGTTGAAAAAAGACAAGAGTCCACTGGTTATGATTTCCGTGGCTTTTGATAAAAACAAGGCGATCTTCGAAAAGACATTAAGTATGGATGGAATCGATAAGACATACCAGTTTCAGGAAACAAAAGGTAGCGGTTCGGAGCTTTATCAAAAGTATCAACTGGGAAGAGGTTTTAAAAATTACCTGATTGACGAAAAAGGAGTCATCATGGCAATGAATCTCACACCTGCTAAATTGAATGAAATTTTGAAAAAAGAAACCATGTAAGTATGAAAAAACCAGGCTCTTTCGAGAGTCTGGTTTTCTTTTTATAGATAAAATTCATTTGGATCAAAATCCAATAAACGACGCTCCACTAACTCTAATACAACAAAATCCGGACGAACTTTTAATATAAGATTCCTGTCAAACCGCTGAACACCGATAACGGCATGACCTACATTATTGCAAAAATAATCATACATATTTTGAAAGTAGGAATCCCTGAATACCACACATTTACTTTCTCTTTTTACATTTATCGTTTCCTCTAAGGGGACATCCCAGCCATCGTAGTTCATAGACCTTATCGTTTTTGTATAGTCATCCTTTTGTTTCTTAAATACAGAATAAGATTCTTTCATCGGAACATCTATCTGGCGAGATAAGTCCATAGTAAACACGGCTGTATCTTTTACTTGATAATCATTCAGGTCAATAACTCCCACATCGTATTTCTTCCTTATTTCATCTAACAACCTTTGAGTACCCAAATATGCTCCTAGATGATTCCAATGAGTATCGGTTTTATAAAAATAAAGCTTCTGTCCATCTTTCTGTTCCAATATATAATCACTCATATCTATGACATTAACATGAAATCCCTTCAGTTTCCGTTTGACAACATCTTTTGTTTTCCCTACCGTTAGAGGCTTTATCGGTAGCATCTCGGGATACACAGACGCCTTATCCGGACCTATAGCCAAATAAAAATCAATACCGAGTGAATCACAGAAAGTTTTCATTGCCAGCATTTTGCTGCATGTAGTATCCATACGTTCTTCTATATCGGAAACGACACCCAAGGATTGGTCATAATTATGATAAGACTTGTTACCGGGAAACAACCAGCCATCTTTACCAACAACCACCTCATTCGGAAAAGGGTTCTCACCTAAAATATCCCATTTAAGGTATTTATAAAAGTTGTACAAATGATTCCTCAATGCAAAGTTAGATTTGTAGAAAGCATCAACTTTCCGTATAAACAGAACCGGATATGTGTACAGCGTGTACCACTCCGGAAATTTATCTTTCGCTCTATTTTCCGAGGCTGTAGAAGACTCATAAAATGGGAGGAATAATGTCGGTATTGAGATAATTATTACAAATAATATGACAAACAGATATTTCGGTTTCATAATTTTAGAATCTAAAATAAATAAATGGAGTAAATGTCGTTATTGTTTCAGCCGCTATGAGGAAAATCAATAACAACAGCAGACACACATAATATATATATTCAATATAAGTATGCTCCACCATATATGCGGATAATCTATTTCTGAAAGCAGGAAAAACCGGAGAGCAAAACAACAAAGCAAATGATAAAATTATAATATGGTGAACTGTAAGATAATCTGCCATATGAAACACAACTTGATCAGTAGATAATCCTCCGAAAAGATTTTGAATGAACAAGAGAGACATTTCCAAATTAGCCGATCGGAAGAACACCCACCCTATCATAACTACCAACAATGTATAAATATGCTGTATCGGTTTTGGAGTCTTTTCCAAAATCTTATCTCCCCCCATACGCTCCAATACAATAAAGAGCCCATGCCAAATACCCCATATAATGAAATTCCAACTGGCACCATGCCAAAGGCCCGTTACGATAAAAACAATCGAAAGATTAATGTAAGTTCTATATTTACCTTTTCGGTTTCCTCCGAGCGAAATATAAAGATAATCTCTGAACCAGGATGACAATGAAATATGCCAGCGTCTCCAGAACTCTTTTATCGAATTGGATATATACGGATAATTAAAGTTCTCCTGAAAACGAAAACCAAATATACGAGCAAGCCCGATTGCCATATCGGAATATCCCGAAAAGTCGAAATATATCTGTAAAGTATAAAAAGTTATCCCAAGCCAAGCACTTCCTGCCGACACATACTGAGGATGTAAATCGAATATAAGGTCTGCTATATAAGCACAGTTATTGGCGATGATTACCTTTTTGGCAAGCCCTAATATAAACCGCTCTATACCCGATGCGAAGTTATCGAGATTAGTTCCTCTTGAACCGAGCTGCTCCCTGACATCTGTAAATCGGACAATGGGTCCGGCAACCAATTGAGGAAAGAAACTGACATACGTCGCAAAATCAATCAGATTATAACATGGCTTAATATTATTCCGATAGATGTCTATATTATAAGATAATGTCTGGAATGTATAGAAACTGATCCCTACCGGTAAAGCTATTCGAGGAATAGACATCCAACTATAGCTTATGCCTAACTCGGTTATTAGAGTTGTAAAAGAATCATAAGCAAAATTTGTATATTTAAAAACAGCCAAAGTACCCATACTCGTTAGTATCGATATACACATTCCAATCTTTCGATAATCTTTGGCTATAAGTATACCCGAAAAATAGTTTGTTATAACTACAAAGAGCATAACAAAGACCATTTTCGGTTCTCCCCATGCGTAAAACAACAAACTCAGAAAAAGAAGTGTTATATTTCTGTATTTCCGGGGAGTTGACAAATATGAGAGTATCGATATTGGTAAAAAGAAACCCAGAAAGAATATGCTGCTAAATAACATGTATATATAATCGTTTGATCCCTAATATTTTTGCGAGGCAAAAATAAGTATAAATATGATCTTTTTCACTATATAGATAAAAGAAAAGAGGAAACCTTCCGCAGAAAGCTTCCTCTTATGCTTAATTTCAAAGTATTTTATTTTAAAAATGCCATGCAAAACCAAATAGAAAATCGATTTCGGCAAACCAGAAATGCTGAGATGCTTTATCGCTCTTATCATAGGTTGTGCGGATACTTGGCATATTGATATAACCTTCTTTACCTTCGCAACGCAGGAAAAACAAATCCCACAACAATACATCAGCACCAACTTTACCGTTCAAACCAAAACCGGCCAGATGAAACTTATCATGACGTTCCTGATCAAACAGTTTAACATTGGATTTGGGTAGTAAAAAGCCAGCACCACCTCCAACTAATCCGTTTATTTTTAATATTCCATTCTTGTAGAAATTATGATAATATTCAAACTCGGCATTGATATAGTTCAGACCGTCAGTATGTTCGAATGTAAGGAAATCGTCAGTAAGTTTTATCTGTCCATCCTGAACTCTATCCTGAAATTCTTTAGGAACAGTTCCCGAGACCTTTACTGTTTGATCCTGATCCATTACGTATTTCATGTGGTCTACACCGATGCTGATCGCCATATTGTCTTTAAAGAAATAACCTATACGGAAATTGGTCTGAGGTATAGTTATACGATCCAGCTGCAAATAATTATGATAACTAACAGGACTCAGCTTATCATGTGCAACGGCCCTGTATAATTTAAAATCATAATCATCTCCGGTAAAATGAATGGTAGAGTTTGTATAATGACTCCTGTTCCATCCCCAGAAAGCGAAGAATTTTCCCTTTTTATATGCAGGCTCAGTCTGCGCAAATAACGTAAATGTTGATGCAAGGATTAATGTTGAAAGTAATATTTTTTTCATTTTATTTGTTTTTAAGAAACCGGAATATGTTGTTTCCCTAATTAAACAAAAAATATATTAATTTGTTCAACTCAAATCCTGTCCAACTTTCACTAATCTCACAGCTCTGTATTTGAAGAAGTATAACAATATACCAACCAATATACCAATCCCGATGATAAGCATATATCCTAATATTTCTTTTATACTGACGGTAGTCGCCTGTATCTGTACTTTTCCGTACAAAGTATTTAGAGCCATCTGTTTTGCGTCCTCTATGCTCAAACCTTTGGCTATATAACTTGAATAACTTTGAGTGTATAAACTCGAAGCATAAGGATTCAAAGCATCTACAGACTCAGACAGCACAGATAGATTTTGTTGCTGCAACCGATATAACCAATTTGTCATTATACCTAAAGCTACCGCTGGGGCTAAAGCTGATCTGGAACAGATAATGAAAAAAGCATTATATATCAACTGCTTTGGCTCAAGCCCCTGAATTGCGTATACACCTATGGCAACATACAATATCACAATTCCGATACCCTTAAGAAACATAGGCAAATATAAATCTTCGTATGTTCCTTCTGGCTGTACATTAAAGTACAGGAGAGCAATAGCAAGTGTAAAACAGGAGAATCCGATAAACAACAGCCAAGCCATGCGTATGGCTCTGCGATAGAGGTAGTAGCACGCAAAACCACCGATCACAATACCCGGAATCATGTACAAATACAGCTCATTAGCTTTAGTCGCATCCAAACGCAAGACAGATGTAACGTATGCCGACGACAATGTGGTAAACGAAGCCATAAACATCATGAAGAACGAAAACAAGTACATCACAGCCGAGTTCCGGTTCTTCAAAACACTCATGTCCACAAAAGGGCGTTTATCAGACATTAGCTGACGGCGGATAAACATCCATCCTAAAACAGGAATACTTATCGTTGCAATTATAATATTCCGTGAGGCAAACCAATCATTAGTTTTCCCATAAGTACAGACATAAATTATAGCCATCATTACACACGATGCCTGAAAGAAACTATACCAATCAATCTCTTTATAAGGTATGCGGATAAGTCGTCTGCCGAAAGCCATAAACACCACTACCAGAAGCATAGCAATAAGCAACAAAACAATCATAAAATAGTACATATGCTGCCATTGATAATTGTATGCAAACTCGGCGGTCAATACCAGAGATAACTGTCCTATAATAAGAGATATGGGATAAAATTTAGAATAAAATTCATTACGTGTACCACTGGGTGTCACAATGGGCATCAGAATAGAAATGATCTCTATAAGAGAAAACCCTTTGAAATACCCGATAAAAAAGCTGCAGACAATCAATACCTCTACATATGTAGTTGTAGCGCAGATAAAACTTAGCCCCAATTGGGCAAATAGTACAATCAGTATAATTGTTTTGGTGGTAGCCACAGGTCTCAAAATAGGTACTATGGGATACGATATAGCCATACCTGCCGATGCTGCAAAGTAAGCCATGTTAATATCTTCGGACAATACTCCCAGAAAGCTGGAGATATCGACACTACTACCTGTATATGCGCCATTTATGAGCATAACAGGGCACAAGATAAAAAGGGCTACCACAGCTTTGAGCCATGTAGGAACCCATTCTCTGAAGTGTTGGGGAGCAGCCGCTATGTTTGCCTGCTGGCTCATTCTCTTAATATAGCTTCTGTTTCAACCATCATACCCGCTCTTAGTTTAGACATGTCCTCTTTGCTTGCATCAACAAAATCGATACGTACAGGAATACGCTGTTGTATCTTCACGAAGTTGCCGGCAGAATTATCTGTCGGTAATAATGAGTATTTAGATCCGGTAGCTTCCGATATTGCCGTTACTTTTCCTTTAAATACCTTACCCTTAATTGCATCAACCTTGATATTTACCATCTGACCGATGTATATATTCTCAATCTGCTTTTCCCTGTAATTAGCAATAATCCATTTATCTTCGCCTTTCACCAGATTGGTTATAGTCTGTCCGGCCTGTATTAACTGACCTTCATCCAAAGCTCTCCTCCCTACATATCCCGAGTAAGGAGCAGTAATAACCGTATACGAAAGATTGAGCTCAGCCATAGCCAAATCGGATTTTCGCCGGGCTATCGCCGCCTCTGTGCTATTTCGTTTTTTCTGAGTTTCTGATGAGACGGATCTGACAGACTCCTGTTGTTTCGACAATGAATTGTAATGGGCTTTCATAGCCTCATATTCGGTCTTCATCTGATCGAATTGCTGTTGAGACACAGCATCGGCGGCCAGTAGGTTTTTATATCTGTTATAGTCTTGTTCCGATTTCCACAAACGGGCTTTTGCTTCTTCTATGTTCGCCAGAGAAACAGCAACATTTGCCGCAGCTGTATTAATTGTAGATGATAATATTTCTGCTGATGCTTCAGCGTCTTTCATAGCAGCCTCAGCATCAAGCAATTTTATTTGAAATTCACGGTCATCAATCACCAGTAATGTATCTCCTTTATGTACATACTGATGGTCTGTAAAATTTATTTTTTTGATATATCCCTGCACCTTGCTGTTTACGGGCGAGACATATTGTTCGACTGTGGCATCGTTTGTTATCTCATACTCGTAATAACGCAGAAATATATTACATGCCCAAACAATACCTGCCAAAGCCAGCACAATAGTTATTATATTTAGTAACAGATTTCGTTTCTTTTTGCTCTGTAACTTTTTATAAATGCGTTGTTGTTCTAATTTTTCCTCTATTTCAGATTTTTCTATATCCATATATGTCGTTACAAATAAATTTTATAAACTATGCAATTCAATTCAGTCAATTAAACACAAAAGGTTACAAAGTACACACTAAAAACACTTTTTTTTTATCGGTTACCTTCTTCCCTTATTTTAACTTTTATACCTATAGATAAATCTATAACAAACAGCCCCTACAGATTACCACTAATATTAAGCAGTTGGTAATAAGTATAAATTACATTTGTACGGGCAGCTTCCAATTGCAGTTCTGCGCTCAATTGGACTGTATTTGCATCCAGAAGGTCAGTTAAAATAGCCAGCTGATTGAAATATTTCTTATTTACAATACGGTAATTCTCATTCGCTTGATTCAGTGAATGCTCCAGCACCTTTACTTTATCAAGAGCTTCCTGATGTTTCAAATAAGCGGCTTTCACTCCTGTCCGTATATTCTGTCGCTGTTGCTCCTCAGCCATTTCCTGTAGATTGATTTGGGTTTTAGCTGATGACAATGAATGTTTCCGGTCAAACAATGCCGAAACTTTGTAAGACAGGTTTAATGTCAATCCCCACGAATTGAGATATAAATCCTGCACCGGTGAAGTGTTTGGTATGGGACGCTGAAAAGTATTGCCGAACTGTAAAGACAAAGCAGGTAAAAAATCGGCTTTAGTTATTTTCAGATTATTTCGGGCCAGATCAAGATTCGTCTTGCTTATCCTCATATCCGGATATTTTTCATATGCAGATTGGATGTAATCCTCTATTCCTTGCAGGTTCTCCTCCGTTTCTGAAAAGATCAGATCGGGTTCGAAGATCAAATCTTCATTCATACCCATAACAATGGTCAACTGCTGAGATACTAGTATAATGTTGTTATTAGTCTCTTTTAACGACAATTCGTAATTCAATAATTGTATTTCGGAGCGAAGAACATCGTTAGTTGTGATCATTCCCTCTTCCCTCATCTTTCGGATATCCTGCAATCGTCTTTGAGCCTCTTGGATGTTGAGCTCATAGCTGTCTCTTTGTTTGTAAAAATTATACAAATCTAGAAATTTACCCATCAGCCAAAGCTTAAGTCCCGATTTATCCTTTTCGAGACTCAGTTGTGCGATTTCCTGATCCAGTTCCGATTTTTCTATATTTCCTTTAATACGCCCGCCCTGATACAATGGCTGAACAGCAGCCAATTGATAGTTTTGTTTCCAATCGGGAGCATCTGTATGTTTGAGAAAATACAAATCGCGGTTCAATATCGAAGAAGGTCCGACATAGCCAAACTGACCGCTTACCTGAATATCCGGCAGCAGTTTATTCCTCGCCAGAGAAACTCGGTCTTCTGCCATTCTGATTTTCAGTTCCGACGACTTGATTGTCAAACTATACTCCAAACCTTTATCAAAAAGTTCGGATACAGTTAGTTTATAAGATGTTTGGGTATAAGCTGTTGTTCCTGGTATCAATAAAAAAAATATGATAATAGCTCCTAATACACTTTTATTCATTACCGATTAAGCCATTTAATTCTCTCAAATAATTTACACACCTTTCCATTCTGGATACATCTATATTCTTTTCTATTTTGATATATACCGAATCCACGATCTTTTGTATTAATTCGCTCTTAGCCTTTCCCTCATCAGTCAATACCACTAGTTTGTTCCTTTTATCACCTTCATCCGAAATACGCTTTATAAGATTGCGTTTTTCCATATTATTCAGAAGATAAGAAAGGTTCGATTTATCCTTATATACCAATGCCGCGAGTTCTTGCTGGTTTATACGGTCTTGCATATATAGCCTCCTGAGAATATGCAGCATTTCAAACGATACATCAATTCCGCATTCCCTAATTTCTTTATATATAGCCTGCCTGTAGGTCGATTGCACCATAAGCAATGTATATACAAAATCCTGCATTATCATAATAACCTAATTTTTTCAGAGGACAAAATTACAAAAAAAAGATATTAGTTGAACATTCAACCAATATCTTTTTTAGGTTTTATAAAAAAACAATTAAAGTCTACAGCTATTACTCACCCGACCAGCCTTCATATCCACCATCTATGCTATATACATCAGTAAATCCCTGCTGGCTAAGGTACGCAGCTACACTCTGGCTACTATTCCCATGATAGCACATCACTAATACAGGCAGCTGTTTATCTGTTTCCGTAATAATATTCTGCACATTTTCATTTGTCAGATGAATCGCATCCTGGAGATGTCCTGCGTTATAACTGTCGGCATCTCGTATATCTAATAAAACGGCTCCCGAAATACTTAACTTTTCTCTGGCTTGTTGTTCGTTAATCCTTTTAAACATCTTAATTATTATTTGAGGTTCCAGACCTTTTTATTGATTTAGTAAGTATGAGAAAATACATCATTAAATATTTTCTGTCACTAATTATTAAAAAACATAAAACAACCATTTGTCTTGATTTGTTTATTAAGAGAAAATTTAAACAACACATAATTGAAATAAAAATTGTCGCAATGAATAACAACATAAGTCCCGAATTAAAAAAAATATTACTCGCCGAACAGCGCAGCGAAATTACTGAAGCCCATATATACGAAAGCATAGCATCTTTTATCAAAGATGAGAACAACAAAGCTGTGATACAGAAAATAGCAGCACAAGAGAGAGGACATGCTGCTATCTGGCAGTCGTACACATATGAAATAGTAAAGCCTAACAAGCTAAAGATATGGCTCTACTCAAATATAGTACGCTATCTGGGATTGACATTCGGCATAAAACTGATGGAACGCAACGAGCTGAATGCCGCCCTTAATTACGATAAACTTTCTCAAATCGTACCGGAAGCAAAGAATATACAATTTGATGAAGATGATCACGAGCAACAACTGATCGATTTAATAAAAGACAAGCCTTTAGGCTATCTAGGATCGGTAGTACTGGGTCTGAATGATGCTTTAGTAGAACTGACCGGAGTACTTGCAGGGCTAACTTTCGGTCTGCAAAACTCAAAGATGATTGCATCTGTAGGCATCATTACAGGTATTGCGGCAGCTTTTTCAATGGCGGGATCAGAATATCTATCCACAAAAACTGAAAATAGTGGAGAAATAAAACCAATTACAGCATCCGTTTATACAGGTATCGCATATATACTAACCGTTATAATACTCATACTACCCTACCTTATTTTAAGCAATGTATACATAGCACTTTCTGTGACACTTATAGCAGCGATACTTATCATTGCAGCTTTCAACTACTATACGGCCATAGCCAAAGGTTACTCGTTCAGAAAACGTTTTATCGAAATGGTATCCATCAGTCTTGGAGTAGCTTTCATTAGTTTTATTATCGGACTTGCCGTAAAGTATTTATTCAACATCGAAGTATAGAAAAACAGCTCTTTTCGTACATATTAATAGGTATCCAGAATACTTATTTTAATAATTTATTGCGATTGTTTACATTCTTTAATTAAAATACCTTTGGCGAGGTTTTAGGAAGTATTAATCTATTTATCAGTAAAGAATGAACTTAAAAAAAGTCGCATGCAGAATGACAATCAGTTTGTTATTCTTATTGACATGTATCATGGTAAAAGCCCAGAACACGGGAACAATTACCGGTACAATTGTAACGAATGAAGGCACTCCTATAGAGATGGTATCGATATCCATCAAAAATAACAGCAAAGGAGATTACTCTGACGAGAACGGTAAGTTTGCAATTAAAGTAGCCGAAGGCAGCTACACCGTACTATTTTCATATATGGGCAACAAGACCCAGGAAATGCCCGTAAAAGTCGAAGCCGGAAAAACAGTAAATGTAGGCAACATTACTTTCGACTTAGGAGCCAATGCCCTGAACGAAGTTGTGGTTAATAGTATGATTACCAAATTCGCTCAAAAAAAATCTGATTATGTAGCCCGTATGCCTGTCAAAAACCTCGAGAATCCTCAGGTATATACAGTAATACCAAAAGAACTGCTGGGTGAGCAGATCGCGGTTGATTTTAAGAATGTACTGACTTCAGCCCCGGGTGTATCTGGAGCAACATTAGGTGTCGGATCAGGAGGTACAGGATTGGCAATGCGTCTACGTGGCTTCGCTGGAGCGGACGGAGCAGGATCTATCCGTAATGGTATGGCAACAAATTATGTATCATTGTCGGATCCTGCTAATCTCGAAAGCATCGAAGTGATCAAAGGTCCGTCTGCAACATTATTCGGAACAAACCTTATTTCGTATGGAGGCCTTGTTAATAGAGTAACAAAAAAAGCTCATGACGGAAAATCAGGAGAAGTAGGATTCACAGCCGGAGCATGGGGATTAGGCCGTGTTACTGCCGATTATAATACCCCGCTCGATAACGAAGGAAAAGTCCTTTTTCGTGTAAATACAGCATTACACAAAGAGAATTCGTATAAAGATTATGGTATCAATAAAACTTTTATGGTTGCGCCTACCATTACTTATAATGCAAGCGAAAGGTTATCAGTTACTGTTGATGCCGAATATTTCAAATCGAACCGTACAACAGCTTACATCAACCCTAGCACCGGAATTATTTCAAACTTAAATGATTTGAACTGGGATTGGGATAAATCCTTTGCATCAAATGATGTAACCAGTAAAGCCGAAGTATTAAATGTATTCGGTGAGGTCAAATACAAAATTTCGGATAACTGGACATCGCAGACTTTAGGTTCATATGCACGTACAGACAACGATGCGAACTATATTTTTCTTGATGTGTATTCAAAAGACAGTCTGCGCAGACGTATGATGCACATACCAAGTGTATTTACGACACAACAATTACAACAAAATTTCAACGGTGATTTTTACCTCGGACAATTCAGAAACAGAGTTCTTGTCGGATTAGATTATACTCGTTTAACAACAAGTGACACCCGTTCGACCCTTAATCCATATGATAAGAGTCTGAATGGCAATACTACAGGAAACATAGGCTTACATGGGCAAGATGCTCCTATTTTCCTCGACCAATATAACAATAAGCTGGCAAGTGCTAATAAACCATCTGCAAACAAACGTTTCACACGAACATATAGTGCCTATGTTTCGGATGTTTTTAATATCACTGAACAACTGGATGTTATGGCGAGTGTACGTTTCGACCGCTTTGATGATGTGCAAAACAATTATATGCAATCGGCTTGGTCTCCAAAATTTGGAATTGTCTATCAAGTAGTAAAAGATAAAGCTTCTATCTTTGCAAATTACATGAACGGATTTAAAAATAAAGGACCAGCAATAGCTAATCCCGAAGGTGAAATCAAACCCTTCAAACCTGAACATGCCTTCCAGTGGGAAGGAGGTTTTAAACTGGAATTCTTTGATAAGAAACTAAACAGTACTATTAGCTTTTATCATATAAAGGTGGAAGACAGAATTCGTTCAATTGCGTCTCCCGAAGGATCTACTGCAACTAATTACAGTGTACAGGACGCAACCCAGATAAGTAAAGGTTTCGAAATGGATGTCATTGCAAACCCACTGCCGGGGATGCACATCATTATCGGATATGCTTTCAACGATAACAAGTTCGAAAAAGGCGATGCTAATGGAAAAAGAGATATCGCAACACCCAAACATCTTGGAAACTTCTGGATCAGCCAGAAAATTCTGAATGGAACATTAAAAGGATTTGGTATCGGTCTTGGAGGAAACTTTGCGAGCAGCAGTTTTCTGGATGCAAAAAACAGTATTACAGTATCCGGATACGGAAAACTCGACGCTACTGTTTTTTATGAATATTCCAATTTCAGAATCGGAGCTAAGCTAAATAATATCACAGATAAAAGATATTGGTTGGGAGACTATTACGGAGAAACACAATCTCCGAGACAGTTCCTTGCAAACATCACTTATCGCTTCTGATAACTAAGGTCTGAGACCTTAACTTTAATAATAACAATCGTCCGGTGCTGAAGATATTCAACGCCGGACGATTTATAGCTAATAAAAAATTGTATGAAACTAAAGCTTCTGCTTATACTCATTGGTACTTTCTTTCTGTTTGAAACATATTCGCAGGAAGCAATCAATATAGGTTATAAATACTCGATGCACTCTCCCACTATCAACGAAGACAGGCCATATTGGGTATACCTTCCACCGGAATACAGCGATCCTTCATTCGGAAAAGCAAAATATCCTGTAATTTACTTATTAGACGGAGATAAAAACTTTCAGGCTCTGGTTGGAATACAGCAAACATTCACTCGTGGTATGTATAATAATATGCCCGAATGCATCATTGTAGGCATCCCAAATACAGACCGTACCCGTGATCTTACACCATCCCGGTCTTTATTGAAACACAATGGTAAAGATATGTTTACCAACAGTGGAGGCAGTGATAACTTTACTAAGTTCTTAACAGGGGAATTGAGGTCTTTAATAGATTCAACTTACCGCACCTCCGGATATAATATACTCATAGGGCACTCCTTCGGTGGACTTTACGCAATGAATACCTTAGTACACCAAACAACATCATTCGATGCGTATGTAGTACTAGACCCGAGCCTATGGTGGGATAACCGAAAGGTATATAATGAAGCGCAAAATATATGGAAGTCTAAGAACTTCGATAAGAGGTCTCTTTATATTGCAATGGCTAAAGATGAAGACAAACCCGATGACGAACAGAAACATTCCAAAACTATTGATCAATTTTGTAAGGAAATACTGAACTCTGCCCCCCATAATAATCTGAATACAGGTTGGAAATACTATGAGGATGAGGATCATGGGACAATTATCATACCGGGCATGTTCGATGCCCTGAGATATATTTTCGAAGGAATAACCCTTCCTGTGAAAAAGATTCCGTACGAACCTCAAATAATAGAAGAGCAATACAAAAAACTATCAGAAAAACTAGGATACAGATTTATTCCGGATGAATCACTGATTGATAATATAGGAAAATACGCTCTATCGGTAGATCAAAAGATGAACGCTATCAAGATATTGGAATACAATCTGAATAATTATCCAGACAGTAAAAATGCCAAAGCAAGTTTGGATAAAGCTAAATCGGGAAAGCTAAAATAACACAGATCATATTATGACAACAAAAAAACTAATATCGTGGTTACACTTATGGCCGGGGCTTATTTCGGCTCTTATTGTACTCTTTGTCTGCATTACAGGTACAATTATCGTCTATTGCGACGAGATAATGGACTTATCGGCAGGTGATGCCAAATATGTAAAAGAAGTAAAGGACACCCGTCTGCCTGTAGATTCACTCATCAATATTATAAAGAAAGAATACCCGTCACGCAGTAAAGCTATCAGCTATATGGTCGGATATAAAGATCCAGAGCGAAGCGTCCGGTTCAATACATTCAGCCGTACCGAAGGTTTAAGTATGATGTATATCGACCCATATTCGGGCAAGATATTAAAAGACGATAACACCATTTATTTCTTTTATATAACCGCTCACCTCCATAATTCTTTACTGCTAGGTAAAACCGGCCAGTGGATTATAGATATTGCAACGATTATATTCATTATAGAGTTGATTACAGGAATTGTGCTATGGTTGCCAAAAAAGTGGAACAAAAAAACAAGAGATGCTTCTCTAAAAATCAAATTCAAATCTACAGCTAAAAGGTTAAACTACGATCTGCATAAAGTTTTAGGTTTTTATGCTTTAATAATCATGTTAATTTTATCATTAACCGGGTTGTTGATTGCTTTTGAGCCATTATCGGATTCATTAATGAAGATATCGGGAGCAGAAACTTCTCACGAATGGCAGAAAAAGATGCCTAAATATCAGGAAGGAAAACAACCCGCCGATATCAACTCTTTAATCCAATATACTTTCGAAAGATATCCCGATAAAGATCAAATTCAATTTAATACTTATAAGCTTGATTCGAGTGGGTATTACATGGGACGTGTAGCAGACCGTATCGGATTGAAAAGCGCGCAATCTCCTGAATATTTTTACTATGACCGTTATTCTGGTAAAGAAATCAAGATGCAGGAAAGTGTACTAAAACACGAAAAAATAGAGAATGCGGTATGGGTTTTACATATGGGTAACTGGATGGGACAATTAGGCAAGTTTGTTACTTTTATGGGAGGTCTTATAGCGAGCAGTCTTCCTGTTACAGGATTTTTTATCTGGTGGAGCAAACGAAAAAAGAAAAAATAAGGTTTCAGACCTTTATTCTAAGCTTATCAAGCTGAATAAAATAGCCGACTATTCATTTAAATAGTCGGCTATTTCTAATTTTTATGGTCTCAAAAACTGAGAATTTGTTTTTTCCCAAGAGAAAAGAACTGCTGTATTTATAAGTGCTAAATGAGAATAAGCCTGAGGAAAGTTGCCCAATTGACGCTTTGTACAAAAATCGAGGTCTTCACTAAACAACCCTACATGATTTGAATAAGTCATCAACTGATTGAATAAATTCAGAGCTTCTTCTTTCTCCCCGATAACGAACAAAGCCCTCACCATCCAAAAAGTACAGATAGTGAATGAAGATGAAGGTGTTCCGAAATCATCATGATTCTTATATCTGAACATAAGCCCTTCGTGTGACAATTCTTTTTGAATACATTTCACTGTTTTTATATAACGCTCATCTTCAGCTGAAATAAAACCATATTGCTCCATCAATAGCAAAGAGGCATCCATATCGCAGTTGTCGTACGCCTGCGTAAAACTTTGCAGTTCCTCATTCCATCCGTTAGTGCAAACATCGTCATATATTTTATTGGCTTCATCTTCCAACACTGCCGCATAATCATCTTTATTCAGCAACTTAGCAATCTTAATCGCTCTGTCTAAAGCTACCCAGCACATCACTTTGGAAAAAACGAAATGCCCTTCTATATTACGGAATTCCCAAATACTCTGATCTTTGTTACGCCACTCTGACATCACTGTCTTTACGATATTACGAACAATCTCCCACATTTCTTCGACTTCATCGAGGTTACCCGGAAAATACTGGTAGTAACTGTATATAACGTCCATCAAATATCCTAACGAGTCGTTTTGCTTCTGGTTGTAAGCAGCATTCCCGATACGAACCGGACGTGAATTTCCATAACCTGACAAGTGAGGAAGAACCTCCTCCGTAAGAGTACGCTCTCCCCTTATTCCATACATGATCTGGAATTGATCGTATTTCAGTTTTAATATGCTCTTGATAAAGCCTAGAAAACGCCCAGCTGCATTAGGATGTCCCATTTTAAGGAGAGTTTCTATTGACATCGACGCATCCCTGATCCAACAGAAACGATAATCCCAATTTCTCACCTCTCCGATTGTTTCGGGAATACTCGTTGTCAGAGCAGCTAATACAGCACCTGAAGACTGATAAGACATCAATTTCAAGACTAACAAACTTCGGGCAATCTTATCGCCGTAAGTATCGAAACGTTTAGATCGATAACTCCAGTTGAGCCAATATACTTTTGTACGCTGATATTCGAGCCTTACCCTGTTCAGATCAACTGTTACCAGCTTTTGATTATATGAAAGAAATAAGAATTCGTCTTTTGTAAGCTCAACTTCTTCCCTATTTAAAATCGTATCAAAATCGAGACTCGAATACAAATAAACATTATCCATATCCTTTGACTTCGAAGATGTTCTTATATAATTATTCTTTTTCGAAAAAACAGCCTCTTCCCGGGCATAATTCATGACAGGATCATATATAACTTTAAAGCGGGGTTTCCCACTGACATGCTTAATAAACCGGTACAATTCGGGAGACATATAATAAGTGTTATCGGTAGTTCTGTACCTCGGCATAAAATCCAACAGGTCGAAAACACCGTCAACCGACTCAAATCTGGTCTGAAGAATATTCGTTCCCGGTTTATATTCCTGAGTGATCATATACGAGTCATCTACCTCGATAGCGAACGATCCGCCTTTTCGTTCATCCAATAATTTTGCAAAAATTGAAGGAGAGTCAAAATCAGGCAGACAGAGCCAGTCGATACTCCCATACTTTGAGATTAAAGCCGCTGATCTGCAATTACCTATCACACCATAGTCTAAGTCTTTCATATCAATTGTTTTTTATTCCGAAACGCACTTTCGGATAAGTTCAAAAATCAGCACATTGAACACAATGCACCTTTCTTACGTTTATAGAGTAAAGTATTTATTCTATGCGATAAGATTTAAGGTCTCAGACCTGCTTATTGTCTCTCCTGAAATCAATAACGACCTGTTATTACCTAGCATTAAGAGACGTCTATACAGACTAAAATATACATCCGGAAAGCATTCCGATCTTTCGACCTTTTCGCATACAGACAACTACATATTCGAGTGAATTATGAAAATTATCATTATATCTAACAGATTACCTCTGAAAATTGTTGAGGAAAAAAATGAATTTAAACTGATCAAAAGTGAAGGAGGACTTGCAACGGGTCTCGGATCACTAGTTACTAAACGCGAAAAACATTGGTTGGGATGGCCGGGCTTACATATCAATGATGATGATAAAAAAGCCGAAATCGACAATCAAATGGAAGATCTTAACTTTCATCCGGTTTATCTCACTCCTTCCCAAATTAAAAACTACTACGAAGGATACAGTAATAGTACAATCTGGCCTCTTTGTCACTATTTTTATTCGTATATGGGCTCAAACAATAGTTATTGGGAAGCTTATAAAGAAGTAAATGCCTTGTTCTGCGAAGCTGCTCTCAAAATTATTGAGCCGGGAGATATTGTATGGATACAGGATTATCAACTGATGCTGCTGCCTGCTATGATTCGTGAAAAAATACAGGATGTAAGTATAGGATACTTTCATCATATCCCTTTTCCGTCCTATGAAATGTTTAGGGTATTACCCGAAAGAGCCGAGATATTGAAAGGTCTGCTGGGTGCTGATCTGATCGCTTTTCACACATACGATTATATGCGGCATTTTGTGAGTGCAGTATACAGGGTACTAGGACATGAATGTGTCTTGGATGAAATCCAACTTGAAGACCGAATTGTTGAAGTAGACGCTTTTCCGATGGGAATCAATTACAATTTATTTCACGATGCCATACTTCGTCCCGAAGTACAGGACAAAGCTAAACAACTCAGGGAAGGTTTTGGAAACAATAAATTGATTTTATCGGTGGACAGACTCGATTATAGTAAGGGAATCATTCAGAGGTTAAAAGGTTTTATCAAGTTTCTGAAACACAATCCCCAATATCATGGAAAGGTATCTTTGGTCATGATCGTTGTTCCCTCTCGTGATACTGTCGATACATATGCAAAACTAAAAACAAGGATCAATGAATTTATCGGTGGTATAAACGGTAAATATTCTACATTAAGCTGGACTCCTGTCTACTATTTTTACAGGGCTTTTTCATTCGAAGAGCTAACAGCGATGTATCATCTTGCCGATATTGCACTTGTTACACCCCTTAGAGACGGTATGAATCTGGTTGCAAAAGAATATATTGCAGCTAAAAGAGACAAACCCGGTGTGTTAATTCTAAGTGAAATGGCTGGAGCTGTCATTGAATTATCCGATGCAATCATCGTAAACCCCAATAATACAAAAGAAATTGAAGACGGGATTATTAAAGCCCTCGAAATGCCTGTTAACAAACAGCTTGTTAAGCTAAAAAAACTGCAGGAAATTGTATCTACTCAAACAGTCGAACAATGGGCTTCTGATTTTATATCAGAGCTTAAAACAATTAAAGACCACAATAATGACAGATATGCTAAGGTCATAGACAATAATCAGGTTGAAATCATTCAGAATTCTTATAAAAACGCATCAAAGAGACTAATCATATTCGACTATGATGGAACTTTATCGCCGTTTTACAAAGATCCGACAGAAGCATATCCGAGAGAAGATTTACTAAAACTCTTAGCTAAGTTATCGGAGGATCCTAAGAATAAGGTTATTATAAACAGCGGGCGAAACAGTGAAACTCTCGATAAATGGTTCGGTGAACTGAACATCGGGCTTGCAGCCGAACACGGTGTGTACTACAAAGAAAACGGTGTATGGCACAGCAATCTACAGGAAATAGTATGGGATGATGAAGTAATGAACATACTGAAACATACAACTAAAAAAACTCCATATTCTAAAATCGAAGAAAAAAAGACTGCTTTAGTATGGCACTACAGAGCAGTAGATACCTGGCTGGCCGATTTAAGAGTTAATCAGCTGATAAAAGAACTGATTAATCCCTGTTCTCGTCTCAACCTTCAAATAATGAGAGGAAATAAAGTTATCGAGATAAAATCATCCGATTACAACAAAGGAAGTGAAACGCTCCGTCTGATGAGTCAGGATAAGTATGATTTTATCATGGCAATAGGAGACGACACCACTGACGAAGATATGTTTGCCGTGCTGCCCTCAGATAGTGTAACTATAAAAGTCGGACGCATATCCGATATTGCCAAATATAACCTTCCGGCACAATCATTAGTCACTCCTTTCTTGAAAAGAATTACCGGAGCACAAACACGAGCAGGTCTGTAAAGTCTTGTGTTTGTCATAAAATCTTATATATTTGTGAGTAAATGGTCTCATACCAGTTTATTAACAACACCATATTTGAACAACAGACAACCATGATAAACAGACTACGGCATTACACCGAATGGATCCGGAATATTTCCGAAAAGATTCCGAAACAACGGCTCATCTTATTATTAAGCCTTATTGTGGGTATTTTATCGGGGTTTGCAGCCGTTATTCTGAAAAACATGGTATTTTTCATGACCCGCTTATTGATTCGAAGCCTCGATATCCATTCTGTGAGTATTGTATATTTTGCATTTCCTTTTTTCGGACTGGTTATGACTGTATTATTTGTCCGTCTGGTTCTTAAAGAAAAAAGGCTGCAGGGAATCACCCGTATACTATATGCAATATCTAAAAAATCGAGTAAACTAAAGCTACAGGATACCTATTCGTCTCTTGTTGCTTCTACATTGACTGTAGGTTCCGGGGGGTCGGTAGGATTGGAATCCCCCATTGTATTAAGCGGATCGGCAATAGGATCTAATATCAGCCGTTTTTTCAGGCTCAATTACAAAACAACGACTCTGCTCCTTGGATGTGGTGCGGCAGGAGCAACAGCGGGAATCTTTTCGGCTCCGGTTGCAGCAGTTGTATTTGCACTTGAAATACTAATGATAGACCTAACCACATGGTCTATTATTCCCCTTTTAATATCGGCGGTAGCAGGAACAGCTGTATCGTGGCTATTCTTAAGAGACGGGGCTGCTTTTGCCTTTACAGTAATGGATCCTTTGGTTATACACAACCTACCGTTCTACATCTTGTTAGGGCTGATAACCGGAGTAATTTCGCTCTATTTTGTAAAAGGAACTAAGAAGATCGAGAACTGGATCGATCTTTTAGGAAAGGTATATATAGTCTATGACATTAAGCTAAAAAGATTCAGAAGAAAGCAAACCGCAGGCAAATATTCAGGGACGATACGTCAACTTGTTATTGGTGGTACTATACTCGGAATCATTATATTCTTACTGCCCCCATTATACGGAGAAGGGTATGAAGCTCTGAATATGATTCTTACCGGACGATCTCACGAATTGGTCAATAGTAGTTTCTTTTATGGAACACAAAATAATATCTATCTATTGATAACTTTCCTGTTTCTTGTTATGATATTCAAGGTCATAGCAATGGCTATCACGACAGGAAGCGGAGGCATCGGAGGTATATTCGCACCCTCTCTTTTTATGGGAGGAGTATCGGGTTATATTATAGCCACAATTTTTAATATGTTTCCTTTTTTCTCGGTTAGTAATAAGAATTTTGTCGTTGCTGGTATGGCCGGTGTATTAGCCGGAGTTATGCACGCCCCGCTAACAGCCATTTTTTTGATAACCGAAACGACAGGAGGATATAATCTATTCTTACCTATCACCCTTACAGCCGCATTTTCATTTGTAGTATCAAAGCTGGCAGAGCCTAATTCGATTTATACAGACCGTTTAGCTAAACGAGGCGAATTAATTACACACAATAAAGACAAAGCAGTATTAACTCTTTTGCAGACAAACGATTTGATAGAAACTGATTTTACACCAATATATACCGATTATACTTTGAGAAACCTTGTCGAAAGTTTTACTGCATCCAAAAGAAATATATTTCCGGTAATAGATCATAATTCAATATTAAAAGGTATTGTCTATATAGATAATATACGACCACAATTATTCGAAACCAGTTTATATGATACTACACTTATTTCGGATCTCATGACTTCGGTTCCCATATGTATAGAAGTAAATACACGTATGGAAAAAGTAATGGATATATTCGAAACTACACAATCGTGGAATCTTCCGGTGGTAGACAAAGGTAAATACGTGGGTTTTCTATCCAAATCGAAAATATTTTCGGCATACCGCAATCAGTTACAGGACTTTTACGACTAAGAAATCATACCAAAAGACAT
Organism: Indolivaga capnocytophagoides; assembly: GCF_036511535.1. Classification (GTDB taxonomy): domain Bacteria; phylum Bacteroidota; class Bacteroidia; order Bacteroidales; family Dysgonomonadaceae; genus Dysgonomonas_A; species Dysgonomonas_A capnocytophagoides. The sequence goes on along the minus strand of NZ_AP028867.1, from coordinate 714,033 downwards.
AACTATATATCGAAAGCTAAGAAATCATGAACTATAAACTATTTGCTTTGTTTATATTTGAAGAATAAACAATAAATTAAATTATGAAAAAAGTACTATTAGCATTCTTTGTTATGACTCTATTGAGTGCATGCGGCGGACTAAAGACGTATAATTCGGCTCTTAAGCAAATTGAGTTAGGAATGACAAAAGAACAAGTAGTGTCACTGATGGGACAAGACTACCAGACAAGCGGCAAAATTTATGAAAATAATAAGGAATATGAAACTATCGAATATAAAGATATGTACAAATTCCATTGGATATTCGAATTTGCAGATAACTCTCTTTATAAATGGTATAAAGAAACTGAAGACCAAAGAAAGTAAAAATCTTATACAAATCATAAACCAAAAGAAGAGATTCAAATAATTTGAATCTCTTCTTTTGGTAATATATAATCGTAATTATATATTTTTTCTTTGCTTAGATTAAGCTTCTGCTTCTGGAGTTGCTTCTGCAGCAGGTTCAGCCGGAGCTTCTACCTCTGCGCTAGCTTCTGCCTGAACAGCAGCAGCTTCCGCTTTCTTCTGAGCAACTAAATCAGCTTTTGCTTTGTTTGCAGCAACTTCTGCTTCGTGACGTGCTTTTGCAGCACTTGCAGCAGCTTCTGCATTTTTGCTCTTCTCTGAATCAACAGCTTTGCCTTTAGTTTCTTTCCATGCTTGGAATTTAGTTTCTGCATCAGCTTCAGTGAACGCACCTTTCTTAACACCACCCAACAAGTGTTTCTTCAAAAGAACACCTTCTGCCGAAAGAATGTTACGAACTGTGTCTGTTGGTTGTGCACCAACCTGCATCCAGTACAAAGCTCTGTCGAAGTCTAACGTAATTGTAGCAGGATTAGTGTTTGGGTTGTATGAACCAACCTTTTCAATAAACTTACCATCACGTGGAGCTCTGCTATCTGCAATAATGATTTGATAAAAAGGATAATCTTTACGTCCTCTTCTTTGTAAACGGATCTTTGTAGCCATTTTGTTTTCTTGTTAATTTTTAATTAATGCATAATTATTTATTAGCGGATGCAAAGTTAAGAATAACTTTTATATATACAGCCTATTATCTGTGATAAATTCAATAAGCCCATTGCTTATCGTCCCCAGATACGCGTATTTAGGTTTAATATCTCTACAACTTTCAATATTTGTAATAAGTTTTCGGCATAATACCTGATTGTTAAAGCATCAGTCAGATTCTTATTTCCGGCAAATGAAAACAGCTTGTTTCTACCGGACAAAGCCAGGCTCAAATGTCCATCAATAATAGATGCAGAGACATTTCCTGAGCCGAAATATCGAGACAGTTCTATAAAGCATTCCTGCATAGATGGGGTCAGTATATATCGAGCTTCGACAGGATCAGTCGAATAAACCACATATTCTTTTTCAAATATCGAATCTTCGAGATATACCATTTCACCTCGTCCCGAAGCACCGAATTTATCCTGCATCCAACGTCCGACACCTCCGAGTATTTTTTCTGCACTGTCCTTTAGTATATAAGTCTTCCCTTTAGTATTCTTATTAAAATCAGCCACTAAAAAAACACCTTTAAATATTGTAGACCAATCGGTTTTCGTATTTCCATTCTTGTCCCGTCTTTCAGTTTTGTATTCGGTATGAAGTTTTGAAAAACGAACAGAAGTCTCTCCCAATATCCCCCATATTAAATTGTCTCCGGAATAACGGTCTACTCCTTTTCTGTATATATCCGATTTATTGTAGTCCGATTCGGAAATGCAACTATCAATTGAAAAAGATGAATCTGATAAAAATTCTGATATTATATGCGGAACTACTTTTTCATAAAAGGAATTTTTCATCATCTTCTCCATAGGAGATATCCACATGGCATACCACACGATTCCGCCGATAAAGACAGCTATAAACGCCCATAGAATAATAAGAAAGCCCGATAAAGCGGCTAATACAATCAGAAAAGACAAAGACAGAAGTATACTCCAAAAGATTTTCGTCTTTCGTGTCACTTCAACCCGCTGCTCTTCTATAGGTTCTAATATATACCGTAAATTAAATAAGAGATCATCTACCCGCAGATTCAGGTTAGTTAATAAAGATTCGTTTTCCATAGTTGAGTTGTTGTTCTATTCTTCAGATAAGCAAAGTTTACTGAAACAGATTCCCTACATTCGGATTTACACGTTCCTGTTCAGCTGCTTCTATCATTTCCTTTCGGACGTATCCCATTTGGGAAGCAAAAATGTTAGAGGGGAACATTTCTATCGCATTATTATATTCCATTACAGCAGCATTGTAGGTACGACGGGCAGCAGCCAATTGACCTTCGCATTCGTTTAACGAAGATTGTAATTTTGTAAACTGTTCGCTGGCTTTCAAATTAGGATAATTTTCGACTGAAATATTAAAAGACTTGAAAGCCTGATCCAGTTCTTTATTCAATGAATTTCGTTGCTGATCACTCAAATTAGGCTGCTGTGCTTGCGAACGTAATTGAACCAAACGCTCTAATACTCCGCTCTCATGCTGCATATATTGTTTAACCGAAGCTACCAGATTAGGAATAAGATCATAACGTTGTTTAAACATAGCGTCTACCGCCCCATTAGCATACTCAACCTTATTTTTTTTAGCTATAAGACCATTACGGATACTTATAATTATTAAAACTACAATTGCAATCGGTATAAGAATAAATAAAAGTGTCATATTATAAATTTGTTTGAGTTATTTATTATTTAAGAATGTTCGTGCAGTTTCGAGTATTGTATCTAAACCTCTCGACATATCGTCATTCGTCATATCGACTTTAATATCCGGATCAATTCCGAATTCGATATGTTCTTTTGCTGCATTCAGCATAGGTGAAGAAGAAAAACGTACCGACCAGCCGTTCACCAACTCCGAGGAGAAGGGCAAACCACTACCACCACCGGTCTTATCTCCTATAATAGTTACATTAGGAGCATATGTCATTGCATTTACAAAATCATTGGCAGCACTATAGCAGCTTCTGTTCGTCACTACCACTACCTTCTTCTGATATCTGACCCTTGATGAAGGACTTATATAGCGCGGATACGGATTAGAAAAACTATTGTGCCCCTTTCCCGTTTTATACATTATATATCCGACCTGAGTTTTCTGTTCAAAGAATCGGCTTGCTATTTTTTCGGCATTCGAGATCAACCCTCCGCCATTATCACGTATATCAATGATTATACCATTACAAATTGCCATTCGGCTTAGGATTTGGTCAAGATTGGCCTCTCCTACTCCACTCGAAAAACTTCCATAATATATATAACCTATATTATCATTCAGTATTTTATATTTCATTCCTCCTGCAATCGAATAATCCGTTCCGATATAATTCTTCTGTATTTTCTCATCAAAATTATCGGGATAATCTTCAAACCATTTCCAATAACGGCTTATATTATGATTGGCGATCAGATTCACATGGCCGTCTTTAAGTTCAGCTAACATTTCACCCAATACATCAAAAAAAGATTCCTGAGGCATATCTTCGGTTATGCGGGCAGCATAGCGGTCGTGAACTTCATCCCAGTCAATATTTTTATATTCGAAGAAACAATATTTTTCATCGATTATCTTCCATAAAAGTTCGAAATTCCCCTGCTTTGAATTTTCATATTCTTCTTCATGAAAACACGAGGAAAAAGTGAATCCCAGAAATAATATAATCAGTAAATTTTTCATCATGGCATACATATTTCACTTAATCGGTCAATCGTATATCTGAAATAATTGAGATCTATGTCTCCATCATGGCTGGCAAGCTTTCCGTGATGCGAAAATTGCCATATTACCCAATTACCGACATCGTCTCCGGGCTCTTTATTCAAACTGCTTATCCATACAGGATTGTCTGGAAAATGATCTTTTATATAAAGCTTATAACAATCCATGTTTGTATAAATCATAGGACGTACACCGTAATACTCATACACTTCACGCTCCATAATCTTTAACTCTTTTATAACAGATTTCACAAACGATGTATCTTTACTATAAGGATTAAACGGAGAATGTTCAACATCTATGGCGGGTATCAAATCGCCCGGCTCACATTTAGCGATTCGGATGAAATGCTTCGCTTGTTCACGTCCCGAAACTCCGAAATTATAGAAATGATACGAACCTATTTTCACATTATTTTCCTTCGCCAATTTATAGTTATAAGGATAATTGCGATCATCATGGGTTATCCCTTCTGTTGCTTTTATATATGCAAAATTAATATCCTCATTTTTTACTTCGATCCAATTCAGTATCGGATTATGATGTGATACATCTATTCCTCTCACCGAATATTTATTACTCTTATCAAAAGTATTGGACATCTTATTTTTCTTATAAAAAAAATAGCCTAAAGATAAGCATACTACAATCATAGTTGCTATACATATTATGACCTTAAATCTATCTTTTGATTTTTTCCGTTTCATTTTTACTTTTCAACTAAGCCGAACAATAAACAGTTGTCAGTTAACAGTCATCAATGTTTTATTTCGAAAAGGTAACAAAGGTTACATTATCAATGTACAATTTTTCAGATGTTACTTTTTACCTTTTCAGTTGATAACTAATGACTGTTAACTTATCTACGCTCTCTATATAGATAAAAATATTTATGCTGCTTGATACTGACAAAGGTAATATTTTAAGGCTTATTCAAAAATACTGTGAGTGAATTAGAATATTTAAGTTACAGCAAGTATTTATATATACAGTAAACAAACCTTCTAGTTAACAAGTATATCAACACGTTTACCTGTGATTATTCATAAATAAATAAATAGGTCTGACACCTTAATTTCTCATGGTTTTCTTATATATTTGACCATAATCAACACTTCCCTAAAATGAACCACACTAAAAATTCATCGGATAATAAGATTAAAATAACAGACTCTAATGTTTCAATTCCCAACAATTTCGATAACAACGACAATAGGTCATTTTCTCTTTCCAAACTTTTAAAAGATGGAGCCAGACAGAGTGTCAAGGCTATAAAGCTGTTCGCTTTAGCTTTTATTTTATTCGGCATTATCAATCTTTTATTTTTTGGTTTTCACCTACTAAGATATTTAACTGAATCCGAAAGCGGTCATTACGGTTATGCCGTATTATCATCTATTATAGGTACAATCTTTGTGATTATCTCCTTTATTTTCACATATAAATACCTTCTGATGAATACTATCGAGGTATGCTACAAACTTCTAGAACCTTTTTTCCAGAAAATATGTACGAAAATAATAGATATAGTGATATCAGGAGGAAATAAGATTTCCGGAAAAAACATACATAAATCACTCAATATCGGCAGCCTGATACTGGAAGTATATGGTAAAAAGCTTCCCAAATATGTACAGAAAGCTATAATTTTTATCTTAAGCAAGATACCTTTTGGTGATTTCCTTCAGACTATGCACACAGAGTTAAGCGAAAAAAAGGATACCCGCTCTCTTAGTTATATACTCTATATACAAGTAGACAAATTTATTTCGGGTATTTTATTAGGTGGAATATCCATGAGCTGGACATATTGGCTGTTACCTTTAAATATTGTTATTCAAGCAGCTATATTCTGGTTATAAATAAAAGGAGGAATAGCTGTTAGCTATCCCTCCTTAAACATATCCTTAGAAGTCTATCATTTTACAGGAATCTTATCAATACGTTTTTGATGCCGCCCACCTTCGAACGGTGTATTCAAAAATTTCACCAGAATATTATACGCTTCCTCTTCCGAAATAAATCGGGCAGGAAGGACAATAATATTAGCATCATTATGAGCACGTGCCAGTCCTGCGATTTCTTCAGTCCAACACAAAGCCGAACGTATTCCCTGATGCTTATTCAATGTGATATTGATACCATTACCACTTCCGCATAATCCGATACCGGGATAGCATTCTCCATTTTCGACAGCAATCGCTAGTGGATGTGCAAAATCGGCATAGTCACAGCTCTCGCCCGAATATGTTCCGAAATCTTTATACACTATACCTTTTTCTTCAAATAAAGATATCAGGTACGATTTCATTTCAAATCCTGCATGGTCGCTACAGATACCTATAGGTTTCTCTGATTGCGAAAATAATGAAAGTGAAGCAGCCATCTTTAATTCTATTTAAGGTCACAGACCTATTTATATTAATGATATACTTATCAAGAGAATCAACAAGCAGATCAAGCTGAAACGTTATTTTTTCAGATAATCTTTCACTTGATTGTATACATTCTCTCCTGTAAAGCCAAGTTTTTCATCTAACACTTTATAAGGAGCAGAAAAACCAAACGTTTCAAGGCCCCAGACTTTTCCGCTATCACCGACCAATCCCTGAAGATTTACAGGTAAGCCTGCGGTCAATCCAAATTTCTTTTTATCAGCCGGTAATACCGAATCTTGATATTCTTTAGGCTGATTACGGAATAAACCTTCCGAAGGAACGGATACAATTCTTGTTTTGATTCCATCTGCTTCAAGAAGTTTAGCTCCGTCAACTAAAGTTGAGACCTCTGATCCTGATGCTAACAAAATTACATCATAATTTTGAGAATCCTGCACAATATAAGCACCTTTTGCCGATTGTAAAGCTTCTTCGTAACGAGAACCTTTTGCCGGAAGGTCTTTAATATTCTGACGAGAGAAAATCAAGCCCGTAGGAGTAGATGTATTTTCGATTGCCAGTTTCCAAGCTACAGTAGTTTCTACAGCATCTCCCGGACGTAAAACCAACATAGAATTCTGATTATGATGGTTTTTCAATTTCTCCATCAAACGCAATTGAGCTTCCTGTTCTACTGGCTCATGAGTAGGTCCGTCTTCTCCGACACGGAAAGCATCATGCGTCCAGATGAATTTCACAGGTTGCTGCATTAATGCCGCCATACGGATAGCTGGTTTCATATAATCAGAGAATACAAAGAATGTTGCACAAGCAGGAATTACACCTCCATGCAAGCTTATACCTATTGATAAACAAGCCATTGTCAACTCGCAAACACCTACTTGTAGAAAAGCTCCTGAGAAATCATTCTTATTCAGGCTGTGAGTATATTTCAAGAATCCGTCTGTCTTATCAGAATTTGATAAGTCAGCAGATGCAACAATCATATTTTCAACATTCTGGGCCAATACCCCTAATACGGCAGCTGATGCGGCACGTGAAGCGATATCATTCTTTTGTTGAATGCCTGCCCAATCTATATGAGGAACTTCCCCTGAAAACCAACGTTGCAATTTTTCAGCCAATTGAGGATTAGCTGCAGCCCATTTGTCTTTTGCGGCTAATCTTTCTCCAACTATGACTTTTAGTTCTTTAGCTCTGCTTGCATAAAGCTCTTTAACTTCAGAGAAGATTACAAATGGATTTTTTGAATCTCCACCTAAGTTTTCTATTGATTTTTCGTAGCTTGCTCCGGCTTCACCTAACGGCATACCGTGAGTAGCAGTCTGATCTTCGAAACTTGATCCGTCTTCTTTAACGGCACCTTTACCCATTATGGTATGGCCGATAATCAGAGTCGGACGTGATTTTTCTTGTTTAGCTTCATCCAAGGCTTTTCTGATCTCAGCCGCATCATTTCCTTTAATAGAAATCACATGCCAACCCCAAGCTTTATATTTAGCTTCTACATCTTCGTCAGTTACTTCCTTTGTTTTTGTAGATAGCTGAATACCGTTCGAATCATAAAACATGATTAGGTTACTTAGCCCTAAATGTCCGGCAACACGACCTGCTCCCTGAGAAATTTCTTCCTGAACACCTCCATCAGAAATGAATGCATATATCGTATGATTCATAACTTCACCTAAACGCGCCTGTAAAAATTTTGCAGCGATGGCAGCTCCTACTGCATATGTATGTCCCTGACCTAAAGGTCCGGAAGTATTCTCAACACCATGATCTAAATCCAATTCAGGATGGCCCGGAGTTATACTACCCCATTGACGGAACTGCTGTAAGTCCTCCATCGTATATTTTCCGGTCAAAGCTAATGTAGAATAGAGCATCGGAGACATGTGTCCCGGATCTAAGAAGAAACGGTCACGACCTTCCCATCTTGGATTTTCGGGATCGTATACAAGATATTCTGAAAACAGTACATTGATAAAGTCTGCTCCCCCCATTGCTCCTCCGGGGTGTCCTGATTTAGCTTTTTCTACCATTGACGCAGCCAGGATACGTATATTATCAGCTGCTTTGTTAAGTACTTTTATGTCATTCATGATTAAAAAGATAAGTACGCTAATTATTTTAGAGTTATTTATTTCAAAAGTAATAAAAAATAAGTGTAAAACAAACATTAATACACCTATTACAAAAATAAGCAAAATATAACATATAAAACAAGAAAAATCACAGCTTTAGAGTAATTATTCCATTGTTATTGTAAATTAAGAATGCATTACTTTTCATGTCGAAGCATTATCGGTCAACAAGATAAATATAATCTTTCTGTAAATACTTTTATATGAATTATTTCTCATAAATTTTATATATAAGTAACAGCAAGCATTTAATAACACAGTTTATTGATAAAGTAATAAGTATAAGACCTAAAAAAACTGCGTATGAAAATATCACACGCAGTTTTCTGTTTTTTATCTTAAGATCCGATTATTCTACCGGTATATCTTTATTTACATTCTTAGAACCTACCAAAGCGTAGAATAACAAGTATGCAAGTCCGATAAATATTACCCAGTAGCTACCCATGTACCCAACTTTGTCGGCTACCCAGTTTTGGAATAATGGAAGTATACCTCCACCAACTACCATCATCATGAAGATACCTGATGCAGCAGGTACATATTTACCTAAACCTTCTACAGCAAGGTTAAAAATACCTCCCCACATAATAGAAGTACATAATCCGCATAATACCAGTAATAAAGCACTTAACGGAACCTGTGTCATCTCAAATGACTCTCCGGTAAATACAGGCATAGTAGATGTTACTGTTTTAGGTATAAAAATAGCTAAAGCTACTAATACAAGCCCAAGTGCAGATACACCTGTCAACATCGTTTTACTAGAGATCTTACCGCCAATCATACCACCGAAGAAACGACCTACAAGCATCAGGAACCAATAAGTTCCAGCAACGAATCCGCCGATACTTGCAGCACTCGAAGGATCTAAGCCTGCACCTTTATCAGATACATCCGACAAATAGAAATTTAGTGTTCCGGGGATACCGATTTCGATACCTACATAAATGAAAATACCAATAACACCAAATACCAGGTGACGGAAACTCCAAGGGCTATTTTCGAATACTTGTTTTTCAGTAGCTTTCTTTTCATGAGGATCTCTGATTGGAACAAAGAACAAGATAACAAAAGCCACAGCAAAAACAGCCATTGCAATAAACAATACAGAATTCACATCTGTAATAGCAGTATTTGCAGTTACTGTCCCGATCAAGGCTCCCACAAACATAGGAGTCAATGTTCCTGTTAATGAGTTAAATGTAGCACCTAATTGAATCAACTGGTTTCCTTTGTTACCACCTCCTCCAAGAAGATTAAGCATTGGGTTTACCACTGTATTAAGCATACATACCGAAAACCCGGCAATAAACGCACCTAACAGGTAAACATAAAAGTTAGCAGGTAATCCTAATAGGTCAGAACCAACACCAACTATTCCTGATAAAAACTGAGTGAATACACCAAGAAGCCCTACTGCAATAGCAATAAGTGCTGTCTTTTTATAACCGATTTTTGTTAATAATTTACCGGCTGGTATACCCATAAACAGATAAGCAGTAAAGTTCATCAAATTACCTAGCATTCCAAGGAAATTAGATCCTGCAAATGCCGGTTGATTTTTCCAAATCACTCCAATAGGAGCTGCTAGATTTGTAACAAACGAGATCATCGCAAAAAGGAAAATCATCGTTACTATCGCAACGGCATTTCCACTTTGCTTTTGGGGTTCATTAATGGTCATAAGATTTGTTTTTATTATTATATTATAGGGTTATTATGTAAAAGAAAGTATTTGATAATTAATATTATAATGCAAAAAACTTTCGTTATTTCACTTATCAAACTATATAGGTATGCAACCTTAGTTATTTTACAGAGAAAGCAAAAGTTGTAATACTTTCAAATTTATCTTCCGGTTTTAAAATTATTGAAGGATATTCCGGATTATGAATACTATCCGGATAATGCTGAGTTTCGAAACATACAGCACTTTGTGAAGGATATCTTTGTCCATTTTTACCTATAAAATTTCCGGTCATCCAGTTACCTGTATACAGTTGTACTCCAGGCTGATCGGTATACACATCCATTTCTATACCTGTCTTGGGTGAATAACATTTAACAGCCAAAGCATATTTTTCTCCTTTTTTATTCAAGATATATGTATGATCATATCCTCTTGCCCAGACAAGCTGTTGGAAATCATCTTTTATACGAGAACCTATAGGTTGATTTGCTGTAAAATCCATAGGCGTTCCTACTACTTTTTCAGGCTTACCATAAGGTATTGCAGTATCATCAGTAGGCAGATACTCTTCAGCATATATAGTCAACAGATGGTCTGCAACCGAAGCATCTCCTGCTCCTGACAAATTAAAATACGCATGATTAGTCAAATTCAGAATAGTAGTTTTATCTGTTTTAGCCTCGTATTTTAAAGTTACCTCATTTTTATCTGTTAAAGTATAAGTTACCGTTACTTGTAAATTCCCGGGAAATCCTTCTTCTCCATCTTTTGCCAAATAGGTAAGGATCAATGTATTTTGTTCGGGTTGAGTTGCCCCCCATACAACAGAATTAAAACCTTTCAAGCCACCATGTAAACTATTAGGCCCATTATTCACAGCTAATGTATATTCTTTTCCTTCTAAAGTGAACTTACCATTGGCTATACGGTTAGCTGTACGTCCGCATACAGCTCCGAAATAAGGCTCTTCCGAGTTCAGATACTCTTCGATATTATTATGCCCCGTTACAACATCAACCCAATTGTTATCTTTATCAGGAACTATCAAGGAGACAATACGTGCTCCATAGTTTGATATAAGTAATTCTGCTCCATTTTTATTTTGAAGGACATAAAGAGATGTATGTTTTCCATCTATTACTTTTTCAAAATCAGACACAATTAAACCGGATTTTGTTTTTTCAGGGTACTTATTCATTTCCTTTTATTTTAAATTTACATTATTAGATCATATTCAATACATGTATATAACCACACATCAGCAAGTTATATTAAGAAAATATTCTTTTATCTATTAATCGCTTTATGACTGTAAAAGTAGCTATCTCAATTTGTCAACACACCAAAAAAAAAGTGTTCTACAACACATATTTCGACTATATATTATGAGATTTAATATATAGATAAATGGATGCTATATATAGTATTTTTAATCCTTTATTATGATTAATTATAAAGATATACTAATGATATACAGATATTATAGCATACATTTGTACTGATATTAAGTAACAGATAGAGTTCAACATTTCATTTCAAAATGATAACTAACTGTTCTTATTATGCTTACAATGTCAACAAAAAGGTCTACCACCTTACTTGAAGTAAATTTACAAATAAATTTTTAGAATGAGTCGATATTTCCTTTTAGTTATAGCACTTTTTGCATCTTTTTCAACGTTTTCTCAAACCTATGAAGAACTTGTGTCTAAATCAATGGATTATCTCGAAGCAAAAGATTATGCAGCTGCCGAAGTTACTTTGAAAGAAGCTATGCGAAAAGAACCTGGAAATGAAGGAAATATTCTTCTCCTTTCGAATTTAGGAACTATACAACGGAAACTAGGAAAAAAAGAAGAAGCTTTAGTATCATATAACTCTGCATTAGGCAAATTTCCCAAAGCTGTATTTGCTCTGCAAAACAGAGCAGCCCTACTTTGCGAATTAGACAGCCTACAAGCTGCTAAACGAGATTATACTTTAATTCTTTCTATCGATTCTGACAATGTAGATGCACTCTACAGCAGAGGTCTGATCTTCTTATCTGAAAAAAACTTTCTGGCAGCAGAAACCGACTTTGAACAGGTTTTAAAAACTAATCCTAACAATGTACAGGCACTGAGCAGTATGGCTTTTCTTTCTAAAAATAAAGGAGATTGGACTGCCGCAGAAGAAAAATATACAGATTTAATATACAAATATAAAAACCAACCAGTATTTTACGTTAATAGAGCTGAATGCTATCTCCAACAGAAAAAGCTATCCAGAGCAAAAGATGACTTAAATAAAGCCAAACAGCTTGGCTACGAAGACGCTTTATTGTATATATTAAGAGGTCAATTTTATCTTCAGCAATACGATAAATTAAGTGCTAAACAAGATTTTGTAAAAGCTCAAGAACTAGGAGCAGATCAGGAATTAATAAAAAATTACCTGCTTCTTTGTAAATAACAGTTATAAAATAAGTTTGTCGGACTTACACTCCAAACGGTACATATCAAATCCTTTTGCCCAATAATCAGGGACAACATCCTGTAAAATAAGTCCAAACCGTTCATAAAATCTGTAAACTAGCTGAGATGTTCTTACGGAAACCATCTCAACCGAAGGTATCTTTATGATTTTATTCAATTTATAAATCATCAGTTTACTTCCAATCCCCATACCTAGAGAAGAATAGTCAACTATATCCCAAGAGATCTTAGCAGTCCTCATATCTTCGGTCAAATTATAACCTCCACATCCCAGTATTACATTTTCTTTTTCAAATAGGAAATAATTATCAGAAAAATTATCCAAATAAAGGATAAGATCATCTTTTTCTTCTTCAGCAAAATAGATTGGTGTATTTCCTTCAAGCAGAGATAAAACAGATTCTTGATCTTCTTTTTTGTATTGTCTTATTATCATATCACAAATAACTAGTATTTATTAACAAAAAAGTCCCGAGTAAAAAATTACTCAGGACTTTTTGTCTTTAAAAGAGGGCGGTTACCTACTCTCCCACATAATTGCAGTACCATCGGCGTGGGTGGGCTTAACTTCTCTGTTCGGAATGGGAAGAGGTGGATCCCCAACGCTATAACCACCTTAATATCTTTGATCTTATATATTAAGACGTGATGTAAAAGAACAAGTCTTTAAAAATTTGTATGTAGCAAACCTGTTACACAGGCGAAGTTTTGACGAAAAAGTTTCGGGCAATTAGTACTACTCGGCTATGACATTACTGCCTTTACACCTGTAGCCTATCAACGTCGTAGTCTACAACGACCCTTATAAGGATATCTTATCTTGAGGCTGGCTTCGTACTTAGATGCTTTCAGCACTTATCCAATCCGCACTTAGCTACCCGGCGATGCCCCTGGCGGAACAACCGGTAAACCAGCGGTGCGTCCAACACGGTCCTCTCGTACTAGTGTCAGATCCCCGCAAATATCTTACGCCCACGATAGATAGAGACCGAACTGTCTCACGACGTTCTGAACCCAGCTCGCGTGCCACTTTAATGGGCGAACAGCCCAACCCTTGGGACCTTCTCCAGCCCCAGGATGTGACGAGCCGACATCGAGGTGCCAAACCATTCCGTCGATATGAGCTCTTGGGAATGATCAGCCTGTTATCCCCGGAGTACCTTTTATCCTTTGAGCAATGGCCATTCCATACTGAAACCACCGGATCACTATGCTCTAGTTTCCTACCTGATCGACTTGTTAGTCTCCCAGTCAAGCGCGCTTATGCCATTACACTCTACGAACGGTTACCAATCGTTCTGAGCGCACCTTTAGAAGCCTCCGTTACTCTTTTGGAGGCGACCACCCCAGTCAAACTACCCACCATACAGTGTCCCTATATCAATAGGTTAGAATCCAAACAATTAAAGGGCCGTATTTCAAGGGTGACTCCACAAACACTAGCGTGCCCGCTTCATAGTCTCCGGCCTATCCTACACATCAAGTGCCCAGATTCAATGTAAAGCTATAGTAAAGGTTCACGGGGTCTTTTCGTCCCATCGCGGGTAATCGGCATCTTCACCGATACTACAATTTCACCGAGCTCACAGTTGAGACAGTAAGAAGATCATTACACCATTCGTGCAGGTCGGAACTTACCCGACAAGGAATTTCGCTACCTTAGGACCGTTATAGTTACAGCCGCTGTTTACTGGGGCTTCAATTCAAAGCTTCTCATTGCTGATGACTTCTCCTCTTAACCTTCCAGCACCGGGCAGGTGTCAGGCTATATACGTCTTATTTCTAATTTGCATAGCCATGTGTTTTTGTTAAACAGTTGCCTTCTTCTATTCTCTGCGCCTGCCATCGCTGACAGGCACCCTTTATCCCGAAGTTACAGGGTCATTTTGCCTAATTCCTTAACTGTGAATCACTCGAGCGCCTTAGTATACTCAACCCAACTACGTGTGTCCGTTTTAGTACGGGTGACTTTAAGATTAGCGTTTAGCGGTTTTTCTTGACAGTCTGTTTACCTGCATATTGATTCACCAATGGTTCCTCATACTTTCAGGTTCGACTCTTTTTGCGGATTTGCCTGCAAAAATCAACGTCTACACCCTTTAACCAACTATTCCGTCAGTTGGCAGCAGTTTCACTCCTGTGTCCCCACATCACTCTTAAAGCCAGTAACGGAATATTAACCGTTTCATCCATCGAATTAGCCGTTCGGCGTCTCCTTAGGCCCGACTTACCCTGATCCGATTAGCGTTGATCAGGAAACCTTAGTCTTTCGGCGAGGAAGTTTCTCACTTCCTTTATCGTTACTCATACCTACATTTGCTTTTCTGTCCGCTCCAGAGCAGCTCACGCTGCGCCTTCGACGCTGAACAGAATGCTCCCCTACCGATAATATTTATCCCATAGCTTCGGTAACATGTTTTATGCCCGATTATTATCCACGCATCGCCACTCGACTAGTGAGCTGTTACGCACTCTTTAAATGAATGGCTGCTTCCAAGCCAACATCCTAGCTGTCTTAGCGGCAACACTTCGTTAATTCAACTTAACATGTATTTGGGGACCTTAGCTGATGGTCTGGGTTCTTTCCCTCTCGGACATGGACCTTAGCACCCATGCCCTCACTCCCGGTATTAACTTATGCCCATTCGGAGTTTATCTGGACTTGATAGGCGGTGAAGCCCTCGCATCCAATCAGTAGCTCTACCTGACATAAGTAATTCGCCGAGGCTGCACCTAAATGCATTTCGGGGAGTACGAGCTATCTCCAAGTTTGATTAGCCTTTCACCCCTACCCTCAAGTCATCCGAAAGCTTTTCAACGCTTACCGGTTCGGTCCTCCAATTGGTGTTACCCAACCTTCAACCTGCTCAAGGGTAGATCACTTGGTTTCGCGTCTACTCCCATTGACTATGGCGCCCTGTTAAGACTTGCTTTCGCTTCGGATCCGTACCTGATAGTACTTAACCTTGCCAATGAGAGTAACTCGTAGGTTCATTATGCAAAAGGCACGCCGTCACTGTTGCCAGCTCCGACCGCTTGTAGGCACATGGTTTCAGGGTCTATTTCACTCCTCTGTTCGAGGTTCTTTTCACCTTTCCCTCACGGTACTGGTTCACTATCGGTCTCTCGGAAGTATTTAGCCTTACCGGATGGTCCCGGCAGATTCATACAGGATTTCTCGTGTCCCGCACTACTCAGGATACTGCTAGGCTTAATAAACGTTTCGTGTACGGGATTATCACCCTCTCTGATACATCTTTCCAGATATTTCCACTACATTTATGTCTTGCCACAGCGCAGTCCTACAACCCCAATATTGCCGAAACAATATTGGTTTGGGCTAATCCGCGTTCGCTCGCCACTACTTACGGAATCACTTTTGTTTTCTTTTCCTATGGGTACTTAGATGTTTCAGTTCCCCACGTTTGCTTCCAGTCTAGCTGGATGATATGCTCTTCGCATACCGGGTTGCCCCATTCGGAGATTTACGGGTCAAAGGTTATTTGCACCTTACCGTAACTTTTCGCAGCTTATCACGTCCTTCATAGCCTTCGAGAGCCTAGGCATCCCCCATGTGCCCTTTTTTACTTTTTTCTCTTCGCCTGTTCTTTACCGTTGCCGGTAAAGTACGGTTTGATATATACTCGTTTTTTTTACTTGCTCTTTTTTACATCATGTCAAAGATCTTTTCGCTAATTGCTCTTTTAAGAGCTGACTATTATTTAATTGTCTTAGCTGTTGTGGAGAATAACGGATTCGAACCGTTGACCCCCTGCGTGCAAGGCAGGTGCTCTAGCCAGCTGAGCTAATCCCCCGTTAAATGAAGCCCGTTATCCGGCTTATTTACTTCGTAGTCCCAGGCAGATTTGAACTGCCGACCTCTACATTATCAGTGTAGCGCTCTAACCAACTGAGCTATAGGACTGGCTGTTTGTTTCTTTTCTTACCCGGTAACTGTGATTAACAGCTCCTTTTTTCTCTTTATTTTGTCGATTTGATAGAAACTCTTTTTTATATAATACACTAGACATTGGGTGATAATAACTTTAACGTTATATATCCAGTTAGAACATTCTCCAGAAAGGAGGTGTTCCAGCCGCACCTTCCGGTACGGCTACCTTGTTACGACTTAGCCCCAGTCACTAGTTTTACCCTAGGACGCTCCTTGCGGTTACGTACTTCAGGTACCCCCAGCTTCCATGGCTTGACGGGCGGTGTGTACAAGGCCCGGGAACGTATTCACCGCGCCATGGCTGATGCGCGATTACTAGCGAATCCAGCTTCATGGAGTCGAGTTGCAGACTCCAATCCGAACTGGGAGAGGCTTTCGAGATTAGCATCTTGTCACCAAGTAGCAACCCTCTGTACCCCCCATTGTAACACGTGTGTCGCCCCGGACGTAAGGGCCGTGCTGATTTGACGTCATCCACACCTTCCTCGCAGCTTACGCTGGCAGTCTTGTCAGAGTCCTCAGCTTGACCTGTTAGTAACTAACAATGTGGGTTGCGCTCGTTATGGCACTTAAGCCGACACCTCACGGCACGAGCTGACGACAACCATGCAGCACCTACGCATCTGCTATTGCTAGAAGATCGGTTTCCCGATCGGTCAGATGCATTTCAAGCCCGGGTAAGGTTCCTCGCGTATCATCGAATTAAACCACATGTTCCTCCGCTTGTGCGGGCCCCCGTCAATTCCTTTGAGTTTCACCGTTGCCGGCGTACTCCCCAGGTGGATTACTTATCGCTTTCGCTTAGCCACTTATTGTAATATCACAAACAGCTAGTAATCATCGTTTACTGCGTGGACTACCAGGGTATCTAATCCTGTTTGATACCCACGCTTTCGTGCTTCAGCGTCAGTTGTAGTTTAGTAAGCTGCCTGCGCAATTGGAGTTCTTCGTTATATCTATGCATTTCACCGCTACACAACGAATTCCGCCTACTTCAAATACACTCAAGAAACCCAGTTTCAACGGCAATTTTAAGGTTGAGCCTCAAACTTTCACCGCTGACTTAAATCCCCGCCTACGCACCCTTTAAACCCAATAAATCCGGATAACGCTCGCATCCTCCGTATTACCGCGGCTGCTGGCACGGAGTTAGCCGATGCTTATTCGTACTGTACTTGCAAGAAAGGACACGTCCTCTTTTTTACCCCAGTACAAAAGAAGTTTACAACCCATAGGGCAGTCATCCTTCACGCGACTTGGCTGGTTCAGGCTCTCGCCCATTGACCAATATTCCTCACTGCTGCCTCCCGTAGGAGTCTGGTCCGTGTCTCAGTACCAGTGTGGGGGATAAACCTCTCAGTTCCCCTATCCATCGTTGCTTTGGTGAGCCGTTACCTCACCAACTGGCTAATGGAACGCATGCCCATCTACTACCAATTAATCTTTAACAAATATCACCATGCGGTGCCCCTGTATTATGCGGCATTAATCCGAATTTCTTCGGGCTATTCCCCTGTAGTAGGTAGGTTGCATACGCGTTACTCACCCGTGCGCCGGTCGTCATCAAAAGTATTGCTACTTTCATGCTACCCCTCGACTTGCATGTGTTAGGCCTGTCGCTAGCGTTCATCCTGAGCCAGGATCAAACTCTTCTTTGTATATCTTTTTTATATTCTCAGAATTATTCTAACCTCTTTATTGACTCTAGGTATTGACTTAGAGTTGATACCGATCGTAAGACCGTATCACCCGTCTAATGCTATATTTTTTTGTTCCTTTTCAAATCTTTCAAAGATCGCTTCTCGTTTTTCGCTTTTCTTAGTGACCGTCTCTCGGTCTTAAAGCGAGTGCAAAAGTAGTCCCTTTTACAATACACTCCAAATATTTTTATGCCTTTTTTTAAAATATTTTTATGCCTTCCTTACAACAACATTATTTACAACTACTTAGAATTATATCTTTTTTTTAACCAATTACTCGATATATATCCAATACCCCGTCAACACTGAATTCGGTGGTCTTCCCGCGAAAGACAAAATCGGCGTGGAAGGACTCTGTTTAACGGTATAAAAATTGATCATTTAATCAAAATATTTATCTTTGCACTCGAATTTAGGGATTCTAATAATATTATATATATTTAATATGCTCTTCAATTCTTTTGAATACGCACTATTTCTACCATTAGTATTTATCATATATTGGTTCATTCTAAGAAAGAATATAAAGCTACAAAACATATTTTTACTTGCATCGAGCTATTTCTTTTATGGATGCTGGGATTGGCGATTCTTATTCCTATTAATGTTTTCGACATTCTTGGATTATTTCACAGGACTGAAAATTGCAGATTCATCAAATCAAAAAATAAGAAAAGCTTGGCTATGGTTAAGCGTGGGAGTTAATCTCAGTTTTTTGGGATTCTTCAAATATTACAACTTCTTTGTTGAACAATTTGCAGAATTACTCAGTCTATTTGGATTGACACCCCATATTTCAACACTTAATATTATATTACCTGTAGGAATATCATTTTATACTTTCCATGGATTATCATATGTCTTTGATATCTATCATGATAAAATTAAACCTACAAAAAATTTAGTTAACTATTCCTTATTTGTATCATTCTTCCCTTTATTAGTGGCTGGACCGATAGAACGGGCTACGCACTTGCTTCCTCAAATTGAAAGAAAAAGAGTATTTGATTTCAAAAAATTCGAAGACGGACTAAGACAAATCCTTTGGGGATTATTTATGAAGATAGTCATCGCCGATAATTGTGCCAAACTAGCCGACGCCGTATTTAACCAATCTGATAAATACAGCGGAAGTACATTGGTTGTCGGTGCTATATTTTTCACGATACAGGCATATGGCGATTTTGCAGGATATTCGAATATAGCATTGGGTTCGGCTCGTTTATTAGGTTTTGAACTTCTCAAGAATTTCAATTTCCCTTACTTTTCCCGGAATATAAGGGAATTATGGCGCAGATGGCATATGTCCTTATCATATTGGTTAAGAGATTACCTTTATATTCCTTTGGGTGGAGGCCGAGAAGGTATGGCTAAAACAATCCGCAATACTGCTATAGTATTCCTCACTTGTGGATTCTGGCATGGTGCAAACTGGACATTTTTGGCTTTTGGTGCAATACATACTTTATATGTAATGCCATCAATACTAAAAAAGAGGACAACTAAATATACAGAGATTGTAGCCCAAGGAAAAATTCTACCGACACCGAAGGAGGTTTACCAAATCATAAAGACTTTTTGCCTGTTTGCCTTTTCACTCATTGTTTTCAGAGCGGAAAGTATAACTCAGGCTTACCATTATATTATAGACCTATTTACCGTCGATTTATTTAGCATGCCACAGGTATATTCGGGGTCTATCATACTATTGGTAATTATTTTCTTCCTGATAGAATGGATCGGACGGGAAGGTAATTATGGCATAGAAGGTATCAAAAGCAAAATTAAGTCGATGCCTCTCCGGTGGATGTTCTATTATGTAATTGCATTCCTCGTATTCTATTACTCGGGGCATAAACAAGCATTTATATATTTTCAATTTTAAGGTCTCAGAAATTATATCATCAAATACGTTCTTATTACTTAAGAAATGAAAAAGTCAATCATACTCACCATTATATTTATCCTTCCATTTATTATCCTTACAATATGGATAGAAACAATGTTGCGAGGAATTCCAAATGAATATATGATAAAATCGAACTTCATGAATGCCAATGCTTCCAGAATTAAGGTATTGGTATTGGGCAGTTCCCATGGAATCACTGCGATAGATCCTGATTGTTTTTCACAATACACCTATAACTGTGCCCATTATGCACAATCACTGGACAGAGACTATAATATACTGAACCAGTATCAGGATCGGCTTGATTCTTTAGAATACATTATTTTGCCTGTATCTTATCACTCACTATGGACTAAGATAGATTTGCATGCTCATAAATGGAGAAAAAAGTATTACAATATATATTATGGTTTCAGAGTTGAACAGAACCCCATAAAAGAGCTTATTTTTCTTGACGAAACTATTCACGAGGATTTAAGGATCATAAAAGACTACTACTATAACCACCAACCGATACATACCGATTTGACTCCGTATGGTTTAGCTGTCACTCCTTCTCAAACCAATTTGGGTTGGATAAATTCAACGATCGACCAAGTTGTTGCTGCACACAGTACGGACGACCTGACCCGACTATATGATGAAAATGTATCTTATCTCAAGAAAATAATAGATATAGCCAAAAAGAAGAATGCGAAGGTAATATTCGTTACAATACCGGGGCACGAAATATTTGTGGAACGTCTGCACCCTGATCAGTTAAACCTTCTGTACACAACAATGGACAAACTAAAAGATAACAAAACTGTCTTTTATTATAATTTCCTACATGAGTTTACCAAAGAAGATCAGGAAACAAGTCTTAAATATTTTCACGATACGGATCACCTCAGCTACTTGGGTGCAAGAACTTTTTCGGTAAAACTTGACTCTATCGTAAAGGCTCTCGATAAGAAAGAAAAGATACAATCTGCTAATTAAATAATAGGTCTGCGACCTCAGTGTTTTACAGCCCGCAACATTTCGCGCTTTCCGGGAGGTCCTGGCAAACGTTCTACACGATAGCCCGATTGTTGCATCATTCTCCGGACAACGCCTTTTGCACAATAAGTAGTTAATATTCCACCGTGTGCTGTGTTAGCATATAAATAATCAAAAACAGACTGATTCCACATATCCGGCTGCTTGTCAGGAGCAAAAGCATCAAAATAAATAATATCGTACGATTGGTCTATTTTCCAATCCAGTTTAGTAAAGTCTGTATGTATTTTAGTCAAAGAAAAATACGCTATAACTTCACATTTAATATTCCAATCCAAAGAGTGCAGTTTCTGAAATAATACTTTATCGTTGGTAGAATCTTTGTCTGCATAGTTCAACTTATCAGTAACCGTTTGTGACAAGGGATAAAGTTCAAGGCTTGTATAATTAACATGTTTAGATTGATCCCGCGCGGACAGTACAGTCAGATATACATTCAATCCCGTTCCAAAACCAATTTCCAAAATATTGATATGGCTTTTGGTGCAAAAATCGAATGCTGTCTTTATAAAAATATGTTCCGACTCCTGCCTCGCTCCATTCACCGAATGATAATGTTCATTCATTGCCGGAACAAAAAGGGTATGCGATCCATCCGCAGTAGACTCTATTACAAGATCTTGATCTGAATCCATATCAACTATTTATCCTTTTCGATCAATGCAACAGCATAAGCAGCAAAGCCTTCTTCCCGTCCTACAAATCCCATTTTTTCGGATGTAGTTGCCTTGATAGAAATATCATCAATATCAATCTGCAGAATATCTGCCATTACCTTTTGCATAGCCGGAATATGCGGATTGATCTTAGGACGCTCCGCACAAATTGTAGCATCAATATTACCGACTCTGTATCCTTTGCCGGAAAGAACTTCCAATGTTTTAGCCAAAAGAATTTTGCTGTCAATATCTTTATATTCGCCTGCAGTGTCGGGAAAATGAAAGCCAATATCTCTCAGGTTAGCAGCTCCCAATAGCGCATCACAAATAGCGTGTATAAGCACATCGGCATCAGAATGCCCCAATAAACCTTTTGTATGTTCTATTTTGATACCACCCAACCATAGATCTCTGTCTTCTGCCAAACGATGTACGTCATATCCGTACCCTACTCTAATCTTCATAAATATATCTCATTTTTAAGATCTCAAACCTTTATCTTAATAACTTCAGGTTACAAAGGTAACAAAAGACTTCCGATATTACTTAAATAAATTACGCAAGCCTTCCATATTAAAGCCCAATGAAAAACGCAAAGTTTGATCCAAAGGATTAGAATCGGCTGTTGATATCAGATAAGCCGCATCCAACTGAAAGGAACTCATTTTGAAACCTGCTCCAAAAGAAAAGTATTTACGGTTTCCTTGTCTCTGGCTTTCGTTGTAGTAACCACCTCTTAGCATAAACTGATCATTATAGGCATATTCCATACCTGCCGACCATGTTATTTCTTCTAATTCGCCCTTAAAACCATCGGGAGAGTCGCTGAATGATTTAAATATTCCGCTTATAGCTGATGATTTACGAACATCATCTACACGTTTTGCATAAACATCATCATCTTCCCCATCCTCTTGTCGGGGACGTGAAGGAACTAACAGCTTATTTAAATCCACATTAAACGCCAATGTGTTATAATCATCCAAAGGATAAGTCAAAGAAGCTCCCAGACGAAGATTTGCCGGTAAAAAATAATCATTTAGCCCATCATCCATAGATATTTTTGTGCCGACATTCGAAATATTGAAACCCAATCCCAAAATACTTTCTACACTCCCTATATTAACATAAGACTCATTGTATCCGGCAATATCAGCAGCAAAAGCATTTCCTGCAGATGTATTTTCATCAGATGATGTTGAATAATCGGTGCGGATATAACGCAATGTAACACCTCCGGCGAATGTTTCCGTCAACTTACGCGAATAACCTATATCAAATGCCATTTCATAAGGAGACACTGTAGACATAAGCTGTCCTTCCAAATCTCTTTCCGGAATATCTCCAATCGAAAAATAGCGGATAGAAGCACTTACCGCCTGATTATCCTCATTTCCGAATTTATAAAAACCGGAAGCATAAACCAAAGCAATATCCTGTACTATTTTCCTCAGCCAAGGTGTATAAGAAACTGTCATTCCGGCCTTACTCGTAAGAAAAGCATGTTTTGCAGGATTCCAGTACTGAGAGTAAAAATCGGGTAAAGTAGCGGCTCCGACATCTCCCATACCGCCGCCGCGCGCATCCGGAGCAATAGACAAAGAGGGCACGGCGGTAACCATTGTACCTGTCTGCGCTGATAAAGACAAACTCGTCAATACCAACAAACCCGAATAAATGTATTTCATTGTTGTTTTCATTTACCTTATTATATTTTAAAGGCCTCAGACCTGTTTATTATATTCTTGTTTTAATCAAAAAGATTACAAAATCAGTGATGAATGATCAATCAACAGTTATCAACTGGAAACTGTTAATTATTCACTATTAATTAACAAATCATCGAAAAAGGTAACAAAGGTTACAGGATTAATGTACAATTATCAATTAAAAGTGACTTATTCTTCATTTTCGAAAAAGGTAACAAAAGTGACTCTCTTTATGTTCTTTTTCATCAGTAACCTTATCTCTTATTTTATTATCACATTTTTTCATTATCATATTACAACACTATTATAGATAAAATAATTACCGTGCTGTTACAATTAGTTTCTCAGCCTTTACCGAAGACAAACGACCGTTTATGTTTACCTGCACCGAGCATATATATACACCGGGCTGTAGTCGTCCTCCATTCGTATTCAGATCCCATTCGTATATATAACGATTGAGGGTATCGGCAGCCTGATTCTTCTGCGTCATCCACACCAACGCTCCTGTGAGAGAATACACTCTGAGGATAATATCGACATTCGATTGAGGAGTATTTGTATTAATTACAAACCGTGTAGCGTCTTTTGCCGGATTCCCCCAAATCTCAAATGAATATATACTGGGAGCATAATCGTCGGTAACAACAAACCTTAAAGTTTCTGCAGCTGAATTATTAAAAACATCCCAGATCCGGAATTCTATTTTATGTTCACCTTCCGACATTTGCGGCATCTGAAAAGAAATGCTTCCTTCTTTATTCGAACCACCCTTATTAGTAAAATAAGAAGATAAATCATAAGTCGTAATCCCATCCAACACCAACGATATATTATGCCCGATAGCATTAGATAAATTTATTCCGGTATCATCCGATACTTCGGCATAGAACAAGGGTGTTGAATTGACATAACCGCCGTCTTTAAATTGCTCATTATTTAAAAACATTTTTGAAATAACAGGCGGATTTTCCTCTTCGGGCATATTCGTGTTTGTCCCTCCTATCGTATAATTATAAAAAGAACCCTGAGCTTTTTTCTTTGAATCCGAATTATCATATGCGTAGAAACTCATTTTACCCTTGTCGTCGGCATATAATATATCTTTAGGCGCAACAAAATTGACAACAAACTCTCCATTCACAATATCAACCTTTCCTGCAAAAAGTGTATTCGTATAATCGGTATAATCTATAGCAATCTTATCGGGATTGGGCGTACCCGAAGAAGTATTACCTCTGGTACGCAAAGTTTGTTTAGCATCGAATACCAATGATTCGAGCGTTCCGTTAAAATCTTCAGCGACGTCTCCATTTTGATTTTCGATAATACCTTTGATTACGGTGTTGTCCAATGCCTGAATATTTATATCGTCTGCATCTGCATCCCTGTCATTCATTTCGGTAATCCTCACCTTATATGTATCTTCGGGATAAGCCAGAGTCAAAGCTGGGTCACCCAACAATACAAATCGCAGTTTATTGCTGTCATCAAAAAGTAATGCGTCATTTTTAGCCTCTCGTAAAATATCTCCCAAACGGGGATTTTTCCCATTTTTCTTCTTAAAGAGATACTTCATCAGGCTTTCATTCATCGTCCTATTATTCCGAATATAAACAGCACGCACGGTAGTCATCATAGCAATCGCTCCACCTTCTTCTTTTAATAATGCTGCTTCTCCACCTGATGATGCATTAGCGTCAAATCGTCCGAAATCACAAGTTGCGGTAATCCATAATGGCAGTTTATCATTGTTGAGAGACTCTATATTTGCCATTGTCAGCAGATACTCATGAGTCCATGATGTAGTAGAACCGTGTCCTATAAAGTTCAACATCAGCGTTCCCTTATTTATTCGGTCTAGTAATGCCCTGTTTGCATCCGGATAACGAGCACCGCCGCTCTCGATAACCCGTTCGTAGGCATCCTCATATATTTTCGAAACAACAAAATCAGGATAGGATGCTGTTATACCTGCAGAAAACCTCTCGGCATCCTGCATATGCTCACGCTCACTTTCTGTCGAATTACTACCGGCAACGGCATCATCAGCGACAAAAGTTATATTATTTTGCCAGATACCTTTATTCTTATTTTCGATATAAGCTGCAATCTTTGCAACTGTGTTTGCGGCAGAACTTGCCGACCTTACCGGTAAACGTCCGATGCTGATATCCAACTTAGCTTTAGACAGATCAAAAATAGAATCGAAAGGATTAGTGGAAGTTATCGGCTCTTCTGTCCTCACTACCGATTTATCGTCAAGCAATCCAAAATAATCATCAGAAACATAAGACCCTACTTCTGTCAGATAGTTCTCGGACTGATATGTGAGCAACATCGACTTAGAAGCCTCATCTGCCCAATCCTGTTTCAATTGATTATCAAATGTTCCACCTCCGAACAACATCAAGTATTGAGGTCGGTTTTCTCCTCCGTCAGCCCTGTCATAAAACATCTTCATAAAACGCCGATAGGCACTGGCATCAGGTTTTCCTGACGAAAATTCATTGTATATATCTTCGGGACTGACAATAATTGAGGTTAAACCGGATTCATTATTATGCAGATCGGCTAACTGCTGTGCATAACTTTTCAGGAAATCTCGAACAATAATCACCATATCGGCAGACTCCAAAGCATGCAGATTTTGATTGGCAATTGCACCGAGACCTTTTCCCTCGTACGTGGGTGTGGGTATATCGCTCAGTTTCGCCAGATCGACCATCGCATATTCTTTGATTGTATTGTTGTCAGCGGCAAACTGTAATGTAGAACCAGACAATTGAGCATCTATGCGAATTGGGACAGTATTGGAAACATCAAATACAAGTAGATCAGACGATGCAGAAGCTATTTTAAAACCCAGATTAGATGCGAGTGTCGTATTTCTGAAAAGCGTCACTGCTCCATAAGGTTTCAGATTTCGTTTATAGTTTAGCCTGAGATAGTTCAGATATACATTCTTATCGGAAGTATACCCTTTTGTATAGGTCAGTTTTACAGTATTCTGGTTCTGCAATGCGTTAACCGATAAAGGCGAACTCATGTGTGTTGCTATAAGATATGTATTATCGCCCAATGGTACTGAAGTCGAAAGTGCATCGAGATAACTGCCGTTAAAGTCGATAGTTAATTTTCCGGAAGTAAAAACTGTACGCGCTATAAAACTACAACGTAAAACAGCTGGGTCGGTAGTCGCACCTTCGGTATTTAACTGTACATTTACAGTCGACGTTTTCAGAAAATTTTCGCCTAGCATTTCCCGCCCTGTTTCACCCGGATTAACGAGTTCCTGTTCATGAAGAACATAATCGTTGTAAGAAGTAACAACATTATCGGCTAACGGTAGAGAGGCCTGTATTCCTATCAGTTTAGGATCTTCGTCCGACTCCGTTATAAAGTAATAGTTGTCGGAAGAATAAGGATTTTGAGTTTGTTCAAACTCTGTTGTTGTTTTATTATATGTCCACTTTATGTTTCCTCTCCCGTAGAAAAGAATATAATCATCTTCATTTTTGAAATCGTTTCTCGACCGATTCATCCAGATTGAAACCTGCGGAAGATCATCTATATATGGCTTAGTAAAATCTTCGTTGATAATCCATCCTCCATAACCATATACTTTTACATTCTGAGGATTGGACAAACCTATTTTTTTCAGATCTTTATATGTCAGTTTATATATTCCTGTTTCCGAAATTTTAATCTTGTACCACTTCCCTTGGGATAAAACCGAATTTTTCGCATAACGAGAACCATCGTTATCGACTGCTGACAATCGAAACGAAACACATAATACTAAAGTGAATAATATAAATAACTTTTTTCGCACTAATATCCGTATTTAGGTCACAGACATCTTTATCACTTAAAGCTAGCCTATATCCGTTGAATATAAAATCCCTAAACATTAAGGTTCCAAACCTTTTTGTAGTCTATCCGAGATAACTGCAATAGACTGTTATTACTTTAAAATACAACATTAATACTTACTATTACTTAATATGTATCAGCGAATATAAAAATCAAAAAGCTTTCGTTCTTCCAGAAAACCTTCCAGATGATCATTTATTTCGACCCTGCCGACACCGGAAGGTGTACCCGTAAATAAAATATCACCTATCTTCAATGTAAAGAAACGGCTGGCGTAAGCAATTATTTTGTCTACCCGATGAATCATGTCTGAAGTATTGCCTTTCTGGACAATCTCGTTATTTTTTAATAAACTGAAATCAAGACAATCCTCATTCTTCTGTAAAATCTCTTTCGGTACAAACTCTCCTACCACCGCCGAATTATCAAAACCTTTGGATATTTCCCAAGGCAGGCTTTTCTGTTTCAAATCCGACTGAAGATCACGTGCTGTAAAATCAATGCCTACAGTCAACTCATCATAGTATCTGTGGGCAAACCTTTCCGCTATATTTTTCCCTAATCTGTTTATGCGAACTACCACCTCCAGTTCGTAATGGATATTGTTCGAAAAATCAGGAATAAAGAAAGGTTTATTGTCTTTGAGCAATGCCGAATCAGGCTTCATAAATAATATAGGTTCTCCGGAATCAATGCCGTTACGCCCCATTTCCTTATTATGCTCCTGATAATTATGCCCTACACAAATAATTTTCATTACCTAGATACTTGATTTTAAGTCCTTAGACCTGATTACATTCAATTAAATATCGAAAACAAAAACATTTTCAACGATCAGTTTTCAATTTAATAGTGACATTTAAATACTTACTAACGAAAGTATTAATGACTTATTTTAAAGCGATAACCGGCTGTTGCTGTCATCTTGGATAGACTACAAAAAGGTCTAAGACCTTAATCTTTGGCAAAGATAAAAATAATTTGATTCTGTATGGGATAATATCACGATCCGTTTCTTTAAATCATTCCGATTACTTTATAATAGTCGTTTATCAGACCTGAATAGCATAAAGAACAAAAAAAACATTAAATCTATTACGCATGTCTAACAGATTACCTATATTTGTCTTAAAATATTAAGGGTTTCCACCTTTATTCTATTGGTATCTTACAACATTATATATTATAATAGCAATGAGTAATTTAGAAAAAATGACGGCTGAAAAGCTTTTGAGAATCAAAGCTATCAAACTTCAACCATCTAATCCTTTCACTTGGGCTTCCGGCTGGAAATCACCGATCTACTGTGATAACCGGAAACTCTTTTCGTATCCGGCAATACGTAATTTCGTAAAACTGGAAATGAGTCGTATAGTAATCGAAAAATATCCCGATGCAGATGCTGTTGCCGGAGTTGCAACCGGTGCAATCACACCCGGAGCTTTGGTTGCCGACGCATTAGGACTGCCTTTCGTATATGTACGCTCTACACCGAAAGACCATGGCTTGGAGAATCTGATAGAAGGAGAGTTGAGACCGAACAGTAAAGTAGTAGTTATCGAAGATCTTATTTCAACCGGAGGAAGCAGCCTGAAAGCTGTGGAAGCTATCAAGCGCGACGGTTCGGAAGTAGTGGGTATGGTAGCTATTTTCAATTACGGATTTCCTTTGGCTAAAGAGAATTTCGAGAAAGCAAATATCGAATTATCGACCTTAACTAATTACGATGCCGTTTTAGAACAGGCATTGAAGATCGATTATATCGTAGAGTCTGACTTGGAAACTCTTCAGGAATGGAGAAAAGCTCCGTCTAAATGGAAATAAGGTCTAAGGGGCCTTTTGTAAATTAGTTAGCATTAAATATCTAACTGAAAACAAATTGCAGGAATTGCATACAAGGTTGTCGTGTCTGTCAGACAAAACATACCTTGGTGCAATAGAAAACAAACAAGATGACAGAATATACAAGCGACATTAAAACAATCCCTTACTCTGATAAGGATATATTTGAAGTTTTATCCGACCTTAGAAAACTTGATCTGGTAAAGGATAAATTACCCGCCGACAAGGTCAAAGATTTTACATACGATCAGGATTCCTGCAGTGTTAATGTGAGTCCTATCGGAAATATAAGGTTTGTGATTGTGGAAAGGAAACCTCACTCGGAAATAAAATTCGAAGCCGAACAACTACCCTTTCAGCTAAACCTTACTATCGAATTAAAGCAAAACACAGACCAGCAAAAAGAATCGACAGATCTTGCTCTGGTAGTCAACGCAAATCTCAACCCATTCCTAAAGCCAATGGTGTCAAAACCATTGCAGGAAGGACTTAATAAAATGGCTGATATGCTAGCGTCACTGCCATACAGCGAATTAATAAATAAATAAGGATCAATCCTTATTTTTCTCTTTTATGGAGAATCCTGCATTAGAATTATACACAACTATTCACTTTTGAATAGTACCATCACAATAAAATCCGGGAAATATATCTCTTAAAAAATGAAACTCTGGCAAAAAAATACACTCGTCAATAAAGATATAGAAGAGTATACTGTAGGTAAAGACCGTGAAATGGACTTATATCTGGCAAAGCACGATGTACTGGGATCTATGGCTCACATTACCATGCTGCAATCTATAGACTTATTAACCAAAGACGAACTAACAGTTCTTCTTAAAGAATTAAAGTCGATATATGACACTATAGAAAAAGGCGGATTCATTATTGAAGACGATATCGAAGACGTGCATTCTCAGGTCGAACTGATGTTAACTCGGAAACTCGGCGATGTCGGAAAAAAAATACACAGCGGACGTTCAAGAAACGACCAGATTCTTCTTGACCTGAAACTGTTTACCAGAGAACAGATAAAAACAATCGTCGATTCTGTATCGGGACTTATAGATATATTACTTGCTCAAAGCGAAAAATATAAAAATGTACTTATCCCCGGATACACACATTTACAAATAGCCATGCCATCATCATTCGGATTATGGTTTGGCGCATATGCGGAAAGTCTGGTTGATGATCTGCAGTTATTACTGGCAGCATTCAAAATATGCAACCGCAACCCTTTAGGCTCAGCCGCAGGATATGGATCATCATTTCCGCTCAACCGACAGATGACTACTGCCCTGCTTGGATTCGATTCGATGAATTACAATGTGGTATATGCTCAAATGGGACGGGGAAAGATGGAACGTACCGTTGCTTTTGCAATAGCCGGTATCGCCGCAACCCTATCGAAGCTATCTTTTGATGCATGTATGTACAACAGCCAGAATTTCGGATTTATAAAACTTCCGGATGAATACACCACCGGATCGAGCATAATGCCTCACAAAAAGAATCCTGATGTATTTGAACTTTCCCGTGCTAAATGCAACAAACTCCAGGCATTGCCAACCGAAATAACTCTTATCACGAATAATCTTCCATCAGGATATTTTCGGGATATGCAGTT
The DNA here is from genome assembly GCF_036511535.1 of Indolivaga capnocytophagoides. Lineage (GTDB taxonomy): Bacteria > Bacteroidota > Bacteroidia > Bacteroidales > Dysgonomonadaceae > Dysgonomonas_A > Dysgonomonas_A capnocytophagoides. Next base: position 683,220 of record NZ_AP028867.1, on the reverse strand, counting down.
AATTAAAGAAATATTTTTACCCTCGTTCGACGAACTGAATAACTGTATATCAATGATCGGAAGAATGATCGGCGAAATAAAAGTCAATCAAGATATTATCAAAGACGATAAATATACTTATATATTCAGTGTAGAAGAAGTAAACAGACTCGTTCTGGAAGAAGGTGTTCCATTCCGTGATGCTTACAAAAAGGTTGGACTGGATATCGAAGCCGGAAAATTCAACCACGACCGTACAGTACACCATACCCACGAAGGTAGTATAGGCAACTTATGCAATGATCAGATTGAGATATTAAGACAACAAGTAATCGATCAATTTGATTTTTCTGCAATAGAAGCTGCGGAAACTCAACTTTTAAATTCAGCCAAATAAATCTCCCGAGATGGAAAAAACCGAAATAATATTAGTTCGTATTACCGGACAAGACCGTCCGGGTGTGACGACGGCACTTACTGCTATTTTAGGACACTACAATGCAACTATACTCGATATAGGTCAGGCGAATATACATCATTCACTTTCGCTGGCAATCGTATTTGAATCAGAAACTACACAATCGGGATATATACTGAAAGATTTGCTATTCAAAGCAGATGAGTTAAGTGTAAACGTCAGATTCTCGCATCTCAGTAAAGAAGATTACTCTACTTGGGTAAACCTGCAGGGTAAAAACAGATACACCGTTACCATCTTAGGGAAAGAACTGAACGGAACTCAGATATCTCTGGTTACACAAGTATTACTTGCTCATAAACTGAATATCGAAAAGATAAACAGGCTTACTGCACGCATACCTTTGAATAAGACCGACCGTATAGGGCGTTCGTGTATAGAACTATCCATTAGGGGAACAGTGGAGAACTTCAAAGACCTTCAAAAAGAATTTATGAGATTATCATCTCAACATCAAATAGATATAGCCTTTCAGGAAGAGAGTATGTATCGCAGGATGCGCCGCCTTATCTGCTTCGATATGGATTCGACCCTTATTCAGACCGAAGTGATAGATGAACTTGCCGACCGTGCAGGAGTAGGTGAAGAAGTGAGAGCTATAACCGAATCGGCAATGAGGGGAGAGATTGATTTCTCCGAAAGTTTCAAACGCCGTATAGGTCTCTTAAAGGGTCTTGACGAATCGGTAATGAAAGAGATCGCAGAAAATCTGCCTATTACCGATGGTATGGTTCGACTGGTTCGTATTTTAAAAAAGAGTGGATACAAAATAGCAATCCTGTCTGGAGGTTTTACCTATTTCGGTAACTACCTGAAAGAAAAATACGGGTTCGATTATGTATATGCCAACGAACTGGAAATTATAGATGGTAAACTTACCGGAGAACATGTCGGAGACATTGTAGACGGCAAACGTAAAGCGGAGCTGTTGCGGCTCATAGCCCAAGTTGAAAAAGTAGACCTGAAACAAACCGTAGCCGTTGGAGATGGGGCTAATGACCTGCAAATGCTTGCTACCGCAGGATTAGGAATAGCCTTTCATGCCAAACCAAAGGTAAAAGCCAATGCACAACAATCTCTATCGACTGTAGGATTGGATGGAATACTTTATTTCTTGGGATATAGGGATTCTATGCTGGAAGGAGATTATTAAGGTCACAGACCTATTTGTTTGTCAAATATAAGAACCCAGGCATATTATAACTCGAAAATGCATCATTAAATGCTTTCATTTACTTAATTAGTTAGAAGTTACAAGATTGGTATCTGGCTATATTATAAATATAAAAATCTAACATTTAAACATATATAAATTTAGATATAGCACCTTTCATGCGTTAATATAGCCTAATGGAATCCTCATTTTTATTGATTTCTAGCATTTTGATATTATCTTTGCTAATGGATAACAGAAAGTAAAAAGGTCTAAGACCTCACTATAGCTTATATAAATGTTAGATATAGTACTAAAAGGAATACTGATCGGTATACTCGTATCGGCTCCAATGGGACCTATCGGAGTATTATGCGTTCAGCGTACATTGAACGAGGGGCGGGCTCATGGATTTATCTCTGGTCTTGGAGCTTCTTTATCAGATATGGTGTACGCCTGCATCACCGGATTAGGTATCAGTTTTATACTCGACTTTATAGAGGCCAATCATCATCCTCTGCAAATAGCAGGCAGCATACTTTTGATTGCCGCAGGGTATTACATATATAAATCGAATCCGGCCCGAACCTTAAAAAAACAGGGTGAAGCAAAACAATCTCCTTTCTGGCAGGATTTCGTATCTTCTTTTTTTATCAACCTTGCAAATATCGGTATTCTATTCTTTTTTATAGCTATGTTTGCCCGATTCAACTTTATCGACCCTGTAGACTCTACTAAAAATTTTGTCGGCATTGCTTCGATAGGTTTAGGTACAATCATTTGGTGGCTGGCAGTATCTACGGTCGTAGACAAGGTCAGAAACAGATTTAATCCTCGTGGACTTAAGATATTCAACAACATACTAGGTGTTATACTCATTGTCATAGGACTCGTAGGTTTATTAACCGGAACAGTCAGTATCATAGAACACTTAGCTTAAAGTAACTAAACTTGTCATTTTATTGGCAAGTATAAATAACACTGACATTTACCTTTCTAATACATAATATCGACTACTTATTATAACTCATCAGAGCTCCTCCTACCCTATCTTATCTTATTACTTTATTCTCATCTTTTGCAAAAAAAATCACTCCCGTTATTGTAAAATTTAACCGGAAATATTCCGCTTTCTATCGCACTCTAACTTTAACTAAAGTCTCTGATAATTAGCCATCTCTTAATGTATATTATACAATATAAAGCTTTCACCTTACTGTATAATATATGATATTTAATATTTTGATTTTCAATTAATTAACTTCATTTTTATTCTATTTAATTTCATAGATATGATTTTGTTTTCTATATTTGCCTGTAACCAATAAGGTTTGAGACCTTTTAATTCTATTTCATAAGGCATTTCTCACGACTCGGCAAAGTCAAAATAAATTTTGGATCTGCTTGAAATGTTGACTTTTCAAGCATACCTGCAAGAGCAGGTTATCGCTTGAAAATATGTCTTTAATAAACAATCGCCGAAGCGAAGGCGAGGCAAATACTTTCTATTACTAAAGTACCATGAAAACGAACTTTATACATACATATGTATCAGTAGACTGTGTTGTCTTTGGATTTGATGACGACCAGCTCAATATACTTTTAGTTCAACGAGGTGAGAAAGAAGACAGCCTTACTGACCTGAAATTACCCGGAAGCCTTATTTATGACGAAGAGGATGTTGACGATGCCGCTCAACGTGTACTATTCGAACTTACCGGAATAAAAAAAATGACATTAAAGCAATTCCGTTGTTTTTCATCTCCCGACAGAGCAAATAATCCGAATGATATAAAGTGGTTGGATAAAGAGTATAAACCGGATATAAACCGGTTGATTACTGTTGCTTACTTATCTCTATGCAAGATTGACCGTAAACTTAATAATATCTCAAAATATAAAAATTCAAAATGGTGTCCGGTAACAAAATTACCCTATATGCCTTTCGATCATAACCAAATTGTAGAAGCATCATTAGCTGAAATCAGAAAATGGATAGAAGCTGAACCCGTAACCATATTCGAACTATTGCCTCAAAAATTTACAATCAGCCAGATACACAGACTGTATGAAGCGGTCTATAACAAGAAAATAGACATTCGCAATTTTCATAAAAAGATTGGAACAATGCAGTATATCACAGCTTTGGAAGAAAGACAACAAGGGGTTTCACACCGTGCAGCCCGTTATTACAAATTCGATAAAGTGATGTACAACAGGCGTAAGACCAATATCCAATGATAACAATCAGTTTGAAAGATATTTATCTATAAAGAAAAGGGTCACAGCTCTTCTTATAAAACGGTCTTTAAATGACACTGAAAAAGGAAACTAATGAAAACGAACATAAAGAGTGTAACTTTTGTAACCTTTTAAACATAAATAACTGAAAAACAATAACAAAAAAGGTAACACCTAAAGAAAAATATATAACAAATAACAAATATCTGATCATATGTATTTATTAGGATACGACATAGGAAGTTCATCTGTAAAAGCCTGCTTGGTAGAAGCCAACACAGGAAAGATAGTTGCCTCTGATTTCTACCCAAAAGAAGAAATGGAGATTACCGCTGTAAAAGCAGGATGGGCAGAACAGGCTCCCGAAGAATGGTGGAAAAACCTGAAACTGGCTCATGAGTCTATCATCAAACAATCGGGTGTAAAAGCTGAAGATATAAAGGCAATTGGAATCACCTGGCAAATGCACGGATTGGTTTTAGTAGACAAAAACCAACAGGTATTGCGCCCTTCCATTATCTGGTGCGATAGCCGTGCTGTGCCTTACGGTGAAAAGGCATTTAAGGCTATAGGTGAAGAAAAATGCTTATCACACCTGCTAAACTCACCAGGAAATTTTACCGCATCGAAACTTGCCTGGGTAAAAGAACATGAACCTCATATTTTCGAAAAAATAGATAAGCTGATGCTTCCGGGCGATTACATAGCAATGAAACTTTCGGGGGATATCGCCATGACTATCGAAGGTTTATCAGAAGGAATGTTCTGGGATTTCAAAAATCAGTCGGTATCTGAAGACGTTCTGAATTATTACGGCATTCCTAAAAGCTTTATTCCTGAGATAAAACCAATATTCGGCATTCAGGCTGAAGTTTCCGCTCAAGCCGCAAAAGAACTTGGACTGAAAGAAGGTACTCCTATTACATACCGTGCAGGCGATCAGCCTAACAACGCTGCATCGTTAAATGTCTTCAATCCGGGAGAAATAGCTTCTACAGCAGGTACTTCTGGTGTTGTATATGGTGTACTCGATAAATTAGACTACGATACACGCTCCCGTGTTAACACTTTTGCCCATGTCAATTATACACCCGATCAAACCCGTTTAGGAGTATTGTTGTGTATTAATGGAACCGGAATACTTAACTCATGGTTGAGACGTAATCTCGCTGTCGAAGGGCTTTCATATAACGATATGAATAACCTAGCAGCACAATCCCCCATCGGAGCGAAGGGGCTGTCTATCATTCCATTCGGAAACGGGGCGGAACGTGTACTCGAGAATAAAGAAGTTAACTGCTCCATACATGGTGTCAATTTCAATATACACAACAAGGCAGACTTATTAAGAGCCGGACAAGAAGGTATCGTTTTTTCATATGAATACGGTATGGAGATAATGAAAGAAATGGGTATGAATATCCACTTGATAAGAGCCGGTCATGCTAATATGTTCTTAAGTCCTGTATTTGCTCAAACTTTAGCGAATGTAAGCGGTGCAACCATAGAACTATTCAACACCGATGGTGCTGCCGGTGCTGCAAAAGCTGCAGGAATGGGGGTAGGCATTTATGCGTCAAATGAAGAGGCTTTCTCGTCACTGACTAAAATTGCAGTTATAGAGCCCGAAACCAATAAAAAAGCTCAATACAGAGATGCTTATGAGAGATGGAAATCACTGATAATCAAATAAACATAAATATTTTATTACTAACGAAAATTTAAACTAATAACCAATGGCTACAAAAGAATTTTTTCCGGGTATCGGTAAAATCAAATTTGAAGGTAAAGACAGTAAAAATCCAATGGCATTCCATTACTATGATCCAGAAAAACTGGTAAATGGCAAGAAAATGAAAGATTGGTTGAAATTTGCGATGGCTTGGTGGCACACTCTATGTGCTGAAGGTGGTGACCCATTTGGTCCCGGAACCAAAACATTTCCTTGGAGCGAAGGAGCCTCAGCTTTAGATAAAGCCAAAGCAAAAATGGATGCAGGTTTCGAATTTATGCAAAAGATCGGTATCGAATATTACTGTTTCCATGATGTAGACCTTATAGACGAAGCAAACACCATTGAAGAATATGAAGCTAACCTGAAAGCAATTACTGCATACGCAAAGCAAAAACAGGCTGAAACAGGTATCAAATTATTGTGGGGAACAGCTAACGTATTCAGTCATAAGCGTTATATGAACGGTGCTGCCACTAATCCTAATTTTGATGTTGTTGCACGTGCTGCCGTTCAGATTAAGAATGCTATTGATGCTACAATTGAGCTAGGCGGTACAAATTATGTATTCTGGGGAGGACGTGAAGGTTATATGTCAATCCTCAACACAGACCAAAAACGCGAGAAAGAACATTTGGCTCAAATGTTGACTATCGCACGTGATTATGCACGCTCTAAAGGATTTACAGGAACTTTCCTTATCGAACCCAAGCCAATGGAACCAACTAAACATCAGTATGACTATGATGTTGAAACAGTTATAGGCTTCCTTCGTAACTATGGTTTGGATAAAGACTTCAAGATCAATATCGAAGTAAACCATGCAACATTGGCCGGACATACATTCGAACACGAATTGGCTTGTGCTGTAGATGCCGGTATGCTCGGATCTATTGACGCAAACCGTGGAGATTATCAAAACGGCTGGGATACAGACCAGTTCCCCATCGACCAATTTGAACTTGTTCACGCATATATCCAAATTATCCGTAATGGTGGACTTGGTAATGGAGGTACAAACTTCGATGCCAAAACCCGTCGTAACTCTACCGATCTGGAAGATATCTTTATCGCCCATATCACAGGTATGGATGTAATGGCTCGTGCTTTGGAAAATGCTGCTGAACTGCTGAATGATTCTCCATACAGCAAAATGCTGAAAGACCGTTACGCTTCATTTGATGGAGGTAAAGGAAAAGACTTCGAAACAGGAAAACTAAAACTCGAAGATCTTGTTTCATACGCTAAACAAGCAGGCGAACCTAAACAAATCAGTGGAAAACAAGAGCTTTATGAAGCCATTGTAAATATGTACACAAAATAATTCAACTCTGAAAACAGGTGCAGTTATCCCCAAAGACAGCTGCACCTATTTTAACTTTAATCAATTGGTTACCAAACCAAAATTCCACTTCATGAAAAACGAAACAAGTAAATCATACGCCTTCGGTGTCACGCTCATCGCCACACTCGGAGGTTTGCTCTTCGGATACGACACAGCCGTCATATCGGGAACTGTAGAATCGCTGCGACATTTTTTCATCGATCCCATGAATTTATCTCCTTTCGAGGCTAGTGCAATGGAAGGCTTTGTTGTCAGCAGCGCACTTATCGGATGTATTGTCGGTGCAGCCATTGCCGGATGGCTGAGCCAGCACTTTGGCCGTAAGCCTGCTCTATTTGCAGCTGCTGTTTTATTTTTCCTTGCTGCGATAGGATCAGCATGGCCCGAAATCGGCTATCATATGCCCGATGCAGGAGATCATACATTTGTGTATCATTTTGTATTCTACCGCATATTAGGAGGTATCGGTGTAGGTATAGCTTCTATGGTTTCTCCGATGTATATTGCAGAAATAGCCCCACCATCGAAAAGAGGGAGTTTGGTCGCTTTAAATCAATTCGCTATTATATTTGGTATGCTGGTGGTATATTTTGTTAATTACTTTATAGCCAAACAAGATTCAGGAACCGGAGAATGGCTACATTCTGTAGGTTGGAGATATATGTTTGCATCTTTGGCGATTCCTTCGGGATTATTCTTCCTGCTTTTATTCTTTGCTCCTGAAACACCCAGATGGCTGGTTATGAAGGGAAAAACAGAGAAAGCTCACAATATACTATCAAAATTAGTAGGTTCTGTTGAAGCCGATCAGGAAATTAAAGAAATCAAGCATAGTTTCGATAAAGAACAAGAATCATCACTTAAGCCATACTATAAATTCATGATGACATGGTTAGTGTTATTCGTTATCGGATATCTTGTTCTTCAATTTAGTCAAGTATCTAGTGCGCTTGAAATAGCAATGATCTTCAGTTTCCTCATCGCACTTGTCGTACCGATCAAATCTTATGGTTTTGCCATTATCATCACAGGGCTTTTACTATCTGCATTCCAACAGTTTGTAGGAATCAATGTCGTTTTGTACTACGCTCCCGAAATCTTCAAGAGTATGGGTGCAGACACAGACAGTTCTTTATTACAGACTATCATTGTCGGAATCGTGAATCTGTCATTTACTACATTGGCAATTCTTACAGTAGATAAATTCGGCCGTAAGCCTTTACTTATAACCGGAGCGTTGGTTATGGCTGTATCGATGCTGGGATTAGGCTCTTCTTTTGCAGCAGATCTTCCTGGTGGACTTAAGCTCGTCTTTATGCTGACTTATACTGCGGGGTTTGCCATGTCATGGGGACCTGTATGTTGGGTTATGCTTGCAGAAGTATTTCCAAATTCAGTACGTTCTGCTGTTATGTCTATTGCTGTTGCAGCTCAATGGGTATCAAACTTCCTTGTGTCATGGACATTCCCTATAATGGATAAAAATGAAACGCTTATCAGTACTTTCAACCATGGTTTCTCTTACTGGGTATATGGCGCAATGGCTGTCCTTGCAGCCTTATTTGTCTGGAAAAAAATTCCCGAAACTAAAGGTAAGACTCTGGAAGACATGGAAAATCTTTGGAAAAAGTAATATTCTTAACACTATAAATAGGAAAACAGGCTATATTTCTGAATAGCCTGTTTTTAATATAGAAAAATCAGTAATTCTATTTAGTTATTATCTTATTCAATATTGAACGTAATAGCTGTATCGGTCAAGGGAAACTTATAATTCTTTAATCTACAAATAATACTTTCTTTAGAGGTGAAATCCGATTACAAAAGAGTCAGTAACTAATAAAAAAGCCTCAGAATTTTATTCCGAGGCTTTCTTATTTTTGATCACTTTTTTCTTCTTTTTAGTAAAAAGCGATTTTATTTTTTTCACCACTAATCCTATTAACATAGGCTGCACTACTTCCCAAATTAAAGGAGCCGCACCCATAAGCATTGGAGCAAATCTAGATATAGAAGACTCTTCTTCAATATCTTCATCCTCCTTCTGTCTCGATCGAGACTTCTTTCCACCTGTAAATAAAGAGAATATATCGCCAAAACCTGATTTCGTAGAAGAGAAAACCGAACCTATCAATAAACGTCCAAAATTTTCACGGGCATAGCCGACTCTCTCCAATAAATGCTGTTCCTGTTCTGCACATTCACACGTGAGACGAGCCTTTTCTTCACGAAGTTTTTCTATTGGAGTCAGTTCATTCTTCATCTTCTTCTATTTTCTGAATTGTACGGATAGTCATATTTACAATGTAACGGCGTAATAATCTTCGACAGACATATACTCCTAACAGCATTAATAAAATAATAACTATAAGAATTCCAAATCCGGCAGAATAATTATGTAAGGCTTCTCCGATAAAAAGAGCAATACCAAAAAGGAATAGGCCAAATAAAATCAACGCCAAAACAGCTATTATCAAGCTATATATAATATAAGAAGATGTACTTGCCACCTTTTCGTAAACCTTGAGCTTAGCCAAGGTTATACGCTTATCTATATAGCTTGATAAATCAGCTTTGGACTCGTCGATGAGTTCCGAAAAGTCTTGATATTCGTTTTTTTCGTTATCAATCTTCATCCTCTACCAGATCTTCCAGAGCCTCCTCGGCTTTCGAGGCTGAACCCTTTACATTGCTTTTTACTTTTTCAACTAATTTATTGATTTCTTTAAGCCATTCTTCTTTTTTATCAGAAGCTGCAACATATCCGGCTGCTGCACCTACGGCTGCACCGATTGCCAGAAATAGTAAATTTGAATTTGATTTTCCCATTTTTATAGTTCAATTATGTTAGTAACAATTTATTGATATATTCTTAACAAAGATATGTTTCTTTTGTTTTTGGCACTCGCCTAAAGTAATATTTTTTGAGAATATTACTATAAAAATCCACCTATAATTAACCTTTGTTAATATGCAACCAAGTAACAAAAGCATTTAGTGATTCATTCTGAAATACTAACCAGTGTTGATATTATACCCAGAAAGTTAACCAAAAGGACTGCGGCCTAATCCAGAGCTTCTCCAAATAATGTAGCCGAAGTATTACCTGTGACTTTAACATTCACAAACTCTCCGATACGATGATTACCTTTATCAAAAATAATCACTTTATTCTGAGATGACCTTCCGAATAATTGTTCTTTTGATCTCTTCGAAAATCCTTCGACTAAAACTTCAAAAGTCTTACCCACATCATGTTTATTGCTTTCGAGTGATAATTCATTCTGTAGATTTATAATTTGCTGCAAACGTTCTATTTTGATATCTTCCGAAATATCATCTGCCAATTTTTTTGCGGCATATGTGCCGGGACGTTCCGAATATTTAAACATAAAAGCAGAATCAAAGCCAACCTCCTTCATTAAAGATAAAGTTTCCTCTTGATCTTCTTCTGTTTCGGAATGATATCCGCACATTATATCGGTTGATAATCCACAACCCGGAATAATACGTTTTATGGCAGCAATGCGATCCAGATACAATTCGCGGTTATATTTACGTTTCATAATGCCAAGCATACGGGTACTTCCCGATTGTACAGGCAAATGTATAAATTTACACAGGTTATCGTATTTGGCAATCATTTCCAAAGTGTCATCAGTCATATCGGTCGGATATGATGTTGTAAAACGAATGCGCATTTTAGGTGCTGCTAATGCTACTAACTCCAACAAAGCCGTGAAATCGGTAACCTTACCACCTTCGTCTTCAAACTTGTATGAATTAACATTCTGACCGAGCAAGGTTACTTCTTTAAAACCTTTTTCTCTAAGATCTTTTAATTCATTCAATATACTTTGAGGATCACGACTTCGTTCACGCCCTCTGGTATAAGGTACAATACAATAAGTACAAACTTTATCGCATCCACGCATAATGGATATAAAACCCGAAATATGATTCCCCCCGATTTTTAAAGGGATTACATCTTTGTAAGTTTCTGTCTTAGATAATTTTACATTAATTGCTTTCTCGCCTCGTTCGGCAGCTCCGACCAGATTAGGCAAATCAAGGTATGCGTCGGGTCCTACAACTACATCAGCATGATGCTTTTCCAGCAGTTCTTCTTTAGCCCGTTCTGCCATACAGCCTAATACTCCGATAATAAGGTCTTTATTTTTCTTGCGTTTAATAGCATTGAAATATTCCAGACGCTGAATAACTCTCTGTTCGGCATTATCCCTTACGGAACAAGTGTTAACAAACACGGCATCTGCATCCTCCAGCTTATCGGTCATTACATAGCCATCCATTTCCATTACAGAGGCTACTACCTCACTATCTGCTACGTTCATCTGACAACCATAAGTCTCGATGAACAATTTTCGGTCAGTCGTGGATTTAAAGTCCAGTCCTTGTTCGTTGATCATAATTTTTTAATTTTATATAATAAAAATAAGGGCAAAGATAATTCTTTTGCCCTATACTTGAAAAAAGAGTAAGATTTATATCCTCTCCATACTACTACCTAGCTCGTTATAAAGTAAATCTGATTTATATATTATATATAGTTATGGTTATAGGATTAAGCGTATTTGGGGTAAAGCTGGATGTCGTTGAGTAACCTACAACCGGAGCAAATCGTATTACCAAATAATCAGAAGTTACACAATAACCGGCATATAACGATACTGTAAAGGAATTTATTCTCGACCCTGTAGACAGGGGAGTCGCCTGATAATATTCTATTACATCAGCCAAATTAGAACCTATACCTGCATAATATGCATTATATTCCATTGATTGTACCTGTGTATCATTTTTAGCCAGATAAACATATAGGCTCTGAATCGAACTTCCAGGACTAGAAGAAGTTGAATTGTTAGTCCCGTATATATTTAATGTCACAAAATACCGACCATTAGCAGGAACACGTATTTTATACCCACTCTCTACAGTCATAGTCCCATCCATGCTGACCAGCCCTGCATATGTAGCTACTCGGTAGGGAAAAGAAGTTGAAGTAACTCTGAACTGCCCCAATATACCAATGTTCGGAGCTGGACGCCATGTCGTTGTCTGACCATCTCCCTCTAAATACAAAATAGAGGGAACACCTAGTGCCGGAGTTAGCTTTAAAGCTTCTTGTCCTGTTATACTTTTACTATCGGTTATATCCAATTTTGTTCCGGGAGTAATTGTTCCGACTCCTAATTTTCCATCATTAGAGATAACTATATCATTCGATTGTTGTAAATCTGATAATGAGCTTGTTAAATCCTGAGGATTATCCCCTGCTCCGTCAATATGAAATACCGAACGAGGGTATTCTGTATTAATACCCACTTGTGCCTGAACCTGATTAAACATTACAGGTAATATCGAACTGCAGATAAGGACTAGTATATATTTTTTTTTCATTGCTTAATGATCTATAATTTGTAAAAAATGACAGATTGAGTATCAAATGTTTTTGCAGAAGAAGTATTACCTGTCCAGGTTCTATCCATGTAAAGATATTCTCCGGAAACACCAGTAAATGTCACATTGATATAAAGTATATCATTTTTAAGTACATCCTGAGCTACAAGGCTCATAAATGTAGTTGAATACTGATTCGTTTCCATAGAGGGTTGATCTGTAACCGCCTGACAAACGATATCCGCGACACCGACTCTTTTTCGCTTTAGTTCGTAACGAATCTGAACCGAGCGCCTCACCTTTGATGTAAAACGAAGAGCCGGAGACCATCTGATAATAACGGCATAAGATCCGTCAGATTGAACTTTTATCCCATTACTATCCTCAGTATCAAGCAATATTTGCTTTGTTGTGTTGTTATTTATAGAAGTGGCTACGGGCAAAAAGGAAAATTTGCGCCCTCCATTCCCTTTAGTTATCCCCCAAAATGCATTACCACTGCTATCACCCAACAATACAGCCCCTGTCGAGGTCGAGGTTCTCAAACGAAATGCTGAATAAGGTGTGTCTGATTTAATATGCAATCGAGAGGTGGGAGTTATTGTTCCTACTCCCATATTACCATCAGAGGTTATGACCACATCATTAGATTCAGATAAAGAGCTTATAATCGGATTATTATCCGCAGCCGCATCTAGATGAAATACTCCTCTTATATCTTCTGTATTAATACCAACCTGAGCTTTTAACCCAAAAGAGATTAACATAAAATAAAAGAGAATCAAACGATATTGCTTTTTTATTTTTTTCATACTTCAAAATCTTAACAATAAAACCATTATATATTATATACGGCAACACTGGGAAAATAAATAATATTGGGATACTGTGTTGCTGCAAGAGATTGCCCCATTTCCCAAGTTATTCCCGAATTGTCAGCCGGAGTAACCGTTATAGCATATAAATCACCTTTTTTTAAGTCGATACCATACAGAGATGTAATAAATGTACTTCTACGAAAAGTACCTGTACCTACATCTGTCCGTACCCTATCAAATACTAAAATCTCATCAACAGGGTTTCCTGATATTACAGGGGCACCGCCCGATACCGTTATTCTATAAAGTCGGACATAAGCTTTGGGTGTAAAAAAAGCATCTGAAACAACTGTCGTACCTCCATTAATACTACCCCACCAACGAAAATTAAAAACATAAGTTCCATCTGCCTGAATTGTTAGTACACCTGGAGCTGGATTGGATGTCAATGTACCATCATCACTTTTTATCAAATTGAAGGGGACAATTGTATTCACATTATAATTACAAACTACTGCAGTCTGATTCGGCGAATTCATTCGATAAACTTTACCGTTAAGCGTTATGGCCGGAATCCAGGAACCTCTACCTTCCGAATCTGAAGCTAAGAACTTATCACCAGTACCTTCCGAAGTATCTTCGATACGAATAAAAGAATTAGCTGTACCTTTATCAATATGTACGTGTGATGAAGGGTTTAATGTTCCTATGCCTATAGATCCATCTTTAGTTACAAGTATATCATCGGCAAATCCGGCTGTCCCTGTTGAGCTAGTATTTCCCAATGGATCAACATGAAACACTCCTTGAGGAAATTTAGTATTAATACCTACTTGGGAGAATAGTGGTATTAAGCAAATAAGCCCAAATACACATAAATAGATTTTTTTCATTGTCATTTGTTTGAATATTGAGGTCAAAGACCTTGTTGTTATTATTCTGAGTTATAATTGGTGGCAAAAGAAACAGTAAAGTGCATTCGCTGCACCTTACTGCATAATGAAACCGGTTGGCGTACTGATATAATTTCAAAGCAAGTTCAGAACGACAACAAATAAACAACAACAAAACTGCCTTGATAAACAGTTTGCCGCACCGGATTTCAGTAAGAAAATTGATATATATTAATTGAGGTATAGATACACGAAAAACTACTCCGTCATTTTGACACAATAGAAATTTTGTTTTGTTAAAAAAATGATTAGTTACGCAAGGTGCGTCTCTCTCTCTCTCTCTCTCTCTCTCTCTCTCTCTAATATTTCACACGACATAGCCAAACCCAAAATGTTAAATTTTAGATTAATCTCGACATTTATATATGTGAAAATCGAAGTCATAATTAATACACAGAGAAATTTTATGTGACAAATATAAATATTTATTTGTTAAAATCAAAGAGCCATTCAGCAGCGAATGACTCTTTGATTTGATGTATATAAGAACATTCTACAGATTATAGGACATTCCTAATGATACATATATATTATTCATTTTAAATGGAACTGCTTTGAAACTATTACTAAAAACAGGAGTTAACCCGCAATTGAAGCTGCCTGACAAACTGAAACGATGATTTATTTTCATGTCGCATCCTGCCAAAACTCCAAAATCAAAGGTTCGTATTTCATCCCCGAAATCAAAAGTAGCATCTCCTTTATTCTCGATTAATATTTCAGGACCTGTTGGGTCGGGGGCCCTCATATAACCATCCCATACTTTACCTTTGAATGAAGTACTATAAGCATATGAAGCATAGCCGCCTGCACGGATATTCCATTTTTCATTAATTTTGTAACGCACAAATAAGGGTATGGTTACATATGCCATTTTTACGGTTGTTTCATTTTTGCCCGAAAAATATCCGCTAAGATAGTTCCCGTCAGCTTCCAATTTTACTTCGGTATAAAGATATTTGACTTTATCTCTTACCCCCATTCCTTTATAATCAAGAAGAATACCCGATCCCAAGGCCCACTTATTATTGGTGTTGTATATAATATGGTATCCCAGTTGTGGAGTGAATTGAGGCCACCAAGCTCCTATCTTTCGAACTTCACGGGGAATAGAGGTCGGAGTTGTAGCTCCGAGGTTAAATCCTGCTACAATTTTATGTTCAAGGTTTTCTTTTTGGAAATCAAGGCTGTATGCAGATAATGAAAACATACAGATTACAGTAAAACAAATATATCTGATCATTGTATTAAATACATTTATAATTTAACAGTCTCTTCTTTTAGATTCGGATAAGCTATTTTTATTGAGGTTCTTTTGATGAATAGGCTTGACACACAACCTCTACTTCATCGACAGTTAGTGTACTTCCTACAGCTCCTCTGTAGAAATCGCCTTCTTTGCTTGAGGCAAATACTACAGCCAGTTTATAATCATACTGGGTATAATCGGGAGTTTCTTTGTACCTGAAAGGTAGATCAAAGTGTGTATATTCTCCTTTCTCCGAAGTATCGTCCAACTTGGCAATAGCGACTATTTTATCAGATGTCAATATATTATTTCCATCAAGAAACTCATCATTCTTTGTTCCTATCACACCTTTCGTTACTTTATAAAATACTGCATAGATAGAACACTCATCAATCCGTCCGGGAATAATGTTGTCCTTTTCGTCATAAAAAGGATCACCCACTTTATATTTATAATATCCTTTGAAAGATACAGGCCTTCCCTTATCGAAGGGATGAGGTTGTCCGAATTTTACAGATTTGGCAAAATCAGACATCACTATAGGTCCGAATTGCCCCCTGAACAAAGATCCCGAAAAAATAGGTATCAGAAAACCAAAATAGTTGCCTCCACGTTGAGTTTTCAGTCTGGCTGCATATTTTCCACTATAAGCATCTGTCGTAAAATCTGTGGGAAATTCCTCTACTTTTCCGAATTTAGCTAATGCAATACCCTGATTGGCAGTAGCCCATGTATCATCCATTAATTTAGGATAACTCATTATACCAACTCCCCCGGTACCCCATTCTTCAAAAGGAAAGGTTAAAGGAAGGGTTCTGTTTATTAGAACTTTATATACTCTGTTCCATTCTTTATTTTCTGAATATACCGTATAGATTACCGTATCGGAGAAGTCTTGATATTCATTGGGTGAAGGATATACCGTTGCCCCTTCAGACAGTTTTATTTCAGGGCGCAAACTCGTAATGTCAATTTGGGAGGTATCCGTCACTTCGAAAAGGATAAGGTTGGTTTCTTTACTTGGAGATACCTTTAAGCCGGTATACTCCGGAAATTCGAAACTTAGAATATCAGCTTCGATATTTTCAGGTTCATCTTTAATACATGATGAGAATGTTGTAAAAACCACGATGAGAGTGGTTAATGTTAGCTTGGATTTCATTGACTAAAAAAAATAGTTGTTCGTCATTAAAACGATATATACATCTGTTTGTTCAATACAAAACAAAGAATGTTATTTTATCTTGTCGTATGACAAACATTACAACCATACTATTTCAAGTCAGGAGTTTAATCTTGTATTTTTTTAGATAACGAACTATTGCTGTTATACTTGACCAATTCAGAAAAAGGCTTGAAGCCTTAAAAGTTTTCTGTATTATATTTAGGTAAACCAACTTAATTTGTACCTTTGTATTATTCTATTTTTCAGAGTGAGTAACGGCAAGAATTTGATATCTAAACATAACTGACTATTGTTGTTTACTTGATGAGTTTACTAAAAGGTCTATGGCCTTAAAATTTGTTTGAATATGGAGAATCTTATAATATACGGAATTGTGGCGATAGTTGTTATTGTAAATATTGTCCGCAATTACCAGAAAGAGGCTAAAAAGAATAAAGAAAGGGCATTAACCCAAGCACGCCCAAGACCAGTATCTTCAGCTAGTCAAGAAAATACAACACAATCTAGTCCCGCTCCGTTTTCGAGACCCAGAACTGTACAATCCGAGATTTCGGAAGAAAACAAACCAATAGCTCCCATACTAAATCCTGTAAATAAATATCAGACACTTACTTCTATGGGGTATGACTATACTCAGGAAGGCGTTTCGTCGGTAATGTCAGATATAACTGATGATAAAAAAGAAATGGCACTGATATACGAAGAAAAAACAAATAGTAATGCTGCTCAGGATTTGCAGCTGGAAACCTCTGCTGATCTGAAGAGGGCATTTATTCATTCCATTATTTTGGAGCGTAAATATTAAAACAGAGTTAATAAATAGGTCAGAGACCTTAAAATAAATAATCAATTAATAAAGCAATGGCATTAAAGTTTGTGAGTGCAGATGAGGCGGCGAGCCTTATCAAAAATGGAGATAATGTAGGTTTCAGTGGTTTTACTCATGCCGGATGTCCGAAGGTAGTACCAACCGCTATCGCTAAGATAGCCGACGCAGAACATGCAAAAGGTAATCCTTTCAAAATCGGAATGTTTACCGGAGCATCTACCGGAGACCTTCTTGACGGAGTTTTAGCAAGAGCACATGCTATCAAATTCAGAACACCTTACCAAACAAACAAAGATTTAAGGAATGCTATTAATTCAGGCGAAGTTCCTTATTTCGATATGCACTTATCGTCTCTAGCACAAGAGATTCGTTATGGTTTCTTAGGAGGTGTAGATGTAGCCATCATTGAGGCTTGCGATGTGACCGAAGATGGAGAAATAGTTCCTACCTGCGGAGTTGGTATTTCACCCACTGTAGCACGCTTGGCAAAAACAGTCATTGTTGAACTTAATACATGGAATCCCAAAGGAATGAGAGGAATGCATGATATTGCAGAATTGCAAGATCCTCCTCACCGTGGCGAAATTCCAATTTATTCGGTTAGAGACAGAATCGGAAAAGACCATATAAAAGTTGATCCGGCTAAAATAGTTGTTGTAGAATCAAATACACCTAACGAAGGTGGTGGTTTTGCTCCGGTAGATGAAGTTACTACTAAAATAGGTAATCACGTAGCACAGTTCTTTATTAAAGAAATGGCAGAAGGACGTATGCCAAAAACATTCCTTCCTGTACAATCAGGTGTAGGCAATATTGCAAATGCAGTATTGGCTGCAATGGGAGAAAGTAAAGAAATTCCGGATTTTGAAGTTTATACCGAGGTTATTCAGGATGCTGTTATAGACCTGATGGAATCGGGACGTATTAAATTTGCCAGCGGCTGTTCTCTTACAGTAAGTAACCCCTGCGTAGAGAAAATTTATAAAAATCTTGAATTCTTCAAAGAAAGAGTTGTCCTTCGCCCTTCTGAATACTCTAATAACCAAGAAGTTGTACGCCGATTAGGAGTAATTGCTATCAATACCGCATTAGAAGCCGATATATTCGGAAACATCAATTCTACTCACGTAATGGGTACTAAGATGATGAACGGTATCGGTGGATCAGGAGATTTCACTCGTGGAGCATACGTATCTATATTCGTTACACCATCGACTGCTAAAGACGGAAAAATCAGTGCATTTGTTCCTATGGTTGCTCACGAAGATCACAGCGAACACTCAGTGAAGATTATTATCTCGGAATATGGTATTGCTGACCTTAGAGGTAAATCTCCAAGAGAGCGTGCTGAAGAAATTATTGAAAAATGTGCGCATCCTGATTACAGGCCATTACTTCATGAATATCTGAATAATCAAGTGAAAGGACAAACACCTTTCGATCCTTATAATTGTTATGCTTTCCATAAGGCTTTCCTTGAAACTGGAGATATGCATAATGTAAAATGGGAAAATAAGTAATATTATTTTTTATAAAAGAGCAAAAGCAGGTTATCATTTATTGATAACCTGCTTTTCTTTGCATGAAGTGTTAAAAATAAACATTTTAGATATTTCGCTTTATGGTATTTATAATCTTATAGATAGTAAATTCTGTATTACAACAAAGGACATAAAATATTATTAGGGCAGGTGAAATTATTTTCTATCTGCCCTTTTATTTTTTATCTATAAAGAAAGCGTTCTTTAAATAGCTGTGAAAATCCGGAATAACGAAAAGGTATCATCGAAAAAAGTATAATTTAGCTGTTACCTTTGTAACCTTTTTTTATGACTTTTGTCGGGTATAATAATTACACACCTGATGTTCAACTAAGGCAGAAGATTTCACCCTTACGATGTCGGTTATCTTACTTAAACGTAAAAAAGGTGTCATTGAAAAATAATCATAGAGCATGTTACTTTTGTTACCTTTTTTAAGTAATTCAATTAACTCAACACAGTTGATTGATCTATCAAATCTCCTTATTCCGCCAATTGGCTTTTTTGAGGTAAATAAACGAAAGTATCATCAATGTACCCCAATATACATATTCAACAGTCCAGCATATTGCAACCTCCGATTTGTTATGTATCACTATTATATACATGGCCAATACATACAAACAGATAGTGATAAGCTCGAATATAAGAGCCCAACGAGTATTACCGGTTCCCGAAATCGCATTAAATAATACGGTTCCCAAACTACAGATAGGAAGAGCAAATATCAGGACATAAAGAGGTTTAACAGTTTCGTACACCAAAGACATATCTTTATTCGAAGCTATCAGGGCGATCCACAGCTCAGGTTTTATTGCTGTTATGATACCCATTACAACAACTATAGCTAGATTGAGTATACATATTTTACCTACCAGTTTTAATACATTATCATACTGTTTTGCACCGATAGTATTGCTCACCAACGTATTAGCCGTTGTAGACAAAGCATTCATCGGAATAAAGTATATCATATAAAATGTACGTATAATATTAGTGATGGCAAGATCTCTTTCTCCATGATTTTCTATTGCCAGAAAGAAGATAAACCACGTTGACATCGATATTGCATACTGAGCCATCGTAAACACCGATATATCGAGTATACGACGCACAATAGAGAATTTAAACCGCATTTTCTGAAACCCATATTTTTTGAGGTCTACAGTCTTCGCTGTATAAATAATAAAGAAGATAATAGAAGCAATCTCTGCCAATACCGATGCCATACCTGCTCCGGCTATACCCATCTGAGGAAACCCGAAATTCCCGAATATAAGGACATAGTCAAAAATGATATTCACAACGGTCATTACAGCAGCATTCAATGTCAACACTTTGGTACGGGCAATGCCGACATAAAATGCACGGAACATAATATTGACTGATGCAAAGAAAAAGCCGAATGTCCGCCATTCTAGATACTCCGCTGCTGCCTCATATACATGGTGTGATTTGATCAGAATAGGCAGCAGATGCGATGAAAAAGCATTAGACGCAAAGTATAGCAATGCTGCGAATAACAGCAAAAACATCATTCCCTGCATTACAATTGTACCTATCTGGTCGTAATTGCGCTCGCCGTTGCGTCTGCCTATCATAATCTGCGCTCCGATACTGAAACCGAACCCCAGCATAAAGAAAGCTATATAATAGATACCTGCCAGACCGGCAGCTCCGAATTCAACCTCTCCTACCCTTCCCAAGAAGATGGTATTGGTTATTTGCATTATATTTTGAGTAAGCAGTCCGAGCATAATGGGCAGACTTACCAACCATATATCCTTATAAGAATATAACTTTGATTCCATAGAGTAAATATGAGCGTGTTCGATATTCTTACAGACAAGAAACGGGATGATTCTGTTATTGGATCACCCCGCTTCATCTGTATAATTTAGTCTTTAAATTTTACTTAATCAGCTTATTGGTGTTAGTGTCAGGAAATACAATCCACGGCTTAAAAGTCTTAGCTTCTTCAAAATCCATTATAGCATACGATATAATGATAATGACATCGCCCGGCTGCACCTTACGTGCAGCAGCCCCATTCAGGCAAATGGTTCCGGATCCACGCTCTCCCTTGATTATATATGTTTCGAGGCGTTCTCCGTTATTGTTATCTACAATACATACTTTTTCACCTGCAATCATATTGGCTGCATCCATCAGATCTTCATCTATCGTGATGCTCCCTACATAATTAAGGTTGGCTTCAGTTACCGTCACCCGATGTATTTTCGATTTCAGAACTTCTATTTTCATTTCTATTTTAAGTAACTATTTATTAAAGTAGGTAATATTATCAATCAGCCTCACATCTCCGCAAAATACGGTTATACAACCCACGGCATATGAGGTATCCGACCAATTATCTATTGTCTGCAATGTATTTCCATCCACGATCTCAAAATATTCGACTGTAAGGGATTCTACATTGTTTATATCATCAATTACATTCTTGAGCGTTTCTTTCACGGAATATCTACCGCATTCCGATTTACTTTTGAACAATATTCGGCTGATAGCTACAGCTTGTTCTTTTTCGGTTTCCGATAATCGTTGATTACGACTGCTTTTAGCTAAACCCGATGGCTCTCTGATTATAGGCATGGGTACGATTTCGATTGGGAAATTATACTGCTTAACCATATCCCGGATAATAGCTAGCTGCTGGAAATCTTTTTCTCCAAAATAGGCTCTATCTGGCTTTACAATATCAAAAAGACGACTCACCACCTGAGCTACACCATTGAAGTGTCCAGGGCGAAATTTGCCTTCCATCACCTTATCCAATAATCCAAAATCAAACTGGCGGGTATCCGGCTCGGGATAGATTTCTTTGACCAAAGGAGCAAATACAATATCTACACCGACACTCTCAAGCAAAGAGGTATCCTTATCTAAAGTTCTCGGATATTTAATAAGATCTTCCTGATTATTGAACTGGGTAGGATTTACAAAAACACTGACTACCGTGATATCATTCTGTTCAATACTTTTCTTAACTAAAGAGACATGTCCTTCGTGCAAGGCTCCCATAGTAGGAACGAAACCGACAGACTTCCCTTCTTTTTTTAATGGAAAAATGGCCTTTTGAAGGTCTGAAACCGTTTCTAAAATAATCATAAACGCTTAACCTAAATTTGTTATCCAAATAACAGTGCAAAGCAACTAAATATTTATGAAATATGAAACTTTCGGGGCTTTCATTTCCTAAAAAACAACATCATTTATGACTCTTGCATTTTTTGATTCACAGAAAATTGCTAAAAACCAGATTTTTTTTTATTATCTTTGTAACGTAAAAACGAAACAACTACAATGAGCGTAAAAAGAGTTTTATTCATCACACAAGAAATTTTCCCGTATCTACCCGAATCTACGATAGCAGAAACTTGCAGAAATCTACCTCAGGCAATACAAGAAAAAGGCAAAGAGATCAGGACTTTTATGCCTAAGTTCGGAAGTATAAATGAACGTAGAAACCAATTGCACGAAGTTATTCGTTTATCGGGCATGAACCTGATTATCGACGATACAGACCATCCTCTGATAATCAAGGTAGCATCGATACAAGCAGCTCGTATGCAGGTTTATTTCATTGACAATGATGATTTTTTCAGCCGTAAATTTACTACTGAAGACGAAAACGGCGTAGAATTTGCCGACAATGAAGAACGCAGCATCTTTTATATAAGAGGTGTATTAGAAACCATAAAGAAACTTAGATGGATACCGGATGTTGTTCACTGCCACGGATGGATAACAGCTTTGGCTCCATTGTATCTAAAGACTGCATTTGCAGATGATCCTTGCTTTAAAGATGTGAAGATTGCATACTCGCTATACAACGACAACTTTAAACAGCCTTTCTCCGATAAGTTTGCCAATAAACTAAAGCTTGCAGGTATAACAGACAAACATGTGAAAGACATTGCAGGAGCAGAGGTCGATTATGCAAAACTGACTCAGTTTGCAATTAAATACTCCGATGGAGTTATACAACAAGAAGCAACTGTGGATCCTCAGTCTTTAGAGTACATCGAAAAGAATAAGATCAAATTCTTACCATACAGCGGAAATGCTTTGGAGGCAGCCGATGCTATTAATGAATTTTATGACACCATTTAATTCATAAAAAAAATGAAAAATATGTATTTGCTTTTGCAAGTACATATTTTTTATGATCTTTGGACATCTTTAGCAATTGTAAAATATCAGATACACTAATTATCTCTAATAGACAAAACACTTGCCAAAGATACTTACTAGGTATCAAAACCTTAAGAATGTAAATTTTTAATAAGCAGGATGAAACTAAGCACGCTATTATCTCTAGTCTTGACATTTTCTATCACATTATCTCTAGCGTCTTGTGATGATGATTTAAATAACATCGGAGGAACATTGCAACCTCCCGGTGATAATATTACTGCAGGTACAGATACTCTGTCCGTTATAGCAAAAACTATTTCCATGCAGGATTCAGTATACGCCCAAACAGTAAACGGAATATTAGGCAAATATGAAGATGATATTTTCGGTTCTGTCAAATCTGATTACCTGTGCCAATTTATGTTTCCTGACAGTGCTAAATTCAACGAAAAGATTGCATCTATAACATCTGTCAATCTGGTTATCGGATATATGAATTTCTTAGGAGACACAATTTCTCCCATGGGACTATCCGCATATAAAGTAACCCAACAACTGCCCGAATATTTTTTCACGAATGCAGATCCTAAGAAATATTCCGACATGAAAACGCTTTTGGCAAGCAGTACTTTCTCTGTTGCCGGTTCTAAAAAAGTTAGTTCGACATCCAACTACAGACAGATTTACGCACCAATGGATTCCGCTTTTGCAAAAAATCTTAATCAAGCGATTAAAGCAGGAACTGTTACTGATTCGAAAACATTTAACAATTATTTCCCCGGACTATACATAACTACAACATTAGGATCCGGAACACTTATCCAACCAATACAAACGTCAATTATAATAGATTACAAGTATTATACTGCAAAAGCAGACTCACTAGGAAAAGGCTCATTCACACTAACATCAACAACAGAGGTTAATCAATTAATCCATATTGAAAATAAAAACCCGAATGGATTATTTGATCAAAATTCGGGCATGGTCTATACCAAATCTCCTGCAGGAGTATATCCTGAGATAGTATTTCCGATAAAGAAGATCAAAGAGAATATAGCAAAGAATAATTTTGCATCCATCAACACTGCTCTGTTCAGCGTAACTGGTTATACAGAAAAAGAACCGACGGGCACTTTCTCATACCAAAGACCCCAGACTCTTCTTCTTATAAATAAGGATTCTGTAGATTATTTCTTTACACATAAAAAATTACCGGATAGCAAGACGACTTTCTCAGCGACCAGGGTCAAGGAAACGAACTCTTACAAGTTCAGCAATTTATCTCAACTGATAACATTATACAAAGATAAGAACCTGACAGAAGATCCCACATTTGTATTAATACCCATAGAAATAGCATCAATAGACTCTTACTATAACAGTCAAACGGTTAGGGTATATAATCAAATGTTCCCAACAGCATCTATCTTTAGAAATAATATAAAAGATATGAGACTTACACTCATATATACGAAATTTGAATAAATCATAAAGAAATCAAATCCAATAAAAAAACTCAGGAAGAATCTTCCTGAGTTTTTTTATTGGATTTTTATTAGAAAAAAGTTTTTATTTTCGAAAAATTATACTTGTCCAACCTTCTATAATTTAAGAAAATTTTTCATTTTCAGCAAATACTATCAAAAATATTTTCGGAAAACTTTTAAGTAGAATCAAAAAATTAAACTGCTACAAATCAATATATTAAAAATTATTTCAGAAAACTTAGAACTTTGTTGAAAAGAAATTGTTATAAAATTTGTGATCTATGATCAGTATTTCTATTTTCGCACTCATAAAATATATAACATCAAGAAAATATAATGGAACGTACAGTTTACACGTTTAATGAAGCTTATGAAGCCACATTAGATTACTTCGAAGGGGATGAATTAGCCGCAAAGGTTTGGGTCAACAAGTACGCATTGAAAGATGCCGAAGGTAATATATACGAAAAAACTCCAATCGACATGCATTGGAGACTTGCCAATGAAATTGCACGTATAGAGAAAGTTTATGAAAACGGACTGACATCTCAACAGCTGTTCGATTTGTTTGATCGTTTCAAATACATCGTTCCGCAAGGAAGTCCGATGACCGGAATCGGTAATGATTTTCAGATTGCATCTCTTTCTAACTGCTTTGTTATCGGTATCGATGGTTCTGCCGATTCGTATGGAGCTATCATGCACATCGATGAAGAACAGGTTCAATTAATGAAACGCAGAGGGGGAGTTGGTCACGATTTGTCTCACATCAGACCGAAAGGTTCGCCGGTAAAAAACTCGGCTCTGACTTCTACCGGACTAGTTCCATTCATGGAAAGATATTCGAATTCAACCAGAGAGGTTGCTCAGGACGGACGACGCGGAGCATTAATGCTAAGTGTATCAATCAAACATCCGGATGCAGAATCGTTTATCGATGCAAAAATGATAGAAGGCAAGGTTACCGGAGCGAACGTTTCGGTGAAAATTGATGATGAATTTATGCAAGCTGTAGTCGATCAGACTAGCTACACTCAGCAGTACCCGATAAACTCAGATAAACCATCTACTGTTAAAGATATAAACGCTACACAACTTTGGGAAAAGATCGTACATAATGCTTGGAGATCGGCTGAGCCCGGAGTTCTGTTTTGGGATACAATAATAAGGGAATCTGTTCCCGATTGTTATGCTGATCTAGGTTTTAGAACTGTTTCAACCAATCCGTGCGGGGAGATTCCACTATGTCCTTATGATAGCTGCCGTTTGTTAGCAATCAATTTATACTCTTATGTGGTAAATCCGTTTACAAAAAAAGCTTACTTCGATTTCGATTTATTCAAAAAACACGTTGCTTTGGCACAGCGTATCATGGATGACATTATTGATCTTGAAACTGAGAAGATTGATCATATTCTTAAAAAAATTGATGAAGATCCGGAAATAGAAGAAGTAAAATTCACAGAACGAAATTTATGGAATAAAATCCGTAAAAAAACACTTCAAGGACGGAGAACCGGAGTTGGTATCACTGCCGAAGGAGATATGATAGCTGCAATGAATCTTCGTTATGGAACAGAAGATGCTACAGCATTAGCCGAAGAAGTACAACGTACCCTTGCTATCGCAGCATATCGTTCATCAGTAGAGTTGGCTAAAGAAAGAGGTGCTTTTGAAATATTTGATATTGAAAGAGAAAAAAACAATCCATTTATAAACAGGCTTTGTGCTGCAGATCCTGAACTATATTCTGAAATGGAAAAATACGGTAGACGTAACATCGCTTGTCTTACAATAGCTCCTACCGGAACAACAAGTTTGATGACTCAGTCAACATCAGGTATCGAACCTGTATTTTTACCTGTTTACAAACGTCGTCGCAAAGTAAACCCGAATGATGCTCAGGTTACTAAAATCGACTTCGTTGACGAAAACGGAGACTCTTGGGAAGAATACATCGTATTCCACCATAAATTCGTTACATGGATGGAAGCAAAAGGATATCCTACAGCAAAAAAATATAGTAACGAAGAGTTGGATAAACTTATTGCCGAGTCGCCTTACTACAAAGCAACATCGAATGATGTTGACTGGCTGCAAAAAGTAAAAATGCAGGGACGTATACAAAAATGGGTCGATCACTCAATAAGTGTTACGATTAATCTACCTGCAGACGTATCGGAAGGCTTAGTAAACAAACTTTATATTGAGGCTTGGAAAAGCGGATGTAAAGGATGTACCGTATATCGTGACGGATCAAGAGCCGGTGTGTTGATTTCAGCTGATGATAAAAAGAAAAGCAGCAAAAAAGAAGATTGCGGAGATTGTTTCGAACGTCCAACTGTAATTCCTTCAAGACCCAAAGAACTCGAAGCAGACGTTATCAGATTCCAGAATAATAAAGAAAAATGGATCGCCTTTATTGGTATGGTTGACAATCGTCCATATGAAATATTCACTGGGTTGAATGATGATGACGAAGGTATTATGCTGCCAAAACATGTGAACAAAGGTATTATTATCAAACGTACTGATGATGACGGAGAACGCAGTTACGACTTCCAGTTCAAAAATAAAAGGGGCTATAAAACCACTATCGAAGGACTTAACAGTAAGTTTAACCCTGAGTTCTGGAACTATGCAAAATTAATATCAGGAGTACTACGATATGCTATGCCAATAGATCAAGTCATTAAACTTGTACAGGGCTTAGAGCTGGATAGTGAAACTATTAATACTTGGAAAAACGGTGTTGAAAGAGCCTTGAAAAAATATCTGCCAAATGGGGCAGAGCTAAAAGGGCAAAAATGTCCTGTTTGTGAACAAGAAACCCTTGTATATCAGGAAGGTTGTTTAAAATGCAGCAATTGTGGAGCATCAAAATGCGGTTAATAAAATAACTCTCCATCTATATAAAAAACTCCGGAAGAATCAATTCTTCCGGAGTTTTTCATGTATTGCTATGAACCAATCCTAATCCATACAAACAATACAGGCACAAAAAAACCGCAGACATCATCTGCGGTTGTATTATCTTTAGAGAAATATAATATCAGATAGATAATCCCATAATTAAAGAAGGGAAAAGACCTATTACAATATTCAGTATAATAGCTATCGATGCAACAACAACATAACGAACATCTACTTTCAAAGGTTCCGTTCTAACAGAATCTTTTGTAAACATAACGTTTGCTGTTCCAAAATAATAATAGATAGCTATAATAGAGTTTATCACCCCGAATATTACAAGAATGAGATAGCCGGAATCTATCATCTGACTAAACATAAATAATTTAGCGAAAAATCCGGCAAAAATAGGAATACCTCCTAAAGAAACCATTGCACAAGTGAAAATACCCGCCAGATATAGTTTATCTTTAGCCAGACCGAATATATTAGATATGTCCTCGTCTTTATCTCCACATACAGCCATAATAACGGCAAATGCAGCAATACCGGCAAAAGCATATGCACATGCATAATAAAGAATCGCATTTGTACCTGTACCGTTAGATAAGAGATCCATCATCATAAATCCTGCATGCGATATACCCGAATATGCCATCAATCGTTTCAGGTTTCGTTGACGAAGTGCAGTAATATTACCGACACTCAACGTTAAGATAGTAAGAACAACAACTACAATTTGGAATACAGGAGTCATTCCCGCCGAAAAAATAACGAATATTTTATAAAGTGTACCGATAGCCGCAACTTTCACCAACGTACTCATCAATGCAGTAACTAATGTGGGGGATCCTTCATAAACATCCGGAGCCCAAAAATGAAATGGAACAACCCCGGCTTTGAAGAATAACCCTACGGCAATCATTACAAAACCGATATTAAACCAAATAGGTAAATGTCCGGCCTGTGCCGTAGATATAGCAATAATTGTTTGGATATCAAACGAACCGATAGCTCCGTATACTAAAGCAATACCAAACAGAATGAAACTGGAAGCAAAAGCCCCCATAATGAAATATTTCATTCCTGCCTCATTGCTCTTTTTATCTTTCGGGTTACTTGAAGCCAAAACGTAAGCTGAAATAGATAATACCTCGATACCGATGAAAAACATAGATAAGTTTCCAAAAGAAACCATTGCTACTGCTCCAGCCAGCATAAAAATTATCAAAGATACATAATCAGCAATCTTTGTTATCCTATCTGCATAAAACTTTTGGCTCATCACTATCACAAACATTGTCAATATAATGAATAAGCTTGAAAAGCCCCGTGAATAACCCGTACCGACAACCATATTATAACTGTCGATATCTAAAAAAGATTTATCCAGATAAAACTCAGCTAAAGTCATACCTAATATTCCGGCCAAACCTAAAACGACCACCGGAACAAGGATTTTTCTCAAATTTAAAATCTCAAGTAATAAGCTCAGTATACCTAATCCCGAGACTGCTATCAATGTACTCATTATTTATTTTGCTATATTTTGTTCACTAAAAAGGTCTGATACCTTATCTGTTTATATACATCATAATTTCCTGCAAACTTGGAGATACCAAATCTACAATGGGTTTTGAATATATCCCAAAGAATATAAGGACTGCTGCTAATAAAACAAAAACCAAAGTTTCATTTACTGTCATATCCGAAAATGAAGATTGCTCATTGTCTCCTAACATTACATACTGATACATACGCAGCATGAAGAATGCCCCCAGGAACATGGATGTTCCTATTGCAAGCAAGTATCCTATATGTACCTGATAGATACCATACATAATGGTAAATTCTCCGATAAAATTAAATGTCAGGGGTAAAGCGATAGAAGCCAGCACCATAAAAAAGAATGCCAGTGTAAATCTGGGTGCACTGCTTTTAATTCCTCCCATCTTGCTGATCAATGGAGTTTTTAGTCTTCGATGTATCACTTCTGCAGAAAAGAATAATCCGACAATACCAAATCCATGAGCTAGAATAAGCAGTACTGCACCTAATAGCCCGTCATAGGTCAACGAATATACGCCAGCTGCTATAAATCCGACATGAGAAAGGGATGCATAGGCAAAAAAGCGTTTAAGATTATCCTGTCTCAATGCTATAATTGCACCGTATATAACTCCAATTATCGAAAGTATCAGAACAAGCGAACGAAGTTCGTGTGACGCATAAGGAGTCACCGGCAACTGCCAGCGTATAACACTGTACAATCCCATTTTAGACATGAGTGCTCCCAACAAAAGGGTTCCCACCATAGGTGCTTTTTGATAAACGTTTGCCTGCCATGTATGGAAAGGAAACACAGGTATCTTAATTGCATAAGCAAGAAAAAAAGCAAGGAATATCCAGATTTGTTCAGTATGGCTCAGGTTTGCATTATATATGGCATCCAATTCGAGACTTCCTACTTTCGAATACATATATATAATTGCAGCCAACATAAATAACGATCCGGCAAATGTATATATAAAGAAAGTCATAGCAGCTCTTCGGCGTTTAGCCCTTTCACCATTCCCCCAAAGCACAACAATGAAGTAAATCGGTATAAGAGACATTTCCCAGAATACATAATACACCAAAGCATTACTACTGAGAAATACGCCAGACATAGCAAAAGACATAAACAGAATAAGGCTATACAATATTCTTTCGGACTTCACCGTATGAGAAATACTTGTCAATATGATAATCGGCAGGAGTATCGAATTTAACAAGACCATAGCTATCGACAATCCATCAGCTTTCAATGAAAAGGATATATTGGGCTTACTAATCCATTCTAACGTAAAAGTATACGGTGCTGCAGCCGGATTATGCTCCAATAAAAGCGATATTGAAAACACAGCTCCCGCTATAGCAAATAACATAGCTACTTTCGATGCAAACCGGTTACCCGAAAAGTATGTCACAAATGATCCTGCTAATAAAATAAGTAATATAATAGCGATATTCATATTTTTATAAAATTGTAAGGGTTTCAGACCCTTTTATAATCATTTATTAGTAAACGTTTCCTCCAACTGATTAACTAGACAAGAAATAGGTAAGCTGCAATCGTACAGAACCCGATAACAAAGAAGAACAGGTAAACCCCGATACTTCCATTTTGGACGGCTCTTAAAGGAATTGACAATGCACCGATCAGGTAACCAAAACCGAATACGATAGCATTCATTACTTTTTCAACTATATTCTTGAAAAAGTTTGCCAATACATAGAATGGTTTTACAAATGCAGCATTATATATCTCATCAATATAATATTTATTATAAGCAATTTTTGCAAATCCTGTGATTTTATCATCTTCTTCTGGTACAATAGATTTTGAGATGTACTGATAATAAGCAATAGCTAAACCAATGAGAGCAATTGCTATTGAAACCGCAATCAATAAGATTTGAAGTGTACCCGCCCCATGAGCTTCAGGTATACCTGCGGATAAGACGGGAGAAAGATAACCATTCAGCCAACTATATCCGAAAGGCAAACTGATAAGACCTCCGACTGCAGCTAAAACAGCCAAAATTATAAGAGGAAGAGTCATTACCGACGGAGATTCGTGTAAATGATGTTTTTGCTCCTCAGTGCCTCTGAAATCTTTATTGAATGTAAGAAACAATGCTCTGAACATATAAAAGGCAGTCATCAGAGAAGCTAGAGCAGCTAAAATCCAAAGAACTTTATTGTGTTCAAAAGCAGTAATCATTATTTCATCTTTCGAGAAGAACCCGGCAAAGGGAGGAATTCCCGAAATAGACAGTGTAGATATAAAGAATGTAGCAAATGTTATAGGTAATGCTTTACGCAACCCACCCATTTTACGCATATCCTGTTCGCCACCCATGGCATGTATTACCGAACCCGATCCAAGGAAAAGGCAAGCTTTGAAGAATGCATGTGTTATAACATGGAATACTGCTACATGATAAGCACCTAACCCAACAGCCAAGAACATCAACCCCAACTGTGATACGGTGGAGTATGCCAATACTTTTTTAATATCAGTCTGAAACATACCGATAGAAGCAGCAAACAATGCCGTAACTGATCCTACGACAGCTATAATCATCTGTACATCGGGAGTCAGATTGAAGAGGAAATTTAGGCGGGTCACCATAAATATACCGGCAGTCACCATCGTTGCAGCGTGTATCAATGCCGAAACAGGAGTTGGTCCGGCCATCGCATCGGGCAACCACGTATATAGCGGTATCTGGGCACTCTTACCCATTGCTCCGACAAAAAGACAAAATGTTCCGACACTTAACAATCCGCTCACTCCCAAATTAGAAGTAGTCGTTACCGCTAATTTTAAAGTGTCAAAATCAATTGTTTTGAAGATATATCCAAGGGTAAACACTCCGGTAAGAAATCCGAAGTCCCCTATCCTATTCATAATAAACGCTTTCTTTGCTGCATCATTGAACTTATGATTTTTATACCAGAATCCTATAAGTAAATAAGAGCAAAGACCAACTCCTTCCCATCCGATAAACATGATAGCCAAATTGTTAGCTGTCACAAGAATAATCATAAACAGGATAAATAAATTCAAATAGGCAAAAAAGCGGTCGATATGCTCATCGCCTTTCATATAACCGATCGAATACAAATGAATCAATGTACCGATACCTGTTACAAACATCAACCAGATTAGAGATAATTGATCTAACAATAAATCGAAGTTAACGGTAAACTCAGCGAAACTTACCCACTGAAACAAATGGATATGAAGAGCCTCTCCGGTCGATAATATCTTAATGAAATAAATTAACGTAATAACAAAACTACCAGCTACAGCTGTTGTTCCTATAAGCCCCGGTAGTGTCTTTCCTAACTTTTTACCCCCAAACAGATTTATCAAAAAACCTATCAGCGGAAAAATCAAAAGTAATAATACCAATCCTGTCTCCATCCTTAGTTATAGTAAGTATTTAAAGCATTATTAAAAAATAATAACTATATATTATATTGATTTACAATTCTACCTTGTTTCAAATAAAAAAGCCTGCGGCTTATCCTTTCAAGTTTTTTAATTTATCAATATCAATAGAACCGATATTTCGGAAAATTGAAACTAAGATAGCCAACCCAACTGCTACTTCAGCGGCAGCTACAGCCATCGAAAAAATGACAAATACCTGAGCACTGGCATCCTGATGATAAACCGAAAATACAGCCAACAACATATTGGCAGCAGCAAGCATCAATTCTACGGACATTAACATGACTATCGTACTGCGCCTGTACAGCATACCCAGTACACCTATACAAAACAGCAAAGCCGACAGATAGATGTAATTATTTATTCCAACTTGTTCTAATATATCTTGCATAGCTTTTACGCATTAAGGCTTTAGACCTTTTATTATATTTTCTTATCTATTTTCTCTCTTGGATATTAATACCGCACCGATCATCGAAGCAATAAGCAATACAGATGCAAACTCGAATGGTACTAAATATTCATTCAGAATAACATCGCCAATCACTTTTACCGACTGAAAATCAACCTCTGCATTCTTGTAAACCTCTATCTGCGGTGTAGCTTTCAATAGAGCAGCCAGCATAACCACCACCATCAGGCATGCAGAAACTGTTGCAGCAACCCTGCTCGCTATTTTTTTAGCGGGTTCATGCTGTTCATTCAGGTTCATAAGCATTAAGGTAAACAGTAACAGCACCATAATTGCTCCGGTATACACAATAATATGTATTACAGATAGGAACTGTGCATTAAGCATTAAAAAGTGTCCGGCGATTGAAAAAAAGCAGACAATCATATAAATTGCACTATGTACGGGATTTTTAGACAATACAGTCAACAGACCCGAACCTAATGTAATTGCCGCCAGAATATAAAAAATTATTGTAATCATCTTTTTTGATTATTCAATTGTATCTTTTGTTTTTACCATCTTCTACCGAGATTACCAGCTTATCTTTTCCATAGATAAAGCTCTCACGATTAGTCCCTACATTTACATGCTTCTGCGATTTAGTCAAAAAGATGGCTTCTTTGGGACAAGCATCTTCGCACAATCCGCAAAATATACAGCGCAGCATATTTATTTCATATATGGCAGCATATTTTTCCTCACGATACAAGTGCAACTCATCTTTTGTCCGTTCTGCAGCCTTCATAGTTATAGCCTCTGCAGGGCATGCCAAAGCACATAATCCGCAAGCCGTGCAACGTTCACGTCCTTCTTCGTCACGCATCAATACATGTTGCCCTCTGTACACAGGACTATATGTACGCTTCTGTTCAGGATATTGAATCGTCACCTTTTTCATAAAAAAGTGCCTAATTGTAATCATCATACCTTTTACGATCTGCACAAGGTAGATACGTTCCCAAAAAGACATCTCTTTATTGGTTACCGCTGTTTTACGTCCTGATAATGATATATTTTCAATAGCCATTTTTATACCTTAATTAAATATAAGTACTCCTAACCCTACCAACAAGATGTTGACAATAGCAAGAGGGAATAATATTTTCCAACCCAGATTCATCAATTGGTCATAGCGGAATCTAGGAATAGTCCACCTAACCCACATAAAGAAGAATATAAAGAACGATGTTTTTGCTAAAATTGATAATACAGCTAATACATTAGCTATGTTTATACCCCAATTAGCAGCAACCCATTCCATTCCCGGATAATTATATCCTCCAAAGAAAAGAATAGATATCAATGCAGACGAGAAAAACATACTCACATATTCCGAAAACATATAGAATCCCATTTTCATAGAGGAAAATTCGGTATGGTGACCATTTACCAATTCCGACTCGCACTCAGCCAAATCGAAAGGTGTACGGTTACATTCTGCAAATGCACAAACCAGAAATATCAGGAAAGTAATAGGCTGAAAGAAAATATTCCATCCGAATCCGGCTTGCTGTTCTGTAATCTCACGAAGGCTTAAAGTACCCGTCATCATCACCAAGGCGATTAATGAAAGTCCCATCGCAACTTCGTACGATACCATTTGAGCTCCGGCACGAATACCACCCAATAGCGAATACTTATTGTTAGACGCCCAAGCCCCTATTACGATACCATAGATACTTGTAGACATAACTGCTACAACATATAATAATGCAATATTTATTTCTCCTACCTGCGGAACATATTCTACTCCGGCAATTACAAACTTTTCAGCCCACGGTATAACAGCACTACCCAAAAGAGAGACTGTCATTGCAATACCAGGTCCTATTATAAATAAAAATTTGTTGGGTGTATTCGGAATGAATTCTTCTTTCGAAAATAATTTGGCTCCATCACAGAGAGGTTGCAAAATACCAAATATACCAGCACGGTTAGGACCATAACGGTCTTGAATAAACCCTGCAATTTTCCGTTCTGCCAATGTAGAATATAAAGCAAAGAACATTGTAACGGCAAATACTATAAGTATAAGAACCAATTTTTCTATTATAAATGAAATCTCCATATGCTTATGACCTTACTCTTCTTTTACTTTTTTAATTTCTTCAAGTTCGGTTTCATCAAAAGGAAAGCCCGACATACTTATTTTCTTCTGATCCTGCTTACGTCCTTCCAACACCAAATCGTCAGTTTCTATCTTCACCTTCTTCAATGAACGAGTATAATTATTGACATTCAGTACCGAATCCTTCTCAAATTTACGAGGACCTTCAATTACCCAGTCTTCGGCTTTTTTATGATCGAAACGACATTCGTTACAGATAAATTCTTCTACTTCGTGATACTGATCTTTACGAGCTGTTACCCGTTGTACATGATCACCAAACATCCATAAAGTCACCTTGCCGGAACAATGAGGACAATCACGATGCGCATTAAAAGGCTTATTAAACCAAACACGAGATTCGAAACGGAATGTCTTATCAGTCAATGCCCCTACCGGACATACATCTATCATGTTACCTGAAAACGAATTGTCAATAGCTTTTGATATATAAGTTGATATCTGGGCATGATCGCCACGTCCGACAACACCATGTACACGTTCGGGTGTCAATTGGTCAGCCAGTTTCACACAGCGATAGCAAAGGACACAACGGTTCATATGTAGTTGAATATAGGGGCCGATATCTTCCGGCTCATATGTTCTCTTTTGTTCAATATATCTGGTCTTGAAATTTTTATTGCCATATGCAAGATTTTGCAAATCACATTCTCCGGCCTGGTCACATACAGGACAATCCAAGGGATGGTTGATTAGCAAAAATTCAGTCACAGCCTGACGGGCTTCTAGTGCACGTGGCGAAGTGGCACTTTTTACCTCCATACCATCTTGTACGGACGTCACACACGAAGGCTGAAGTTTCGGCATCGGACGAGGGTCCCGTTCACTGCCTTTTGTAACTTCTACCAAACAGCAACGACATTTACCTCCACAATCTTTCAATTTGGAATAGTAACACATCGTAGGAGGAACACAGTCACCACCAATCATCCGTGCAGCTTGCAGGATGGTAGTTCCCGGTTCGACCTCTATTGTATGTTCATCTATCGTAATTTTCATTTTCTAAACTCCTAATCGTTGATCAACTAATAGATGTCTAACCTTTTGCATCGGTTCATCTACAAAATGATTTCTATTTTTTACCTTTTCAGGAAATCTTACATGATATTCAAATTCTTCACGGAAATGACGGATAGCTGCCGCAACCGGCCAAGCTGCTGCATCTCCCAACGGGCAAATTGTATTCCCTTCTATTTTACCCTGTATGCTCCAGAGCAGGTCGATATCTTCTTCACGCCCCATTCCATTTTCGATACGGTGCAGAATTTTTTCCATCCATCCTGTACCTTCACGACAAGGTGAACATTGTCCGCAACTCTCATGATGATAAAACCTCGAGAAATTCCATGTATTACGAACAATACAAGCCGAATCGTTATAAACGATAAATCCTCCCGAACCTAATGATGAACCTGTAGTGAATCCACCATCAGCCAAAGATTCGTATGTCATCAAACGATCTTCACCGTTAGCTGTCTTGAATATATATTGTGCCGGTAAAACGGGGACAGAAGATCCTCCCGGAATAAACGCTTTCAGTGGACGATCATCGATCATACCACCCAGATATTCATCGGAATTCATAAATTCATCAACAGATAAACCCAACTCTATTTCGTAAACACCGGGATTTTTAATATGCCCTGATGCGGAAATTAATTTTGTTCCGGTAGATTTACCTAAACCTATCTTAGCGTATTCTTCACCACTGTTATTTACAATCCATGAAACAGCAGATATAGATTCAACATTATTCACTACTGTAGGTTCAGCCCAAAGACCACTTACAGCAGGAAACGGAGGTTTGATACGAGGATTTCCCCGTTTACCCTCTAATGATTCAATCAATGCAGTTTCTTCTCCGCAGATATAAGCTCCGGCTCCACAGTGTACGTATAAGTCGAGGTCGTAACCTGTACCTAATATATTTTTGCCCAACCATCCATTAGCATAGGCTTCCTTTATCGCTTTTTCCAATATCTTGAAAACCCACATATACTCACCTCTGATGTAGATGTAAGACAAATGAGCTTCCAATGCAAAACTCGAAACAATAGCTCCCTCTATCAATAAATGAGGAATATGTTCCATCAGATAACGGTCTTTGAATGTACCGGGTTCCGATTCATCGGCATTCACCACTAAGTGACGAGGTTTCCCCGATTTTTTATCAATAAAACTCCATTTCAATCCCATAGGGAAACCGGCTCCACCACGACCTCTGAGTCCCGATGTTTTTACCTCTTCCACAATCTGATCAGGAGTCATCGTCTTCAAGGCTTTTTCAACAGACCTGTAACCTCCGTTTTTACGATAGACTTCGTAATCCTTTATTCCCGGAATATCTATATTTTCGAATAATATCTTTCTAGCCATCGCAACCTCTTAATCTAGTTTTATTTTACCTTGTTTGCAATCTTCTACAAGAACATCAAATTTATCTTCAGTGAGATGTTCATGATAGAAATCTCCCAATTGAAGCATCGGTGCATATCCACACGCACCCAGACATTCTACACCGACAACACTAAACAATCCGTCTTCGGTAGTTTCACCCTCCTTAATTCCTAATTTATTGCATGCATAGTCAATCATATCCTCTCCTCCACGAATAGAACAGCAAGATGTCCGGCAAAATTCAAATGTATATTTACCTCTAGGTTTCTGATTGAACATCGTATAAAATGTTACCACTTCATATACCTCAATAGGACTTACTTCAAGTATTTCAGCAACTTTATTCATGAGTCCTACACTAAGCCAGTTATCATGAGCATCTTGTACCGCATGTAAAACAGGAAGCATCGCCGATTTTTTCTTATCGGCAGGATAATGCCCGGTCAATTCATCAATACGAGACTGTAGATCGGGTGTAATATTTATTTCTTGTTTATATTCTCTTCTTTCCATTGATACGATCATTTATGCATCCAGCTCCCCGGCAATAACATTTATACTTGACAAAGTAGCCACCGCATCAGAAAACATTCCTCCTTTAACCAATTCGGGAAACGCCTGATAATATATAAAACATGGACGGCGGAAATGTAAACGGAACGGAGCTCTCGATCCATCGGTTATCAGATACATTCCTAATTCGCCATTTGCACCTTCAACCGAATGATATACTTCGGCTATAGGAACGGGAACTTCACCCATAACTATTTTGAAGTGATTAATCAAAGCTTCCATGCTGGTATAAACTTCATCTTTGGGCGGCAGATAATAATCCGGAACATCTGCGTGATACTCTCCTTCGGGCAAGTTATCTTTTGCCTGACGAATAATTTTCAAACTTTCTTTTATCTCTGCTGCACGCACACACCAACGGTCATATGTATCGCCTCCTGCACCAACAGGTATAATAAAATCGAAATCTTCATACGAACTGTAAGGTTGTGCAACACGTACATCGTAATCTACACCAGTAGCTCGTAAGTTTGGCCCTGTAAATCCATAATTAATGGCTTTTTCTGCCGATATAGCTCCTGCCCCCACAGTACGATCCATGAATATACGGTTACGAACAAATGCTCTCTCTAACTCATCCCATGCTTTAGGGAATCCTTCGAGAAACTCATCCAATTTTCGCCATGCAGCCTCACTCCAGTCACGCTCGAAACCTCCGATACGTCCCATATTGGTAGTCATACGTGCACCGCATATCTCTTCGTATATTTCGTAAGCCAGCTCACGATATTTCATTACATATAAAAATGGAGAATAGGCACCCAGATCGACCCCTAATATGGAGTTACAAATGAGGTGATCGGTTATACGTGCTATTTCCATAATGATTACACGCATATATTGAGCCCTCTTCGGCACTTCTACACCAAGAGCTTTCTCTACAGTCATCCACCAACACATATTATTTATCGGTGCCGAACAGTAGTTCATACGATCTGTTAATGGAGTAATCTGATAAAAGGTTCTATTCTCGGCAATTTTTTCAAAAGCCCGATGAATATAACCAATGGTGGTATCAGCATCCAGAATGCGTTCGCCATCCATCAACAATATATTTTGAAATACACCGTGCGTAGAGGGGTGTGTCGGTCCAAAATTCAAAACCGAAAGTTCACGTCCATCTTCAAAGCGTTGCTCTCTGACAATCTTTGCAAAAGGGTGCTCTTTATCTATAAATAAATCTGACATTCTGAGACCTTATTTATTAGTATTTGGATCATAATTATCTGGTGTACGACCAAAAAAACGGTCATCTTTATCGGTACGTCCCGAATCTTCCAACGGATATTCTTTTCTCATGGGAAATGAAATCATCCCTTCGTCATTCAATATACGCTTAAGCTTTGGGTGCCCTTGAAACACAACGCCATAGAAATCATAAGTTTCACGCTCCATCCAGTTAGCTGATGCAAAAATATCCGAAACGGTATCAACTTCAACTTTATCTGCCGAAAGGAATGTTTTAACTCTTACCCGTACATTATCAATCCAGTTATGAAGAAGATACACTACAGCAAACTGAGCTTTCACTTCATTATCAGGATAATGTACCCCACAAAGATCCGTCAAGAAATTAAAGCGTAAAACTTCATCTTCTTTCATAAACCTGATTACTTCTTTTATTACCGATGAAGTTGCATCAAACGTAAGAATATCCCGTTCCATCCTGAAGTTTAACACTTCTTCTCCGAAACGACTACTGATTCTATTTTGAATATCTGTAATTTCTAGTGACATTATTCAAATTTATATGATTCCAATAATTCCTGATATTTTTCCGAACCTCTTCTATGGATCGATTCGCTTTTTACAATCTCTTGCAATTGCATAACGCCATCCAGGATTTGTTCGGGACGAGGCGGACAACCCGGCACATATACATCTACCGGAATTACTTTATCTATGCCCTGTAGTACCGAATAAGTATCGAATACTCCTCCGGAAGAAGCACAAGCACCAACGGCAATCACCCATTTGGGTTCAGCCATTTGCTCATATACATGACGCAAAATAGGCGCCATCTTTTTAGAGATAGTGCCCATCACTAACAGCATATCTGCCTGACGAGGAGAAAAACTGTTACGCTCTGCACCGAAACGCCCCATATCGTATGTAGACGCCATGGTTGCCATAAATTCTATACCACAACAAGATGTAGCAAATGGCAATGGCCACAGAGAATTTGCCCTAGCCAAACCGATCACATAATCGAACTTAGTGGCAAAGAAACCACTGCCCGAATAACCATCCGGAGCCGGAGCTATATTTATTTTATTAGTTGAATCACTCATGGTTAAACCTGCTTTAGTTGCCGAAATAAGATATATCTTAACGATATAATAACAAAAGGGTCTGCGCCCCTATCTTTCCCAATCGAGGGCTTTACGTTTAACAATATAAAGGTATCCGACAAGAAGCATAGCTATAAAGCCTCCCATCTTCAACAAACCACTCAATCCGATTTCTTTATAATTAATAGCCCAAGGATACATGAAAATAATTTCTATATCGAAAAGCACAAAAAGAATAGCTACAAGAAAATACTTAACAGCGAATGGAGTCCGGGCATTGCCAATCGGCTCCAGACCGCACTCAAAATTTTGATTTTTTCTTGAGGCTTTGTGTTTTGGACCTAAA
Organism: Indolivaga capnocytophagoides; assembly: GCF_036511535.1. GTDB lineage: Bacteria > Bacteroidota > Bacteroidia > Bacteroidales > Dysgonomonadaceae > Dysgonomonas_A > Dysgonomonas_A capnocytophagoides. Next base: position 642,543 of record NZ_AP028867.1, on the reverse strand, counting down.
AAATTTGAAACTAAAATTGTTCCGAAAACGAAGACCGCAGAAAACGCTACCTGCATTAGGATAGGAACAAAGTCAAATAAGTTTGATTCCATCTTTAGTTATTTAGGATCTATAAAAATGACATTTCGTTACATTTCTCTTACAAATATAAACAAAACACTTTCAAAAACCATCTATCAAGCCATATATTTTATCAATATGTCACACGCTGTCAAACCAGGAGCGCAAAATACAGTCTTTTTGTTAAACAGACTTAACAAACTGAAGATTACAAGTAGTTTTTATAAGCTAATAAACAAAAAAAGCATCCTTTTATTTAATAAGCAGAACTTATTATATGTCTTTTTATTAAATTTATTATCTTTATCAACAACAAATAAAGCCCAATCCAAATAACATTATATTTTCAAAAAGAAAATATAACATCTAAACACCTACACATTTGATTATTTATTTATATTTGCACTTTACATTTTAATACTACATATATATAGCACTAATTAAAATACAAATGGAATTATTATGAAAACATTTAGAAAAACAATCTTATCTTTTTTATTTGTCTCAGCTTTCTCTTTCACTAATCTTTATTCTCAGGACATAAGTTCGATTTCCGAACCCGAATTTATAGGAGAGGTCGTTATTATCCGAGCTGATAATACAACCGAAGCCTTGGAAAAATCACCAGTACAAACAAAGACTAAAGCCGGAGCCAGCCTGTATATCGTCGGAATAGGCAATGTAAAAACAAAAATGAAAATCGCAGGCTGTTGCGCAGGAGTAAGAGCCAAAGAATCGGACAAAATCCGTTTTATTATCAAAGCGGCGGACAATCATACCGATCCTTTAGCTTTTATTAAAATATTCCAACTTGAATCGAAGAAAAAAGAAAGAACTGCTGAACTTGCTTCGGTTTCTACTTTTGGAGGAGCATCAAAAAACAATTTACAAGAATTACCTTTTACAGCAAAAAAGTATGGAACAAGTTCTTATCTGATTACCATCACTGAAAACAGAACTGGGGAATTCGGTATTGTGACTATGAACCCTAACGCTTTGGATGAAAAAGCAACAATAATTTCGAGTTTTGGGGTAGATGCTGAATAAATAAAGTATAGAATATTATATACAAAAAAGAGAGTTAATAAAACTCTCTTTTTTGTATATTAGCACAAACTCAATCTTCATTATTTATATTTTTTGCTAATCCGCCATGCGATGTCTCTTTATATAGGCTGGGTAAATCGTGTCCGGTTTCTTTCATTGTACGAACCACTTTATCGAAACTGACCAGATGCTTTCCATCCGAAAGCATGGCATAAGAGCACGAATCCAGAGCACGTACCGCAGCAAAAGCATTCCTTTCAATACAAGGAACCTGTACTAACCCACAGATGGGATCGCAAGTCAAGCCTAAATGATGCTCGAGTCCCATTTCGGCTGCATATTCAATCTGGGAGGTGGTTCCACCGAAAAGCTGTGCACCGGCAGCCGCAGCCATTGCACATGCCACTCCGATTTCACCTTGACATCCGACCTCTGCTCCCGAAACGGATGCGTTCTCTTTAACTATATTACCGATTAGACCGGCCGTAGCCAAAGCTCTCAGAATTTTCTTGTCACTTACATTGTGATGACTGCTATGCAGATGATATAAAACAGCAGGTAACACTCCACACGAACCACAAGTAGGAGCAGTTACGACCTTTCCTCCGGAAGCATTTGTTTCGGACATAGCCAGTGCATACGAAAAAAGCAAAGCACGGCTCATCATTGAACCATTGTATCCCTTCGCCTTAACAAAATAAGATGAAGCCTTCCGTTGCAAACCTAGTCCACCGGGTAAGATCCCTTCTTCTTCTATGCCGTTTCTAATAGCAGCCTTCATTACAGTCCACACATCATTCAGATAATCAAATATCTCGGTACCTTCTGTCTCTTCGACATATTCCCAAAATGTTTTTCCTGTTTTATGAGTCCAATCGAGAATTTGTTTCATCGTATGTTTGTCATAAATCGGCTGAACAGATATTTTTGTTTTTTCATCAGCCAGATCACCTCCTCCTATACTATATATTGTCCAGGTATCAAGTATATCTTTATCAGAGGATAAAGACCTCAAGATCATCCCATTCGGATGAAAAGGCAATTCTTTATCAGGTATCCATTTTATTTCTACGGATTTCGGAGCAAACATTTCGGCTATAGCAACATCAGTCATATGCCCTTTTCCGGTTGCCGCCAAACTGCCATACAAATCAACCATATATGAATCGGCCTTAGGATTTCGCTCCTTAAAGATTTTAGCAGCATTACTTGGTCCCATAGTATGGCTGCTTGACGGACCAAAGCCTATTTTAAATATTTTCCTAATCGATTGCATATAATATTATTATTATTTTTTCGAAAATTATATGAGCTGAAAGTATTTAATATTGTATTTTAAAACGAAAACGAACTACAATAAGTATACGAACAAAGCCAATAAGAAAGCCTACGGCTTTAATGCCTCAAAGTTAGCTATTGTAATTATAAAACCCGCACTACAAATGCGGGTTTTATAATTATATACAGAGTCTTTTAACATCAGATTATTCTTCGGGTAAACTTTTCCATCGAAGTAACACATAACGAATAAAAAACCACATCGATACAAATGTCAAGCAAACATTACCTAATACAAATTCAGCGATATGATCATCCATAAAACGATACCATATACAACCCAACGTGTTCTGATTAATTCCATCACTGTCATAGCATCCGGAACTGCATATCGAATAACCAAAAAAGAACAGAATGGCTGGTACAGCCGGTATAAACCACAATAAATGGTTGACATATATATTTGATCTTCCTTTATTCTGCAAATTTGAATTTCGGGATAATATGTTGGCGAGTTCTACTCCAAATAAAATCAATAAGACAACATGATATGCAAAAAATCCCGAGACACCTGAGATTAGAGAAAACAACCCATCAACAAATAAAAAGATTCCTAAAGATACAAATGCAATCAGCCATGCCTTACCGGATGTCACACGATACGAAAATATAAGCAATGAAAAACCTCCTGATACGCATAAAACAATCAACAATGCAATAGGATTAAAAAGAGGTATATCGTATGCATCGAAGACTTTTTCGTAACCACTTTTCAATTCTTCAAATTGGACATAGTATTCGATATTATTATAGCTATTGCTATTGTTTGATTTATAATTATAAGATCTATAATTATATTCGCTATTCTCTAGATTATAAGGTCTGATCAAGTTAAAATCTCCAACCGGATATTTCGATGGATTATAAACCAGCTTAAGCCATAAATCTCTGTTCAGATTAGTTTTGAGATGTCGATCGGTATGTAATAACAGAAAATCATCCATTAAATGAGCTATTTTTTCTTTATCCTGACCTTTCAGCCATTCTTTTACTGTCTCCGAATTCTTTAATCCGTAATGATCGTAGCCGCTCGACACATATATAGGTGTATACTCCTGATAATTAAGCAAAGACAGTTGAGCGAAATCTGGATAATTTTCATAGTATACATTTTGCCCCTCTGCTAATATCACAGCCGAATCTAAAGACATCGTTTTTCTTTTATTCTCAATGATGGCTGTTTCTTCATCCGGATATTCTCTATAATAATTAGTTTTATCGGTAGGAATAAGTATTTTGATCATATTCAAAGTTTCGACAGCTTTTAAAGCCTCCTTCTCGGTTGCATACGAACGCTTTTTCATTGTACTTCCGACATTCAGAGAAAAGAATGGCAATATAGACATAAAGATAATTGTATATATTAATACCCATTCAAGATACAGGGACTTAGCCGACCGAGGATAAAAAGATTTGAAGGCATTATTCTTCGAATAGAATATAAGCCATATAATGAGTGTCAGTACACAGATTAAACCGATCGAAAAATAAAGAATTCCCGAATCTATAAAATCATCATAGTAATTCGACTTTGAGAAATCAATCGAAGAAGAGAAATACCCTATAAGAAAGAACAGGACATTAACTAATATTGTAAACCCCAACACGGGTACAATCCGTATATTCCAGAGCAACGGATGATTCAGTAATAGATATTTTTGTATTTTGTCTAGCATCTTGTATAAGCTTTAGTAAAAAAGGAATAATTAAGGGCTTAACCTTAGTTACAGAAAGAAACGGCGTGTGGAATTAGATATATTCCTGAAATAGCTCAAAGGAATATTTTTATCTACAACCAGCTGTAAAAAATGATTAAGAGTAACACTTGCAGAAAAAATCGCGACATACGTTCCTCCTTTTAGCTGAAGGCTTTCCATTCCGATAACGGCTAAAGACTCACGTATCAGATCCTGTCCCCAATCGCTTTCAAATTCAATAATAAGTTCAGGTATAGCTTCTTCCTTATCTTTAACTAACAGAATATCAGATCCTTCTGTCGTACTTGTATAATTAATACTTTGGGGGTTTCCTTGTTTCAAAAACACAACCCGATCCGATGTCTTCTCAACTTCGTAAAGTTGTTGGGAACTTAAAACGATACCCAGAGGACGGAAAAGTGACTTAGCAATATCCCTGAAATCGTCAAGAACAACTTGCTGTGCCAGAATATCCAGATTGGCCAAAGGTTCGTCTATTAACAGTAGCTTAGGCTTCCGCAATAACATACGAGCCAGCTCGAAACGCATCTTATAACCCGAGGACAAACTTTTCCAATTAAGATGACGATATGCTCTTAATCCCATACGAGCAATAACCAGCTGAACCAAGTATTCATTTTCTTCTCCACGAATACCATAAGACGATGCCGTAAATTGCAAATTGGTTAAAAGTGAGCCATGCCAGTCTTTTGTTCTCTGAGGAATATATACCAATTGAGTGCGCAGATCGTAATTATCTTTACTCGGAAAATTATAATTGATAGTTCCTCCGGTAATATCCAACTCCCGGCACAAAGACCGTAACAGGGTGGTTTTTCCATTTCCATTCTCACCAACCAA